>PLZN01000517.1 GCA_003152195.1 Acidobacteriaceae bacterium
CGCGCCGGCATGAACGCGATCTCACGCGCCGGTTCGGCTTTTGCCTGCCACTTGGCCAGGAATTCGATGTCGTTCGCGGTGACGCTCTTGCCATCTTCCTGCCGCAGCAGGTTTTCCAGCAGAACGCGCAGGCTGTAAGGAAGACGATGGAGGGGGAGGCCCTTGGCCTCGAGTGCCTTCAGACGGAAGATTTCGTAGCTCTTGTTCCCGACCTTCAGGGTGGATTGGCTGCCGAAGCTGTTCATGGACTGGTATTCCTCCCTATATCCCGCCCAGGTTTCATCTGGAGGGCTTTATGCCGGCGCCACCTCTACGCAAAATTGCGCAGGTGCGCGAGCCTGATCAAAAATTGGTTGCCAGGGTCTGGCTGACGATCAATTAAGAGGAGTGGTTCCGTCCACGGTCAGGCTTGCCGTGACGGAAACGCTTGTGCAGGGAAATTCGAAGGCTGCTGCGGACGTTCATGGTCCACTAAAGATTCTAAAGCATTTTTAGCGGTTCAGGAGGTGAAGGCTAGTCCCAGCAGCACCAGGTTGAGGGCAATAATGATCGATACCGTCAGCCATCCCAGAAACGCCATTGTCATCCCGTTGGTGAACTCTCGCATCACTCCCCGCCGGCTGCAAAGGATAAGCAGCGGGATCAGAGCGAAGGGCAAGGTAAAGCTAAGCACCACCTGGGAGAGGACCAGGATGCGGATCGGGTCCAAACCAAGGCCGATGACGACCATCGCCGGCAGCAGCGTCAACAGCCGGCGCAAGAAGATGCTGAAGCGAACCTGCAGGAAGCCTTCGAGGATCATCTGGCCGGCCAGGGTTCCCACGGTGGAGGAAGAAAGCCCGGAGCACAAGAGCGCAACGGCGAAGATGGTTGCCGAAGCGGGACCCAGCAAGGGACCCAGCGTGCGATGGGCTTCCTCGATGGACATGCCATTGCGGCCGGCCCCGGAAAACGCCGCGGCGGCAACGATGATCATGGCGGAGTTCACCAGCCACGCGCCGTTCATGGCGGCAAAGACGTCCAGCGCCTCCAGCCTGAGGTGGCGCAGCCGTGACCGATAGCGGACCTGGGGCGACAGCACGTGCCGTTCTTCCGCGGCGAGCCGCGGCTGCACCAGGCCGGAATGCAGGTAAACGACATGCGGCATCACCGTGGCGCCCAGCATGCCCACGGCGATGTAGATACTCTGTCGATCCATCATGGGTATTGCGGTGTGGTAAGCGATCTGCCGCCAGTCCGGGTGCACAAGAAAGATCTCGACCAGATAACAGAGACCAATCAACAAAACAAAGACAATGATGCCAATTTCCAGGCTCCTGAAACCCCGCAGTTCGAGGGCCAGGATGGCGAAGACGCACGCGGCGGAGACAATCGCGGCGAGAAACATCACCGTGGTCCGCGAAAGCCCCAGATGGAGAAAGTAGCCGCCGAAAAGCAGGTAGAAGCCGAGCGCGGCACCAAGAAACTCAGCCAGGTCGGTGGCCAGCGCCGAGAATTCCGCAGCTATCCACAGGCCGATCGCCGTAGGCCGCGAGAAATGTTCGCGGCAGTTCTGGGGCAGCGTGCGTCCTGTCGCGATGCCCAGCTTGGCGGAGAGGTATTGGATGAGGATGGCCATCGCGTTCGACCAAAGCAATACCCAGAGCAGCTTGTAGCCGAAACGCGTTCCTCCCTCGAAATTGGTGGCAAAATTTCCCGGATCGATATAGGCAATGCTAGCCACGAAGGCCGGGCCGAACCAATACAAGGCGCGCCGCGTCTTCAGCAGGGGAAGCAGCGCCGCGGGTTGCGGCGACGAGACTGGAAGCGAGGGTGGAGAAGCGGGAGCCATGGCGCGATCCTCGGTTTCAGCGGCTGATGATTTAGTATAGCCTGCATTTCCGTTTTTTCGTTAACTACGGTTAATCGCTCTTCGCAGCCGGACGATGGTGCGGTAGTCTGGCACAGTTCTTAAAAATGGGAGTAGGCTGGGGCGGATGAAAGTGCTGGTGATTGGCGGGGGAGGCCGGGAACATGCGTTGGTGCGGTCCATCGCAGGGTCGCGCCGTGTCTCCGAGGTTCTTTGCGCCCCGGGCAACGCGGGCATAGCTCAATTGGCGCGCTGCATTCCCGCTAGCCAGAGGGATGTGGATGACCTGTTACGGGTCACTGCGGCCGAAAGCCCCGACCTGGTGGTCGTTGGCCCCGAGCTTCCCTTGTCGCTGGGGCTGGTGGACGAGTTGCAAAGACGCGGCGTCGCGGTCTTTGGTCCGACCCGGAGGGCGGCGCAGCTCGAAAGCAGCAAAGCCTTCGCCAAGCGCTTTATGCAACGGCACCAGATCCCGACGGCGGCCTACGCCGTCGCAACCAGCGAGCAGCAAGCCATGGAATCGATGGACCTCTTCCATCTTCCGGTGGTGATCAAAGCGGATGGTCTGGCTTCGGGCAAGGGCGTCATCCTGTGCGAGACGCGGCGCGAAGCATCCGAGGCGATCTCCGGCCTGATGAGCGGAAAGCTGCTGGGTTCGGTCCAATCCTCTATCGTGATCGAGGAGTTCCTGACCGGCGAAGAGATCTCGTTTCTGACCCTGAGCGATGGAAAGCATGTCGCGCCTTTGGCGCCGGCACAAGACCACAAGCGGATAGGGGAGGGGGATACCGGGCCCAACACGGGAGGCATGGGTGCCTACTCGACCGGCAGCATGCTGGATGACCAGATGCGCGACTGGATCCTGCACCACATTGCAGTCCCCGCGGTGAACGGCATGGCTGCCGAAGATTCGCCCTTCGTGGGAGTGCTGTACTGTGGGCTGATGATGACGGCGCGGGGCCCTATGGTGCTGGAGTTCAACGCACGCTTTGGTGATCCGGAGACGCAGGCTATTCTGGCCCGGCTGGACAGTGACCTGTTGGCCACGCTTGAGGCCTGCGTCGAGGGGCGGCTGAGCGACGCCGAGCTGCTGTGGAAGCCCGGAGCTTCCGCATGTGTGATCGCGGCCTCGTCCGGCTACCCGGGCAGTTACGTCACCGGGCACAAGATCAGCGGACTGGAAGAGGCATGCCGCGTACCCGGAGTGGAGATTTTTCATTCGGGCACTGGATTGGTAGACGGGCATTACGTCACCGAAGGTGGCCGGGTGCTCGGTGTGACTGCGGCGGCCGCGACGCTGAAGCAGTCGCTATCGCTCGTCTACCAGGCACTCGACCGCATCCAATTCGAGGGGATGTACTACCGCCGAGACATCGGGCGCCTGTCGTTGAAGAGCGCCTAGGATACGCCAACACGACTGCAATGTGGCGGGGCGGGTGCCCCTCGCACCAGCGTACCNNAGTGGAGGGACCTGCGGTTTCAGCAGTTTGTGCCACTGCTTCGAATAAGGTTGAATCTGCTTTAGTCGAACGCGGTGTGACCCGCGCCCAGTTGGCTGCGAATCCTCAGAGCCGCTAAATACTCTAACTAAGTTACAGGTGGAGCATGGCAGTTGCAGATCTAACGAAGATCGACCCGGTATGCGGCATGAAGGTGCTGCCGCAAAAGGCCGCGGCATTCGTCGAGCATGCAGGACACCTCTGGTACTTCTGTTCCGCGGGATGCGGGACAAAGTTCGAGGCTGACCCAGGCAAATTTGACGGCTCGCAAGCATCCGCCCAATACACCTGCCCCATGCATCCNNTGTCCCATCTGTGGCATGGCGCTCGAGCCTCGAACCGTCGCGGTAAACTCGGCCAATCCCGAACTGGTTAGCATGACGCGGCGGCTGTTAGTTGGGGTCGTGTTGACGCTTCCTTTGCTCGCCATCATGGTCTCCGATCTTCTGCCCGGCCATCCCCTGCAACATTTCCTGCAAGGCCAGACATTGGGGTGGACTGAGTTTGCCCTGGCAACGCCGGTGGTGCTGTGGG
>PLZN01000047.1 GCA_003152195.1 Acidobacteriaceae bacterium
CTAGATACGAGACCAGGCCGCCAGCCAGTGGCATCGTACCGGAACCAGGCGCTCTTGGTCAGGCCGGCGCCGGCCGGGACTCAGCAGAGACCTCCTCTCGCCGAGCTTCACCATGGAAGACCGGGAAATTTAACGGCGCGCCCGAAACCCGTAGGGGTGGCGAGGCGATCTTCCACGCGGCGGATGCCATGAAGGAGTATCTCGACATGGGCGACGCGCCCAGTTGCCATACCTGGGGCGCGTTCATGGTACGCAACGGGAGCTGTTACCGATGCATGAGCTGCGGCTCTACCAGCCCAATGCGCCGCTCGAGTGTGAAGTTACCGTGTCTATTAGTCGTCGATGCGTGCAACGAGCCCCGAGGTGGAAGCCTGCTGCTTACTTTCAATGTGCGGGATGATCGGATGATCCGTCTTGAGTGCCGCCGTCGTCGCCGGGTCACAACCGGAAGACACCGAAAACCATCGAACCGCGCGCTACTATCGGGTAAGAGCGCCCGAACCAGTTAGCCCCTGGCCAGCCGGCCGCCCGGATTGGCACGTGACGGCCGGGGCCGTTCGGCACAGCGCTGGGGAAAGGTTAGGCGAATCAGCGGGGCTCCCTCGACGTCAACAGCTAGCCCGGCCATTTCCTCGAATGACCGCTGATCAACCGCACCCAGGGACCGCAAACCCGGCGTTGATTCGGCTGCTCCTAGAGCCAGAACGTGATCTCGGACGCAAGAGAAATCCGACTACCGGGTCTTCTTATAGAAGGAGGGTGATCAAAATGAAGGCGCCGAAGAACTCCAGGCGCCTGTGTTCCAGCGTCGTCGGGTTAGGGGGGCCCTATCGCGTGCCCGCAGCTGCAATGCCCAGAGTGAAGACTGTACGACGTCGGCTTGCTCGTGCGAACAAGCCTCCCGAAAGACGTATATGGGGTGAAGCAAAATAATAAAGGTGGTCGAGGGGGAAAAGCTCGTATTAGCTCTCAAGGGAAGTAGGGTGCGTGGCACACATCATCCCCGGACAACCCCAACTAGGAGAGTTAAAATGCGAAAATCAGAAACAGGTAGCAAGCAGAAGCCGTCGAAGTACTCAGTGCGGCTTGGTGCAGCAGCAAACCTTATCACGGCCTACAGTGAGTGTCCCGAATGCGTCCGGGAAGACTTTAAGAGGCTTATGGCCTCCTGTGGCGAGGACGGGATGCGCTCGTATCTCCCTTTCTCAGACGACAGTGGGGACTCAACAGGCCAGCATACGACGGAGGAACACTCCAGGCGACACCTGTATGAGCGCTGGATCGAGTGGGCTCAGGAGATCCAGGGGGCATCGCTCACTGGCTACGAACGGCGTGAAGCTGTGAGGGTGATGTTAGAGGCACTGAGCCGGCAAAAAGATGAGTGGTGGTTCATGGGCCAGGAGGCGCGCGCGGCCGCCAAAAAGACACTGGGCTGGACCCGCTGGGACACAAGCGACACTTCGGAATTGCGTTCTGTGGGTTTCAGAACCGAAGCCGACCTTGAGGCATGGAAAACGATGTTCCGCGCAAAGCTCCGTGAAGCTCGTCGCAGGCTTGTCGAAGAGAAGCGGGCACGCGGACTAAAGGAGGCTAAAGCGCAAAAGGCCCGGAAAATTAGCCGAGTGTGATTCCCTGCAGGGCGCCCGGTAATTGTCCCGTTTGCGGCTTCAACTGGTTGAGCTCGCCCATGGTGACGCCCGACGGGAGACGGCGTGTGGAGAATTCACACGGTGCTACTTTGCGCCGCCGATACGGATCGATTTGCCAAGAGCAATAAAGCGACTCGTCGACGGGTGCGCCACTGACTACTGGGTCTCGTTCACTCAGCGGGTCCGCCACGTAGCGCGTGCTCTTTTGCATGGGTTTTGATTTCGCCGCTCGTCTAATCGACAAGCTGTTGAAGGTCTTAACATGATAGCGGTGGAGGCTTCCTCGCTCCCTTTGAGGCAGGCGAGCAGCGTTCCAGAAGTAAAGTGGGGCAAAGACAGAGGCCGTAAGCCGACCCAAGAAAGGACGTCAGCCTTGTGGCCCTCTTGGAGGCTTCACCTGAAGCATGGCCGATGGCGTCGTCTCCGGCCTAGGTTGATCGCCGACGCACGCCCGTGTTCGTCCCTGGATCGAAAAACTTGAGAAGCATCTAAACCGTCTGCAGGCGGAGAATCAGGCGATTGAGCCGACATGGTGATGGGCGAGTGTGATGACCTGATGTTGGCTCATCGCCAGCGCATGTGCCGCGATCCGTTCGGTGCTGAGCGAATCGCGAGCGAGGGACCGTGGTCTCGGCCCCAGAGCTTTTTACCGGCACAGTGCCAGGGCACGGAAGAGCGGCTGCCCTTCCAGCAGATGTAGGCGCCGCGGGCCACACTGCGCTGCTCGTCGTCCGTATACGTTAGGGTGGAACGTACGCGTACCGCCTGCATCCCCGCATGATCGGGCGTCCCAACGGGCGAGCATCTTTTCATGGGGGTGCTGTGGACACGCTGGTTGGCAACTTCGGCGACCCACCAGCGCAACTGAACGTCGAGATCGGCAAGGTTGGCCGGTTTGCGTCCCTGCAATCCGCGCAGCAACCCCGGTAGCGTGGGAAGTCGGGGAAGATAGCGTTCCAAACGATCTGCCGCGCTCACCGAGGCCGCCCAAACGGTCTCCGTCCGGTCATAGAGGATCTCGCCGGCACCGAACCCGCGCGTAGAATGCTGATTCGTGCACGCACAGCAACTTGCTCGGCTTCTGATCCGTCGTCGCCCTTTCACGGCGATAACACGGGNNATCCCGTCGGGGACGCCAACAAAATAAAAGACTTAGGCGAAACCCCCAAAATCGTCGCCGGTCCAAAAAGGTCCAGTAAGCCGGATTTCACTCTTCCTGAGCCTTCTCAGACTTGAAAACCAGTCTCGCTACTTTGCTCTGTGCGCTGCGCTTGATGTCTGTCACCGCTTGCGCATAGAGGTTCATGGTTACACTGCTGTTGGCATGCCGCAGCAACTCCTGCACAGTCTTCACATCTTCCCCATGCGACTTCAAAATCGTCGCTAGGGAATGACGGAAGGTATGCCATCCCACCTTGCCCGTGATCTTGGCAGCTTTGAGAGCCGGCCGGATGTACACGCGAAAGATGGAGAAGGACCAGTACGGGAGCTTTCCCTTGCTTGCGGGACTGGCGAAGATCCAATCACTATCCATCGGGTAGGCAGATTGCCTTCGCCACATCAGCAGAACGCCAGCCAACTCAGGATCGAGCGGGACAGGTTTCTGCGATGCTTCCGTCTTGCAAGGGCCGACGCGCTGAAGGGCAATGGACCGGGTCACGTGCAGTTCGAGGTTCTCGAAGTCCACGTCGGACCATTTCAACGCGAGCAGTTCACTCACCCGCAAGCCGGTGAGAATGTCCAGGAGTACGGCGGTCTTGCCCGGCTCCTTGAGATGTTCGAGCAGCGAACGGAGCTGCTCGATGTTCAACACGATGGGAACCTTCTGCCGCTTGGCGCTCTGGCGCACCTGTGTAATCGGGTTTTTATCGTGCCACTCCCAGCGAACCGCGTGATTGAAGACAGCGTGCATNNCTCCGGTTGGTGGCGAATGTCTTGCCTGCACCCTCGCACATTTCTTTTTCGCGATAATGTTGCGACAGCGTGTGAAAGTTGATCGCGTCAATTTGTGTGCGCGGGGTTTCTGCGTTAACGTTTGCGCGAAGCGCGGCAACGGCCTTTTGCGCAGAGGCTTCTGATGGAAACTCCTGGAATGTTCCAATCATTGCGCTGCGGCGTCTGCGAGTCCCGTCAATTTGCGTTTCGTACCAACGGTATTCCCACACGCGAGTGCCATTTGTCCGTTCTTCGAGCCTGAGTGTTCCTTGCTGATAACGTATCCGCTTCAAAGGCTCTCTCCTTTTTAGCGGCACGGATGGCTATCTTGAGGATACCCAGCATGCGGCACGAATGGTAGATGTCCGTGGTTGAAAAGAGCTGTGCGAATCCGATGCTGTCAGCTCGCCTGCTCCTGGCGGTAGAGCCAGTCATTCAGGTCAGAGGCACGGAATCGCCAGAGCTTACCGATGTGCGTTCCGTGAATATCGCCACGGCGCGCCATCTTCTGCAGTGTCTTCGGATGAATTCGCAACAGAGCGGCGGCTTGCGAACTGTCGAGCAGTGGCTCGAATTCCGAAATCGAAAACGGAGCCCGATCGACTGGACGAGGAGTGAATCTTGGAAGAGAGCGCGCCATAAACACCTCCGATTTCCAGAGAATGGCCGTATTTTCCACAAGAGTCCAAGACTTTCTTGATCAACTTTGATATCCGGGAAGCATCGCGACGGAGCGCTTAGGCCTTGCAAAGTATGTTGAGGACGTTCTTGACACCTAAGTAATTCTGCTCGCGCGACGATGCTAATTCGTTCTGCTTCGCGAACAAACGATCGCCGAAGGGTTCAGTGTGCAGATTTCGCAGACGGGCAAATAAGGGACCGCTGATACAGGCTGATTCTCCTGGAGGGAAAAATACCGCCAGGGAGGCGCGCTAGGTCTAAAGCAACTGGCAGCTCCCGGGTGGATCGGGATAGCCCCACGATCCGGAAGATCGTAGAGCCTTCGTCGCACCTGGAGCGTTCTCTGAATGATTCGGTGATTTTGCGCTCCCTGAGAAAGCCTTAACGAGTTAATTGGCAGCAGTCACTTGTCCGACAAGACGTTTTACGTCCAAGTGGATCAACGGCACTCGTGGACACAAGCCGACATCTGGGACCGACTCTGTCGCGCTGAGGCTGATCCTTTCGGATCTTTTCTCCAGAAACTTTCTCAGTAGCCCATGTGCCGGAGCGCCATCTGGGCGGCCCGCCTAAGCTCTGCTTTCGTCGCACCATTCGCTGACTGAATGGACAGCCCGGCGAGCATCAAGGACAGATATCGGGTGAAGTCGTCCGCGTTAATGTCCTTCGCAAACTCCCCGCTCTTTTGAGCTCGTCGAAGGCGCTCTCTGATGGCGACTTCATTCTGTCTCCGTATCTCCGTCATGAGATCCCTCGCCGGAGCAGCATCTACGCTGCAGCCCATCGCACCCGCCAGCGTCATACAAGTCGGCGGATGGCCAGGCGTAGTGAGGAACGCAACTGTGTTGTCGAAGAGGGCACGAATGACCCCTTCGAGAGTCGGTTCCTCCAGCGCCTTGACTGCATATTGCGCTCGACTGGCCAGATAGCGCTTCACCGCGAGTTGAAATAAGGCGTGCTTGTCACCAAAGGCCGCGTAGATGCTAGAGGGGTTCAGACCCATCGCCTGGGTCAGATCAGCCATTGAAGTACCTTCAAAGCCCCGCTCCCAAAAAAGCAGCATCGCAGCCTCTAAGGCCGCGTCTTTGTCAAAGCTGATCGGTCGTCCCGTCTTGCCGGCCCCAGTTTTCATACCTTTCCTCATCACTTCCATATTAGAGTGCGGAATCCTGCATCCGATGCGTAATCCGGTACATCTGTAATAAGTGCTACGGAATACAATGAATGACAGAGAGTTAAAGGAGAAGAACAATGGGCGCACTCGAAGGCAAGGTAGCGTAATTACGGGCGGCAATAGTGGGATTGGCCTGGCTACCGCTCAGCGCTTCGTTCAGGAAGGCGCTTATGTCTTCATTACTGGGCGTCGTCAGGCGGAGTTGGATAAGGCGGTCGCGCTGATCGGCAGGAATGTCACGGCCGTGCAGGGAGATATCACGAAGCTTCAAGATCTCGACGGCATCGCTGCGGCGGTAAAGGCCGAAAAGGGAGTCGTCGATATTATCGTCTCGAACGCAGGCCTAACGGAGCAGGCTTCGATCGATTCCCTTACGGAAGAACATTTCGACAAGACCTTCAACCTCATGGCGAAAGCCCCGGTCTTCCTGGTGCAGAAGCTGCTTCCTCTGATGACAGGCGGTGGATCGATCATCTTGGTAAGCTCGGCCATGCACCTCATGGGCATTCCCGGCCATACCACCTACGCGGCGACCAAGGCAGCATTGCGTTCCTATGCCCGCACTTGGGCTGCGGAGTTCAAGGGTCGCAACATTCGCGTGAACACGCTGAGCCCTGGCGTGACCGATACGCCGATTCTCGATTCTCAAGCGACGACCTCGGAAGAGCGCGAGTCCCTGGTGAACATGTACCTGAGCATGATCCCGATCGGCCGGTTGGCTCGCGCCGAGGAGATCGCCAACGCGGCGGTCTTCCTTGGGTCTGACCAGAGTTCGTACCTGACCGGTTCGGATCTCATGGCCGACGGTGGCGTAGGCCAGGTCTGAAGCCCTCGGGCCAACAAAAACGGACAACTCGTGGGCATAGCCCTGACATCGAGCAACTGCCCTTGCAGCAATGTACGAGCGCACTTTCACGTTCTTACTAAACCCACGACTGGAGAGCTACCCATGGCGAAGAGTGATATTGAGAAGGTCTTGACCGTGTTTGCCGGCATCAGCGCCGGGGATGTAAGTCTTGCAACCAGATACGTTGACCACAAGCGGTTTGTGCAACACAATCCGTATGCGGCTGACGGTGTGGAGGGGCTAACGCAATTCATCACTCAGTCGCCGCGTGACCAACTCCAATTGACTATGGTCCGGGCATTCCAGGATGGCTGTTACGTCGTCACTCAGGTAACGTGGCAGCGATCCGGGAGGAACGTCTTTTTTGACATTTTCAGATTTGAGCATGGTCTGATCGTGGAGCACTGGGCCTTCTCGACCGAAGCGGCCCCGCCGAATGAGAGCGGGCACACTCAGATTGACGGTCCAACTGAGGCGAAACTCTCAGAGGACACAGATAAGAACAAATCGGTTATCCGGAAATACTACGAGACCGTTCACATCGCTGGAGACCACAGCAAGATCCCGCACTACGTTGCCGCGGATCAGGTGCGCCATGAACCCGGCGTCCGCGATGGACTTGCGGCATTCCTGCGTGACCTCGAAGTAATCGCGCAACACAGAACCATCGACGAAATCAAGTTTGTACTGGGACAGGGAGACTTCGTTTTCGTCGCCGCGAGGGGAACGCACGAGGGCAACCCTTGCGCCTACATCGACCTATACCGGGTTGAAAGCGAGAAGATCATCGAACACTGGGGGTTCCCTGAAGAAATTCCGCCTCTAGAGGAAACGAAAAACAAGAACGGCATGCTGTAGGTCGGATCTGCCGCCTGCTTCCCGTGCGGGGTTCGATGCTTGGCTCGCTCGCCGCTGCTTGACAATTCCTGAACACCCCTCAGCACGTGCTGAGACTGGAGACTTCGTATGAAGTACGCAATCATAGGTTCCGGCAAAATCGGTACCGCAATCGCACGCGCCTTTTCACGTAACAACATTGAGGTCGCAATCGCAAACTCCCGTGGGCCCGAGACACTTGCCTCTCTGACGAAAGATCTGGGTTCCAGCGTCCATCCCCAATCTGTTCAGGAAGCCTGTACGGCCGAAATGGTCTTCCTCGCTGTCCCATTTCCCGCTCACAAGGATGTCGCGAAGATGTTCAGTAATTGGAACGGGAAGATTGTCGTCGACACCATGAATACTCTTGATCTCTCTCTTAAGCAGCGCGAGGAGCTGGGAGGGATACTCTCTTCCAAGGTGGTGGCCAAAGCCTTTAGCGGAGCTCGGGTCGTAAAGGGCTTCAACCACCTGCCTGCGGAACAACTTGGGACGAATCCGAGCATTCAGGGGCAGAGGCAGACCGTGTTCTTGTCGAGTAACGACGTCGATGCCAGCGCGACCGTAGCCGCTGTGGCAACTCAGCTTGGCTTCGCACCAGTCGAGCTTGGAAAGCTTAGTGAGGGCGGCACGCCCCTCCATGTTGTAGGCGGCAAGCCGGGCGGGCTTTTATTTCAGAATCTGGTCAAGCTCGGCTGACTGCAGCAGTTCTCTGAGCATCCTCTTTGTCAGGGTATGCTCTTTCGCCAATCTCAATCGAACAATGTGTCTATCGCCAGACTGGAGCCATGAAAATATGCCTGAACAAATGGATGCCAAGCTGCAACAGTTCGTGAAGGGTGTTCGAGGGCAGTGGCGAGGCCACGCAAACGGGACGCCCTTACCATCAGAAGTACATTACCGTCTTACATTCCGCGGCGAACAGATTTCTCGTTGGAAGGACTATCGGAATCCCATGAGTTTTCTTAGTGCAACCGGAGCGTTAGATTCGCCCTCGTCTTAGGACAAGGAGCACTGATTTACGTTAGCCAATTAGGATGCGCCTCGCTAAACGAGCCACGCGGAAGGAACATCATGTCGACATTTCTCGAAGATCACGATACGGCCCCTTGGTCCGTGCTCCACTCACTCAGCCCGGAAGATGAGGCCGCTATGGCTGCCATGCGCGCCATCGTCGAACCCAACAAGGGAAAGCTTCAGGGAACGGCGGCCCGCGTTCCATTTGACGCCATCATGGAGCGTGTCATTGCGCCTTCCGGAGTTATCTACGAAGCTGACCATGTTGGAGGCGTTTCAGGGTGGTGGTGCCGGCCCGAAGATGCGAGGCCCGGGCAAGCCGTGATGCACATGCATGGCGGATGGTTCAACTGGGGCTCGGCACAGTCATTTCGCCATCTGGCAGGCCATATCGCAGCTTCTGCTGGCGTTGCGGCGTTCGTGCCTGGCTACCGACTTGCGCCGGAACATCCTTTTCCTGCCGCCGCTGAAGATGTCCGGGCCTGCTACCTAGGCTTGACCAGGCGAGGCTTCTCAAAAGTTGCCATCACTGGAGACTCAGCCGGCGGCAACCTGGCGCTTGGGTTGCTTGTGCATCTCACAGCAAACGGTGGTGCTGACAGCAAAGCTTTGGTGGGTGGAGTGGTACTCTCACCCGTGACGGACCTGACCCTTTCTGGAGAAAGTTGGTCGACGCGCGCCGTTGCTGACCCTTACTTCAACCAGCTTCAAGCGACCGAGTTAGTGCGGTCTTATCTCCATGGTCACGAACCAGCAGATCCATCCGCCTCGCCGCTCTACGCCAACCTCAATAGCTTAGCCCCGATCCGTGTGCATGTCGGCGATGATGAGGTTCTGCTCGATGATTCTGTCAACTTGGTGGAGCGCGGGGTCGCGGCGGGTGTCGATGCTCGCCTCGATGTGTGGCAAGGCATGGTCCATGGATTCCTTGGGGGAGTGGGGCGCCTCTCAGCTTCCAACGAGGCTCTCAAATTGATCAGTGAGTTTCTGATTGACCGATTTACCGACTAGAGAATCGCCCGCGAAAATACCGACAGACGCGCTTCTCATCACCAATCATTGCTCACCACAAGACGACTAGGTATCTGGCAGGCGTGAGCGATGTGAGGTGGTGCAGCCCCTTGACAGCGAATACGTCCGGACGTATTCTTTTTGAATGGGACGTCCCTCGTTTCGCAACCAGATCATCGCTTCGGGAATGCAGACCGTGCATCATCGCGGTTTTGGCACCGTGGGATTGCGAGAGATCACCGCTGAGGCTGGTGTCGCCCAGGGTTCTTTCACCAATCATTTCGCGTCGAAGGAGGAGTTCGGCGTGGCGGTGCTGGATCACTACTTCGATCAGCTTCGCGCTGTGATGACGCAGACGCTAGAAGACGAAAGCCGTAAGCCAACGGAGCGTCTGGGCGCGTATTTTGAACGCATTACTGATCTCTTCGCCTCAGGCGGGTGGCGTTACGGCTGCTTGGCGGGCAACATGGGGCTGGAAGCTGCGGAGCATAGCGAACTCCTCCGCCAGCGCCTCAGTGAAATCTTCGCTGAATGGGCAGGGCACTTCGCAGAGGTTATCCGGCAGGCTCAGAAAGTTGACGAGGTTCGAGCAGATCTTGACTCCGAACAGGCTGGTGCCGCGCTGTTGGAAGCGTGGCAGGGGGCGATGCTCCGCATGAAAATCGAGCGTAGCCCGGCGCCTCTCGACCGCTTCAGGCGAGTTACTCTTCCGGCTCTGCTCTCAGTACCTGCGCTGCACTGACCGTCTTCCGCGCAATCCCACGATCAACTAACTCAATCAACTGATTTGTTCGAGCCGTAAGAGAGGAGCAACATGACAATTTCCTTCGATATTACCTTGCCTCATGTGAATGTTTTGGGTTCAACCATGGCCTATCGTGAAGCGGGCGATCCGCAGGCACCAGTGGCGCTTTTCCTGCACGGGAATCCGACCTCGTCTTACATATGGCGGAATATTATTCCGCTGGTTGCACCGGTCGCGCATTGCATCGCGCCTGACCTTATCGGATTCGGCCAATCTGGAAAGCCGGATGTTGAATATCGTTTTACCGATCACGCTCGGTACCTTGACGAGTTCCTTGAGCGCCTCGGCATCTCTTCCGCGTACGTCATCGCGCAGGACTGGGGTACTGGATTGGCGTTCCATTTGGCCGCCCGCAGACCAGAATTCATTCGTGGCCTTGCTTTCATGGAATTCATTCGACCCATTCCTAGCTGGGACGATCTTCATGGCGATGCAGTAGAGACCTTCAAGAAGTTCAGGACGCCTGGAGTGGGCGAGAAAATGAT
>PLZN01000121.1 GCA_003152195.1 Acidobacteriaceae bacterium
GCGGGGTCTGTGCAGAACCTGCGGCGCGGACGTCTTTGACTCCGGAGGCTCGGGCAGCCGCAGCCGCGGCTACCGCCTTGGCGTTTTCCGCCTTGTAGCGCTCGATTTTGGCATAAATTGCGAGCGCCTCCTCGGTGCGCGCATCACCGGCGCGGAATTCCTTCTCTTTCGGATTGGCAGTCACAATCTGCTTGTAGAGGGTGCCCGATTCATCCAGGTATTGCTGTGCGCGCTTAAACTCCGCCTCCGCCTGTGCTGGAGAGATATCGCTGCGCTTGCCCAAGTCGCGCTCATTGGCCTCGCGGGTCAATTCGTAGGCCTGCGCCTCCTTGGCAATTGCGATCAAGTAGAGCCGATAGGTGTCGTCGTTGCCTTTGGGCAGCTTGTCGGCCTTTTCAGCCTGCTCTTCCACTGTTCCCCAGCGTGCGGTCAGGGCCATGGCCGAAATTGGCTCCAGTTTGCCGCCCGGCAACGGCGCCTCAAACGGCTCATCGAGTGGCGCAATGCGCCGGCCCATCTCATCCACAATGCCGTTGATCAGCTGATCGCGCGTTTCCTCCTCGCTGGACTCGGCAGCTTTTTTTTTCGGATCCAGGTGGAGCGAGAAGGTGGCTCCTTGGTTCGGATCTTGACCGGCAGTGGTGATCAGGTTCTCCGAGTCCAGAGCAATGTTCGAGGCTTCATCAAGGGCCTGGTAAGCCACCTCGATCTTGCCCCCATAGCTTGTCGTCTGGTACTGCCCGGTACCAGAGGTCCACTTCTCAATATGGAAGTTGGTGATCGAGAAGTGGAGTATCGTCTCGGGCGAGGTTTCGTTCAGAATGAATCGCGGATCCTTCTGGATCAGGGTGACTAACTTTGTCTTCAGAAGAGAACGTAGCATCTCGCCATCTTTCTGGATGGCGTCGGCCGTCGCTTCCACACGAATTCGCTTTCCCTTCAGGTTGACCGTGGGAGGAAGAAGCCGGTTAATGGTGACCAACTTTTTCTGGATCAGTCCAAAGCCTTGTGAGTTTGCTGCTAAGGGAAAACAAAGCAACAAAACTAATAGAAACTTCAGAGCCTGAATTTTCATGACTCGCTGGATCTCCTTCGCTTCCCTTAATCACATCGGTTTACGACTTCAACCCGCGCAACAAGCAAATCGTTCAAGATCTTCTGTTTACCGGTGTCCCGGGGAAGGCAGACAGAGAGACGGCCGCTGNNTGCGCAACAAGCAAATCGTTCCAGGTCTTCTGTTTATGGGTGTTTCACGGAAGGCAAACAGAGAGATGGCCGCTGCGGAACGAAAAACGGCAACGCGGCAAACGCTCCAGTCAAAGCAAGCTATACGTGCCGGTTTTCAGGTTGCCTACGAATTGATCGTAGAAATCTCCTCTTGGTGAAGGTTTAGCCGCAGGGGAGGGAGTCGGTATCGACGGACTCTGCAAAGTCCGGTTCTCTTGCTGTAGGGACTGTGTAGNNCGGAGGCGCCTTCCGAGGAAGCGCCAGCGCGCGAATTATACTCCCTCTGTTTCGCTCTTCACAACGAAAAGTTCCATGAACCCTTCGCAGGGCGCTTGACCGATTAGGTCAGCTCTTGCGCATTCGCTCTTTTATTCCCTATTGTGGTCACGATCGGCCAACGTTCCAGGCCAAGTGCATGCTCGCATTCGTAGAGTGCTTGTCTGATCGTGAAACCAGTAAAAGCGCCAGTCCCGTCTGTCCGCGATTTGCCTCGCTCGTCGCCGCAACTGCCAGGATCGCGCTGGGCGGAAACCCAGGGCCAGGAAACCCAGGTTCCGTCTGTCCTGCTTTAGTCCGCAGGCGGGACCAAAGGTCGCGGCGATCCTTTCGGTGGTGGAGAGCTGCCGCAGGTTGAAACTCCCGGTACGCGACTATCTAGCCGCGGTTCTTCCAGGACTCGCTGATCGCCCGATCCAGCACCTACGAGACCTTACTCCCGCTGCCTGGGTCCAGCAAGACTCGAACGACAGGTGCGCTGCCTAGACGCTTGCTCCGCATCCTGGGAAGCTAGCCTGCGCCGCTCCAGATGCGGCCCCGGATGGATCGCTGTCATAGACTTTCCGCGATCCGTTTTGCGCCAATGCCAAATCAAAGCACCCCGAGAGCTGAAAACACTCCAGCAGTCGAGCGCGAGGCGTTCACTTGAGCGGGCTGACCGGCGTCGGAAAGTTCATAGGCCGCGAATCCATACTCTCTCCAAGAGGCAACGGCGTGACAACAGTAATCTCCCGCGGAACGCTAAAACGTTTTGTGGGATTGATGATGACATAGGACTCCGTGTGGCTGATGAAGACCTGTTTGAAAATGGCTGTTGGAAGAATCCCCTTGCGGTCCTGCGGCTTCACCGCGGCACTTTGGCAAGTCTCCATCATGAGATCGCGCACCGTCCCCTTGCCCAAATACAGTCTGTCGATCGAGGATTCGCATAGCATCGACCCGTTTAACGTTCTCACCCTCATCCCGTCCATCAAACCCTTCACTGGATTTCCCCATTGGAGCAGGACGAGCGAGGCCGCCCCGCTATCCAGTAATAATCTCGCGGGGCCATAGGACTTCACCGTCACCGATATCATGGGGCGAAATCTATTCTCGCCTCCTTGGGACAGAGGCGGAAAGGTGATCGGCAGGCGTTCGCCGGCCAACGAATTAGCCACGCCGCCCCCGGTGTCAAGGGTCATCTTTCGATGCTGATTGTCGATCAGGATATCGAAATGCCGCAGGAAGTTTTCCCCAAGTATTCCCCGCACCGCGCGATAGTCAGAGTCTGTCATCGGCGATTTCATGCTCACAACCCTGATGTTTCGCACCGGGAGACAATCCACTGTGACCTCTTCGGCTACAGAGCGGACCTCGGTGCTCGCTCCCGCTGAGCTGGTCACCTTCGATGAGCCCTCAGCGCGCAGTCCGAGCTCATTGAACAGGGCTGTATCCAGCACGGTGACGCTGGCTCCCGTATCCACCATGAAGTCGTACGGTCCAGCCCCATTGACCTTCACCGCCACAACCGGGCGGGTACCCTTGTAGGGACGCATGGACACTGTAACTGTCTGCGGGAATCCTGCAGATCCTGGCACCGCGGCAAATGACTGCAGGACGGCTTCGTAAAACAGAGCGCAGAATAGGCTTTGACTTTTCATGACCGCCAGAATGGACATCACATCCTCTTTAGGACTGCTTACGTTGTATGTCAGTCCAACAGAGCTATGTCGCTGCTGCTTCTGAATCCGAATGCGGTGCCGGCTGTGTAGCGTTCATCGGCAAGAAGCGTCGCTACCTGCCGGCCATATTCAAGTTCAGAAAAAGGCTTGCCGTACTGTGCCTCGAGATGAGCTTCAATCGAGACACCCTCCCTTCGGGCATAGGCTCCAGCGACATGTTGAAGAAATTTCGTATCGCCAACCATCTGAAGCGGTACGAGAACCTGAAACTGGATGCCCAATCCGCGGTCGTCGGAGAGACTGTTCCCGCAAGTTGGAGAGCATTGCGTGCGACCACGGTAACTCCCGCTCCGCGCGCCAACAGCGCCGCGGCGATTGCCAACCCAAGTCCTCGGCTGCCACCGGTGACCACCACTCGTTCGTCTTGTAGACCCCTAATCATGCAACCTCTCACTCATGGATACGGCGCCCGCGCGAAGAACCTGGCTTGCGTTACGGATGCGGTTGGAGCGGCCCTCCAAGTTCGTTTTTCAAGTGGGCATACTCCGAATCTGTAAAGGCCGCCGAATTCCTCCAACGGATATGGCCATCCGGTCCCAAGAGAACGACATAGGCACGATTCTCGTCGGAGGCTGCCAGATGCTGCTTCCAGACCGTCTCATCCTGGTATGACACGATGGTTCG
Source organism: Acidobacteriaceae bacterium (assembly GCA_003152195.1). Taxonomy (GTDB): domain Bacteria; phylum Acidobacteriota; class Terriglobia; order Terriglobales; family Acidobacteriaceae; genus PALSA-350. Next base: position 3,849 of record PLZN01000121.1, read on the forward strand.
GTCTTGCACGGCAAGCGGCATATTACTCTTCATGCTGGAGATAGCCATACTGCGGAACAGCTTCGGTAGCGATTCCATCACGATCACCTGATATCCCGGCACAGCAATGGCATTGGAATTGGAAAAGTCCTTGAACAGGTGTTCGTTCCACGAGCGGGCGTCCTTGCCCGCCGTTCTGCTGAAGGAGAAGACCACCAACGCCGGCTTGCCGGTGGCAGCAGCAGGAAGCTGCAGTAATTTTCCTGTGAGCGTCTGCCCAGAGAGTTGCGGGAATGCGTCTCCCGCATGTAAAGGAGCCGCACTGGACTGGCCTGCCCCGGCCTGCGGTGCAAGCATAGAAACGCCGGCAATCAACAACGCCAATGTAAAGTAGCGCGGCATATATCTTCCTCCAGCGGGTTGAAAATCCTACCGGCAACGAAAGCGCCGGCACACCGATGGAATGGCTTCCGTCGTCTTCTTACCTAAAGATGGACAGGCCGACACAAAGTAGTACGACATTGTTGAGAACGTGCATGATGAGCGGGTTGAAGGTAGAGCCGGTCCTCTCCCGCACCATGCCGGTAGCCAGTCCGTACACAAAGGCATAAAGCATAAGGATTGGATATACATGCATCACCGCAAACAGAGCTGCCATAAGCGCGATCGCGCCATAGACAGGCACATAACGTTTTAGCCACTGGAGGAGCAGTCCGCGGAAGAGCACCTCCTCGAAGACGGGCACGACGAAACATCCTCTGACGACAGCAACACCCCAGGATGAAAGCGGTTGCGACTGGAGCCGCTTGGCATCTGTTCCAATACTGATGACCAGGCGGACCGTATTCATGAATCCGCCGATGGCAGGCGAAATTACTAAATAGCAAAGGACTACCACCACAAGGGTGGCCAACCAGACCGTGCAAGCCAGCCCTATATCCCGCCACGAGCTGAATCGTAGAGCGATAGGGTCCCCTCGTAAGTGGCCGAATGCGACCCTGAACGCGGCAATCAGAATTAAATAGACCCCAAGTACGATCAGTTGAGCCAACAAACCCTTGTTGACCTCCGCGAACAGTGGTCTCAGAGCGTAATAGATTGCGTATCCCAGAACTGCCGCTGTCCCCGCGCCACCGCCGAGCGCGACGAGCAGCCTGCGGCCGCCAACTGGCTGATACTGCATCGGGGCGCTGGGAGCAATCATGCGGTGGCTCCACGCCTTCTCGCCGTTGGCAGTGCGAGTCCCGCAGCGATGAGCCAAACGAATCCGGGGAAGCGGGTCAGAGGAATCAGCGCGAGCACTTTGGGAGTGAGCATCTCAAACCAACTCAACTCACCGATCACCGCCGCAATCAGCCCCAGAATCACAATCCACTTCGGCAGGAGCCTGTAGATCCCCGAAGTCACTGAGACACCCGCGAACAGCAACCCGCATGGCACAGAAAACCCGATCCCGCCAAAAGCGAACGCAAGCCGATAGAGAGCATGAAGGAGTTGCCGCTCCTGTGCGATTCCGGGATAGGTCATGGTCCACAGGAAGAAGGTCCCAGCCATCATGTTGAACGCCGGCATGAGTCCTCCGAAGAGAGCGATTCCAGTTCCCGCCGCTTTCACACCGAGGTATTTAAGTTGGCTGACCACAGTAACGCTGAAGATTCCCAGCGCGATCGCGGCCCCAAACTGGAAGAAGGCGCACAGAAGAACCGCTGACGGTCTTGCGGTGAAGAACGTGATCATCGTATCCAGCGACGCGGTGGGCCCAGGGAAATAAGGCGCTCCCCCGAACGCCGTTACAGGGTATAGGCCCGCACAAAACAGCACGACAAAGACAGTTGCAACAATTCCAATATTTGGGCCGCGAAAGGCGCCGCCGCTGCGTTTGACATCCGGGATCTCGCTCATAATGCTCTCTCCTTTTCCGGCTGGGCCAAGAGCCCTTTTCGATTGGCACGACGTCCGTTCCTATTCAAGAGGCATACTATCATTAATCATTATAAATGGTAATGATTATTTATTTAAATAGAGATTCTTATGAAAGAATAGAAGCATTGGCAAAGACAGGTCACAATCGAGGCTCAGGTTCGGCAGCTTTCCTGTTGGCTCAGGTGGGCGCACATGCCGCTGCAAACTTTGCGGAGCGGCTGTCTCCTCACCAACTCACGCCCCCCCACGCCGGGATTCTTCGGCTGATCGCCCGGTCCCCTGGACTCAGCCAGCAGGAGCTTGCGAAGCGGCTTCGGATGCACGCGAGCCGCCTCGTAGCCTTCGTCGATGAACTCGAGAACAAAGGTCTTCTTCAGCGGCAAACCTCCGCGGAAGACAGACGTGTCTATGCGTTACACCTGACGGAAGAGGGAAAGGCGGCCTTAGATCTGATCGGCCAGGTGGCGAGGGAGCACCAGAAGGCGCTCTGCGCTGCGCTTAGCGAGGAGGAGCGAGTTCTCCTCGCCGAGTTGCTCCTCCGCATTGCGCAGGACCAGGGATTGGAAGCCGGAGTGCATCCCGGTTTCGGCCGCCTGACAAGAGAGGCCGGTGGTCCAACATTGAAAGGCCCCGGCTCAGACACGCCGCCGGTCGAATCGGAATGAGGCCAGTATGCCCCGGCCTTCTTGCGTTGCGCCTTAATGTACGTTTAGCTGCTGAAGAGCAGGATGCCGGTGGACTTGTCTTCTCCCACTTCGCTTACCGGCCGGTAGAAGAGCTGGTTGTTCTCAGATTTCGGTGACACAGCTTTCGGTGCCAGATTGGACCCCAGGTTCTTGTCCCCAGGTTCCCCCGCTAATTTAGTTAGAATTGCTTCCGGCTTCTGCCGCCGGGGAATTTCATGTCCAGAAAAACTCTTTGCCTTTTCGTGCTCGCTGTTGCGTCTCTTCCTGCTCTTGCGTTCGCGCAGCCCGCTGCCGATATCGTGATCGAGCACGCCGCCGCCATGAAGACCCGCGACGGCGTCACCCTCAAGGCCGACGTCTATCGACCCGCGGGTGACGGCAGCTTTCCCCTATTGCTCCAGCGCACACCCTACAATAAGGACGGCGGCGCCGACTTCGCGCGCAAGGCTGTCGCGCACGGCTTCATGGTCGTGATCCAGGATGTGCGCGGCCGATACACCTCCGCGGGCGAGTGGTACACCTTCAAGCACGAGATGGACGACGGCTACGACACGGTAGAGTGGGCCGCGGCCCTCCCGCATTCGAACGGCAAAGTTGGCCTGTTCGGCGGATCGTACGTCGGCGCTACGGTGATGCTCGCCGCCATCAGCCATCCGCCGCACCTGGCCGGTATCTGCCCCGTCGTCACAGCGTCGAACTACCACGAAAACTGGACCTACCAGGGCGGCGCATTCGAGCAGTGGTTTAACGAGTCGTGGACCGCGGGCCTCGCGCAGGACACGGAGAATCGCCTGATCCGCGATGACACAAATGCGCTTGTTGGCGACCGCGTGTTGCCCTTGACCGGCTTCCCCGTCTTCAATATCAAGCCGGTTACCGGCGGCTCGCAGTTGACGCACGAGCTCGCGCCTTATTTCCTCGACTGGCTTGCGCATCCCACGTACGACAGCTATTGGAAGCAGTGGTCGATCGAAGAGAACTACCAGAACATTCAGGTCCCCGCGCTCACGATTGCGGCTTGGTACGACCTGTTCCAGGACGGCTCGCTGCGCAATTACCTCGGCCTGAAGGCGCATGCCGGAAACCAGGCCGCACGCAACGGGCAACATCTGCTCATCGCCATCGGCGGACACTCCGGCTGGAGCCGCAAGGTAGGCGATGTCGATTTCGGCCCCGACGCAGCCTTTGACGAGACCGCCGTCACGCTCGACTGGTTCGAATACTTGTTGCTGGGCAAGCAGAACCAGTTCGCGAGCGGCAATCCTGTCAGGATTTTTGTGATGGGCAAGAACGAGTGGCGCGATGAGCCCGCGTGGCCCCTCGCGCGCGCCACGCAGACCAATTACTATCTCCACTCCGACGGGAAGGCCAACAGCGCTTCGGGCGACGGTTCGCTTTCCACTGCGACGCCAAAAAAGGAAGGCACAGACACTTTCGTCTACGACCCGGCCAATCCTGTTCCCACCGTGGGCGGTCCGCTCTGCTGCGATTCCGATCATCTCGCACCGGGACCACGCGATCAGAAAGACGTGGAAGCCCGCTCCGACGTGCTCGTCTATTCCACGCCGCCGCTCGATCAGGATCTCGAAGTCACGGGCCCTGTCACTCTTGATCTCTTCGCGAAGTCCTCTGCCGTCGACACCGACTTCACCGGTAAGCTGGTCGACGTTTCGCCCAACGGGTTTGCGCAAAATCTGACCGAGGGAATTCTGCGTGCACACTTCCGCGCGTCCACCGCCGGAGAACCGAAACCCATCACACCCGGCAAGGTCTACGAATACAAGATCGACCTGTGGTCCACGAGCAACGTCTTTTTGAAGGGTCACCGTATCCGGCTCGAAGTGTCGTCGAGCAATTTTCCGCGCTTCGACCGCAATCTGAATACGGGTAAAAGCGCCGCCGAAGATACGCAATTCGTGAAGGCGACAAATACGATCCTGCACGGCGGCGCATATTCCAGCGCGTTGATTTTGCCGCTGGCGCCAAGATAGGCGGTGACACACGGAACGCAACCGATACAACTTTGTACCGGGATAAACCAGGGTTTCATGCGCTCCAGACAGAACGTGAAAAGCCGTTAACAAAACTACAGGAGAAATTCATCCGAGTGCCTGCGGCAGGTCAAGAAGGTTGCGACGAGCTGCTTCCGCAAGAATGCCGAGAGTCCCAATCACAGGCAGTCCGCGCTTTGCAGCTTCGCGTCTGCCCTCCAGGTCATCGATGATCACCCGCTCAGCCTTGAGTGATTCTGCCGGCAGAATTGCATCCTGCTCCCCCCGGTCCAGCCTGTCCATGAGGGGGTCTCGCTGGAAGATGAGAGTGCTGATTTGCAGCCAAACCGGAGAAGCCGAAGCCCACGCGCGAACCTCTGCGGGTGCCTCGCTATCCTGAAGCTCATCAAGGACGTGGGTATGAGAACCTCAGCGTAGATTTTCTCCCTTATCCGTCTGTCACCGGGTTTTTGTCGGAGATGCGCCTCGTCCAGGGCTCGCAACCGCTCGGGGATTTGCCGCCCATGATCACCCCAGCACTATGAACTAATTACAATTGGCCAGGCGGCCAAGCGATAGGTATGCTGTTGCGGTGGAAGCCGAGGGTAGGTTGCCGCCGTATGGTGGGGACGATGCACTCTGGCCGGGAGCCAATACATGCCAATGCCTATATTGACGCTGAAGCACGGGATTCCTATCTGGTTCCTTGTTTTAAGCTTGTTTCTGCCCAGGCTTTCGCTGTTTATCGGATGGATCCACATGTGGTGGTTTTTTGTCCCTCAGCCCTGGGCTGCGGTGTTGTGGGCTTTGCTTCCAAGGGTGCTGGTCCTGATCTTTATTCATGCGCATCAGGGGTTCGGCCTGTGGTTCTGGATACACCTGGTGACCGCGATCCTGGTATGGGGTGGATCTGGGGCTTCTCACAACAATAGAAGGATACGGAGAACGCGTACCTAGCGCATTCTGTCGCTGGGTAGTGTCCTAAATTGAATCCTTTTCGGGGACACAGACGGAAATGGCCCTAAAGGAAGCGCGCCAGTATAAGGAGGGTCGCGCTACTGGACACGGGAAACAGAAGGGAAGCTCTTCTCGCAACACTCGGCCTCGTATGAGCAGAGGAAGACAATGGATTGGGCAATCTCTTCCGGACGGCCTGCCCGCCTGACATGCACGCTCTTCAGAACGCCGTCGAATAGTTCGTCGCCAAAAAGCGCACGTCCCAATCCACCGGGCATCCGTCACGCGGAACCGCCCGGAGACGAGCGTCTCGGCTCTTCACGCGGCCGGCTGATTTAACGTAATCCGGTTCGATTCGCGACCGCCAAGCTACTTCAAGCGGGGACAAAGTTCCGTGGGCAAATTAAGCCGAACGAACCATGCCCAATTGGTATCTGAACAGTATGGCTGGATTGTCTCGTTTCTTGCGCTACGCCGCGCTGTGCCTGTGTTGGACCCTTTGCGGCCCGGGCCGGCACGATGTACTTAAGAAGTACCGAGTTGGACTTAAGGCGCTTAGGGCGTTAAGGCGCACCCCTTCCCCCGCCAGTGCCCCACGCAGCCGAACCCATCTGGCTGTCGGCTCCCCGGAACATGAGGGACATCACAGGCGGATAAATGACGAATATCATCCCCAGAAATACTCGAGGTGATGGAACCCTTAGCCGCGATTTTACGTAATATCTCTTGTCAGTAGGGTACGAGCCATGTATTGCAGCGCCTGTGGTCAGCCTCTGGATGCGTCTCAAACGATCTGCCAGAAGTGTGGGCGTCAGGTTGCTCCGATTGCCCCGCCTGCTCCTGTGCAGTATGGCCATACGCGCGTGCACCGTCATGTGCACACCCTCGCAATCCTCTGGATCTCATATAGCCTCTGGGTGCTCCTGCACTGGGCCATTGCGGTCGGATTCCTTGCGGGCGCCTTCAGCAACTGGGGCATGGGCCATGGTTTCGATGGACTCTACACATTCCCATTTATGCACGCGACCTGGCTCGTGCCGCTAATCACCGGCGTTCTGGTGGGGCGCGTTATCCTTTGCGTTGTGACCGGAATCAGCCTACTGCGCCGCGCACCGTGGGCGCGCACGCTTGCCATCGTCACTGCGTTTCTCACGCTTATTCGCCCGCTGACCGGAACTGTACTAGCCATCTACACCCTGTGGGTCCTTCTGCCTTCCGCTTCCGGCCAGGAGTACGAGCAGATAGTTGTGCAGCAGGCAGTGTAAGTCGGAGCTGCATGTTCGCGTTCGACGCATCCACAGAGAGAGAACTTGCCTGGCCGTTTGCCGCCGCGCGGCCAGCGAAGGTCAGCCGGCCCAAATTTGCTCCCAGGGGGCATAGTGACCAACGGCAGCCAGAAACGCATGGACGCCGATTGCGATCGCTAGAGCAACAAGGGCGAGCAGGCCGATGGATACGAGAAAAGCACTGACGACTCTCACTTGGCCACCGGCGATTGTCCGCATCGTAGTCTCAGCGTATCTGCCGCCGGGACACCGCGAAACATCACCGACACGGGTTACCGCGGGGCGGACGAATCACCCTAAAGTGCGGGGATCGCTGTAGGGCCTCGTGGTGGGTCTAAAGTGGGCGAAGGCCCGTATTCTCCGGCTGGCTTCCTCCGGTAACGTTACGGTAACGATGGGACCGATAAACGCAGCCAAGGCGAGCCAAAGGGACCGAAGATGCGGAAGGCCTTGATAGGCTTGATTGGAGCGGCTTTCTGCAAACATTGCCTAGTCTATAAAAAACAGCACAAAATGGGTGGAAACGCCCTCTCAAGGCGGAGAGTTCGGGTTCGAACCCCGATGACGCTACCAATCAAAGTACCGCCAAGTTAATCTACTCCAAGCCTAGAACCTGAAAACGCCTTTCAACTGCACCAAGCGGCGGAACGCATCTCCACCAAGACCTGAGCCGAGGATGCTGGTTGAGTTCAGGGATGTCGAGATCGTTGGAGAATGCGGGGACGGTTCGTCCGCGCGGTGGAGAAAATTCTGGCGTTGTCGCCCGACATCGTTTTTCTCGATGTCCAGATGCCCGGCATGGACGGCTTCGACGTTCTGCGCGCGGTGCCCAAGGAAAACCTGCCCGGTGTCATTTTTCTCACAACGTATGACCGGCTCGAAGATTGGTTGTCATCTGGCTGGACTTGAACCACACTTTCACTTGTTCTGAACGTTGGTAGGCCTTAGCAGTCCGTTTTCGGCATGCGATCGCACAAAATCTTTATGGCACCCATTTGAAACCGCCCACAAACGCGCCAAAGAGAAAGCATGTAGTGGTCAGCACAGCTACCATCCCCCACCAGCAAAGCAGCAGAGCTCCCTTGACCCAGAGTGGCAAGCCCGGTCTGTGCTTGCGGATGTACCAGACACGGAGCCGAATCTTTGCCCGGGTCCCGACTATCCGATTGCACTGCTGCCGCGAGGATTCTGTGTCTATGCCACTTGATCCAGGGTCCCTCGCCTCCCGCTTCCCTTGGCGCCACGCCAGCGCCTCTGCCACCGAGGGGGACGGCCTGAGCGGAAACTTCTTCTCATACCCGTCGATAGCGGATTGAATCTCTAAAATGTCCGAGGGAGTGAGAGTCATTGCGCACGTGTCAGCGGCGGTCAGGATTATGATCAAGCGCCTATAAACATGGTAATCGGTCCTCACTCAGTTAGGCGAGCTTGATGACTGTTTTGGGGGTGTGGCGGGAAAAACGAACGAGGTGTGTTTCATTTTGATACAGTCCCGAGTACCTTCAAGGCGAAAGAGTTTCTGCAGCTTCGTGACCCTTGGGGTTGTGGGTCCGAGACGAGCGCGACCCCATGAATGTCGTGCCGTTCATTCTCATTCAAGTCGAGAATGCCGCGTTATCGTCCGCTTTGCTCGATCGGTCTTGTAGTTCGAATGAAAGATTCGTGAGCCTGCGCGGATCTTTTATACTGCGTGCGGTATCTCAGCTTCGGAGAACAAAGTGAAAACGATACAACGAGCGGTGCTTGCCACCTTTGCTGCGGTCAGCGTCCTTTGGCTGGGTGCGGCCCTTGCATTGGGTCAGATCCTTGATGATACTCGTGGCGCACCCGATCAACCCGTCCATTTGCGAGTGCATGCAGGCGAGCTACAATCGGGGCCGATCCCGGCTACCGTCTTCGGCAGCTTCCTGGAACCGATCGGCCACTCCACCTATGGCGGATTGTGGTCTGAATTGCTGGAGAATGCCAGTTTCGAAGAAGGTTTGTTAGGCGCCGGCGCGGCCGCGAACATGATCAAGGAGCGGCCGGAGCTGGAGCGCGCCTCGCAACTCGATCTTCCTTTGCCGTGGGAGCCATTAGACGCGCGGCAGGGAAACCGCTACGAGCCACAGTCGGGCGACGCGGCGAACTCTTCGAATTCGCTGCCGATCATGGGTTTGCCGAGTGGGGAAGTGGGGATCCGTCAGCGGATCTACCTGCCCGTGCATCGCATTGTGACCTATCGCGGAAGTATCTTCGTCAAGCATCAGTCCGGGCCCGCGAAGGTGTACCTCTCACTTCGGGAGCGGAACAACCCGCAACTTGTATTCGCGGACACAACCATCGATGCTGCCAGCCGGGAGTGGACAAAATACTCCTTTGAACTAACTCTCAAACCTGGGCTGGTAGGGCGATTGCAGCCGGTCGACTTCGTGATCGCCCTGCATGACGATGCTCGCGCATTTATCGATCAAGTCTCGCTGATGCCCAGCGACAACGTAGATGGGATGGATCCGGAAGTCCTGAAGATGGCGCGGGAACTTGGGACGCCGCTGGTCCGTTTTGGCGGCAACTTCACTTCTTCCTATCATTGGAAGAGCGGCATCGGGCCCCGCGACGAGCGCAGAAGTCAATCCAACCTAGCATGGAACATTCCGGAATCCAATACTTTCGGGACTGACGAATTCCTGCGTTTCTGTGAATTGATTGGAGCACAACCACAGATCGCGTTGAACCTCGGTTCCGGAACTCCCGAGGAAGCCGCAGAGTGGGTCAAGTATGTCAACGATCACTGGGGCAATAAGAAAGGCGGCCTGCTCTGGGAGCTGGGAAATGAATTGTGGGGTAGCTGGAACATGGGCTACCCGACGCGGGATCAGATTGGCGCCCGAACGCAAGCGTTCAGCGAAGCCATCCGCAAAGTGGATCCGACCGCGAGTCTGATTGCGACCGGCGCCGACGAGGACTTCTACCATGAGTGGAACGCGGTGCAGCTCGCCATCCCGCCCGGGTACGTTTCAGTATTTGGCGACCCATTTTGTGGTCACCGATGACGAGGTGCGGCTGAACAATCCGTCAGATGATTTTGCCGCCCTCTCGTCGTTCGCGTTGCCAATCGGGTTGGAACAGCGAATGAAGGAGATGACAGAGCAAATCCAGCAGTCGAATCACAAGGACGCGAAGATTGCTTTTACCGAATGGCTCTTTGTGCCGGGCGGACGGCCGGCACCCGGCTACAACAACATGGGTGGGGCGATCGATACCGCGGGCTTCCTCAATATGTTGTTGAGGAATTCCGAGATAGTCCCGATCTCGGACATGACCGGCATTCTTGAGTTTGGAGACCATCTCGGCGCCCAGCATCTACACCGAGAACAACGAAATGGAGCCACAGGCCGTGCAGGCCGTGGCCAGTCAAATCCGGGCAGGCTCGAAATTCGAAACGGTGTTCCCGCATACCAGCGTTGTGGTCATCCGGCTTCAGCGGAAGAGCGATTAACGGCAGCTTGCGAACAAATATGTGTTTCCAATCCTGATGAATACTCCGTTTGGTCCATTGGCAGCGAGTTGCAGTATGATTCAGAATCACTGGTAAATTAGGAAACTTCTGGAAGCCTTTCTTTAAGTGCGCTGGAATACAGATTCGGGCTGGAGACCGGGTTCTCCGATGCCGGGAGGGTTCTTAATATCGATGAGCATGGTCCAGACGGAGATCAGGGTGGCGGGTCAGATGTTGGACAGCAGCGCGCCAGACCCAGTACGCTTGCCGCTTGACCCTTACAACCTGTATCACGACACACTGAACGGGAGACTAGAGGCTTGATATGGCTAAGCGAGCGAGCGCGATCAAAGTACTGCACTCCTCAGGAGGAGATCGTTAAGGCAGTCGAGATGGTCCATGAGAACAAACGCTGCGTCCCGCCCAACATCGCACAGCGCTTGTTTGAGACCATCGCGCGGGAGGAGTTGAGCCAGCGCGAACTTGAAGTGCTCACACTCGTGGCGATGGGACTGACCAACAAAGAGATCGCGTTGCGTCTCTTCATCAGTGACAAGACGGCCCGAAATCACGTTGCCAGCTGCCTTGTAAAACTGAGCGCCAACGACAGGACGGAGGCAGCTACAACTGCCATCAGGCGTGGACTTATCCGCGTGGCCGAGTAGCGCAAGCCCCGCGATTCGTTCACGGCACTCGATACGATTCATCCACGGGAGGAGGAACTGAGCAGTCACCGCGCGTTGAAGTCAGGCAAGATGCTCATGAACTTTTTCTTCACTAATTGAAATATTCGTTTTCGCAGTTTCTCCTCTTGCAGCCCGGCCTTCACGCGTACTGTTGTCCCGAGCCCCGGAACGCTCTGGATATGCAAGGTTCCCGCCACGCCGTGAGCTCGTTTTCGCATGCCGAGAATGCCGAACCCGGCTTTTTCCAGCGTGTATTCGAATCCCTGTCCATTGTCTTCCACCACAAGCTCCACGCCGTTCCCTTCGTAGCCCAGAGTCACCGTTAGCACGGTTGGATCCGAATGGCTTGCGGCGTTCGCAATCGCTTCTTGGCCGATATGCAACAGCGCGCCGGCAAGCCGCAGAGTGAGCGGAGTGGAATTTCCGTTCAGCTTGGTAATTATGTTTATCTGGTCTCCTGCAATTTCACAGTGCAGTTTTAGCCAATGCTCCTAGAAGGTTCTGCTGTATGGGTGGGGACGATGCGCTAAACATCGCGATTGTTCTGCCGGCTTCCTCATGACATTTGCGCACCAACTGATACGCAACGCTCAACTGATCCGAAATATGGCGTGAATCCTGGTGGCCACCGCGCATGACACTGCGTCTGATTCCCTGAATTTGGTATCCAACTCCAGCAAAGCTCTGCGCCATCGTGTCGTGAATTTCATGGGCCAGCCGCTCCCGTTCCTGCGTGATTGCGAACGCCTTCCATTGCTGGACACGGAAGTAAACAAGTTGCGTCAGCAGAGCCAGACCTAAAACACCCGCAAACAGCATTGCCGCATGCCAAGGAGTCCACCATGGAGGCCCCTCTAGAACTACTGGCTGCTCCACGGAAGTTGCGTGCCGCGCGAGTTCCAGATAGCCGTTCCATCCGGCTCCGGTTACTCTGATATTGCGCCACATTGCAGCATTGAGAGATCGTAAACCGATGCCCCCACGCTTTACACAGAACCCGCTCCTCGAAGGCAATCCAGGCGGTTTGAAGCGTGGTCAGATTTTGTGCAGAAGCGGCAATATGGCATCCGTAGGCGGTCACTCGCAGCCGGTACCACCCGGAAGGAGAAACGCCGCCCGGTATTGGCACAGGACGCGCTTCGACCCATACGCCATAATCCGCACGGCCAAGTATGCTCAAGCAGGCCAGGCCGGCCACGCCATCGACTTTGTCCCCGATGTACTCCGCAATACGCCAAATGGACTGGATGCTAACCACTTCTCATGGATCTTCGATGTTCTCGGAAACCTGCGATTAGAATTCAGCTGCGCGAGTCCGACATTATCACCTTTCACAACTACGGATGGCCTGAGGAGTTCGAGGCGCGGATCAAGAGTCTTCAGCCGCAAGACCGGCCCATCATCTGCACCGAATACATGGCGCGCGGTGCTGGGTCGACATTTGATGGGACTCTTCCCGTCGCTAAGCAATACCATGTAGGCGCAATAAATTGGGGTCTGGCCGCAGGCAAAACACAAACCTATCTGCCGTGGGACTCATGGAAGCGGCCCTACGTGGAGCTGCAGCCAACGATCTGGTTCCACGAGGTGTTCAAGCAGGACGACACGCCTTATCGCCAGCGGGAAGCCGATCTTATTCGCGAGCTTACTGGCCGCGGCGACCACCGGCAGTTCACCTCACCGCGAGATTTTGGTTCGTAGGAGCCCCAGAGTGGCCGATCTGAACGCAGCGACGGGGGGCCTTCTCTTGGCGAAAAGCCCCTCGTCATTTCTCCATCGCCAGCCGGTGAACAATAACCGTCTGCTCCGACCAGCACACCAGCTCCAGCTATGCCTTTGGTACTAAAGAACTAGGGCATCGTTGAGAGCCAGAACTTATACTTCACTTTGTAACCCTTTTGCATCAGCGGAGGGTTCACCTTGCCCCAGGCCTGGTGGTTCCAGGTGACTGCCTGCAATCCATTGTGGGTCGGCTGGAAAACCATGGGGGGTTCCGGCGGCGCACCTTCGTCCGCGTTGAAGGTGACCTTGATTTGACTTCCGTCGTCCACCCAATGTCCAAATAACGTCGTCGATCCTGTACCGGGATCCTCGGTGACGGTGGCAGTTCCATCCTCGCCCAGGCTTACGCCCATGGACGGAGCTGTCTTGGCCAAGCGGGATAGATAGATCCCGGCAAATCCTGGATGGTTGGTTGTATTGTCGGCGAGTGCGGCCAGGGGCGAAAGCAACAACACTGCGCTGGCCACCAGAACCCGCAGGACGGACGTAGCAGACTTCTCGAGTACTCTCACTTCTTCACAAGGCATAGTAATGACTCCATAACCGCAATTGGTTACTACACTCTACCGCGCCTATCTCCCGGATGGAAGCACGGCCAATCGAACACGATAACCGGATGTACCGCGAGGTTGGGTAACTATCGGGCCATTGGCCGCGGGCGCGCTTTTTAAGATCCCCGATGACGCTGCCAGAAGCTCTGGAACGGGAAAATTGGTACCAGTTTAGGTGAGTCTTTCCATCCGGCCGCAAGGGAATGAGAAGGGCGGAATCGAGGAAACCAGCCCGACCCACGATGGCGGGAGCACCGGAGGTGACTCGATAGAGGCTGCTCATGCAAATGTGCTAAACCAGCAACGAAACCCGCCGATACTACCAAAGACTGTGATGACCAATATCAGGATTCTTCTCGTCGATGATGATGAAGTCGTGCGCTTGAGCTTGACCAGCGTACTTGAGCAATGTGGCTTTGTGATAACCACCGCAGCCAGTGTGCCGGAGGCGCTGAAGTACATCAGCTCAGAGACCTACGACGTGCTGCTGAGCGATCTGCACATGCCGGGAGCTGGAGACGGTCTCACGGTCGTCAGCGCGATGCGCCACGCCAATCCCCAAGCCGTGACGCTGCTGCTGAGTGCATTCCCAGAGATGACCGCCGCGGCCCAGGCCATCCTGCTGCAGGCCGATCAGATCCTGGTGAAGCCGATGGATGTGACTTTGCTCGTCGAGGTTATCAAGCAGAGGGTGGCAAATGGTCCTCTTCGTACTCGCGAGATCGAGGATGTTGCTGCGATTGTGGAGCGTACGGCACATATCACCATCGCAGGGTGGTTGGAGCGTGTTCAAACGGACGAGGAGCTGATGTCCATCCCGATGAGCTGCGAACTGCGGTGCGCTCATCTCCCTCTGTTCTTCTGCGAGCTGAAGTCTCGTCTCCGCTTCTCTAAACCGATGGGCAGCAAAGATCTGATATCTGCCGGCGCTGCGAAGCACGGCCTTGACCGGTTTCGCCAGGGCTATAGCGCGGCGATGTTGGTAAAGGAGTCCCGCTTGTTGCAGGTCAGTATCTTTTACACGTTGCAGAACAACCTGGCAAGCATCGATTTCAGCTTGCTGTTAGATGGAGTCATGACCATTGCAGACGAGATCGATTCCCAACTTAGCCAGGCGATGGCGAGCTATGACGAGGAATCGCTCCGTGCCGCTTGAGTGCAGTCTGGCTACGCCACTCCTTCCATGAGCGCGCAAGCTTCACTGGAACACTCGCGGAAATGAGATAGCAATAGGGCAAATGTCCCAAGCCATGCGAGCGAACCGTGAAGGAGCCTATGTCCGGCGAAGACGAGGTAAGTTTTCAGTTCCTGGCGGAGAACAGCATTGATGTTATCTGCCGCGCCGGGGTGGACCTGGTGTTGTTCTATGCTTCTCCTTCCTCCATACGGGTCCTGGGCTGGAAGCCGGAAGAGATGATAGGTAAGCGGCCGGACTTCTTTGTTCTTTCTGAAGATATTCCGGTCCTTAAGGCTGTGGCCGCCGGCAGTTTCCTCGCAGACCTGAATCCCGTTAAAGCAAATCTCCGGATGCGAAAAAAGGATGGGTCTACAGCGTGGATAGAAATCAACTGCCGCCTGGTGCGTGGCATCGAAGGGGAAGCCAAAGAGACCGTCATCATCATGCGCGATATCACGGAGCGCAAGACATTGGAAGAACAACTTTCCGCCTTGGCGCTCGTCGACTCACTGACTGGCCTTTCCACTGAGCGCGCATTCGATGAAGCCTTGGAGAGCGAGTGGAGGCGCACCTTGCGGGAAGGCTCGGAGATCTCTCTGTTGCTGCTCGATTTCCACCACTTTAAAGAGTTCCACGATCAACACGGGCATCAGGAGGGGGATAGCTGCCTACGTACAATAGCTGTTGCCGTTAATGGAACCCTGCGCGCCACGGATGTTGCTGCGCGCTACGGCAAGGAGGAGATCGCTGTCATTCTCCCTCGAACCGACTCACCCGGTGCAGCCGAGGTTGCCGAAAAATTGCGATCGGCCATCCAGGCTCTCCGTCCTGCACCGCACGGTAATCCGGAAAGCAAAGGCCGGGTCATGGTGAGTATCGGCATCGCTACCGTGCTCGCGCGGTCCGGTGGACCAGTGAGAATGCCCGAAATCCTGCTTCTGGCAGCAGATAGCGCCTTGCATAAAGCAAAGCATCAGAGACGAACCCCTGTGACCACGGCTCTGCTCGCTGCTCCCAAGGAAGGCTGACGGTTCCAGGCTGACACGTCGGCCCACGTTGTCGTTTCTCAACATGCTGGATGAAGGAAGATGCAGACAATAGCGAAGGCCTCCGAACAGTCTGTGCAAGTCGCCGATCCGCCGCTCCTGGACAGGACTCCCGTGCAGCCACCCGCAACCACCGGCGCGGAGTACCAGGGTCCGGTCGAGATGCCTACGGGAGCGACTCTGCGGCACCAGGACAAGTGTCTGACCGCGGAGCAGGAACAGCTCATGATCGAACACCTGCCCATCGTTCGCTTCGCCGCCCGGCGCATCCATGAGCGGCTGCCTCAGCATGTTCCATTCGAGGACCTCTACAGTGCGGGGGTCGTTGGCTTGATGGATGCACTGGGCAAATTCGACCGCTCGAAGCACATAAAGTTTCGCGGCTATGCGCAATTCCGGATTCGGGACGCGATTCTCGATACTCTGCGAAGCCTCGATTGGAGTTCGCGAGGACTGCGACGCAACGGGCGGGCCATTGAGCAGGCGATCCAAACCTTGACGGCTGAGCTCGGCCGCGCCCCGAGTGAGCTCGAAATCGGTAACGAACTGCGTGTCGACCTGGAATCCTATCAACATCTCTTGGGCGAGCTGAAGAATCTGGAAATCGGCACGCTGTACGCCAAGCGGTGGGAGGATTCAGGGGAAGAGGAGCTGGTCTACCTGCCGAACCGGCCGGAAGACGATCCGCTATTTCGCTACCTGCATGCCGAGATGCGGGAGCGGCTGACGGAAGCAATCGACCACCTCCCCGAGCGGGAGCGCCTGGTAATGACCCTCTACTACTACGAAGAGATGACGATGAAGGAAATCGGGATCATCCTGGGAGTGCAGCAAGCCCGGGTTTCGCAGATTCACGCGTCCGCCGTCTTGCACCTTCGCGCGCGGCTCACCGATCCGGTCCACCGCGAGAGCCAACGAACAACCCCCGGGCTCTATCGTCAGCGGGCGACGTCGCAAAAGGATCGGGTTGTCCCCCCGGACGCGAGTGTTCATTTCAGGGATAGACCTTGATCCAGTGATTCCGCATCTTCGGGCGCATGACCTGGCCCGCTGTTTCAGAAATAATGGCGTTTGTCGGTTCGACGGGCATGTGGCAGTCGATACAATTGTCCGCAATCTTTTGTCCCATGGTCTTCGACATGCCACAGCTTTCCACTTGGTGGCAGGTTAGGCAGCGATTGGAATACGCCGCTGCTGGGCGCTCCGGTTGATGTACGTCGTGGCACGTCGAGCAGCTCATCTTGGGCGAAGAAAGATAACACCGGCTTTTCTCCAGCAACCCTACCTGGTTTCCGTGCACGTCAGGATGCGTCGCTATATCGCCTTCGTTTGGCTGCAGGTAGTTGTCCAATGGTTTCCCGGGCACAAAGGAGAACGCCGGGGCCAGCTCTTGGCTGCGAATACCGTTATGGCAGAGCGCGCACAGGTCCACCTGCCTGTCCCGCGAGAACTTACCGGGATTCAGAATTGCTTCTCCGGTCGAACCAGCAGGGGCAGACGCCTTGGTTCGGTGCAGTGAAACGTGGTCCGCGCCCAGGCCGTGGCAGCGCTCGCAGGAGATCCCCAACTCCAGGCTCGCTTTGACGTAGTGATTGGTCAGAGGATCCAGGGAACGCGGTTCAATATAAGTAGCGTGGCACTCCAGGCAACGCGGAATAGCCGCCCGGGAAAAATTCATCGTGCGGTTTTTGTAACCGGGACTGTTGATCCACCGGCTACCATCCGACCAGTAGCTTACGGGCAGCTCATACAGTTGGTCACCGTGCCAATAGAGGTAGCTCTGCCCGCGCACGCCCGATCCAACAACAACGTCAATCCGTTCGCTTCTCCTCTTCAGCTGTCCCGGCCAGCCGGCGACCGCTGTCTGATAAAACCCGTTATCCTTGGCCTCCATCTTGAAGTACAGGCCCGGGTCATCGCTCGCGGTTGCCGGATCGGCGATCATCAGCACATTCGACCCGTCACGGAATGAGCCAAGAATGGAGTCTTTGTTGGCCGGCTGTGAGGTCAGGTGGTGCGCGGTGTGCACGTAAGAATTGCTTTGATCCTGGTGACACGATAGGCAGGCAGCGTCCCCCGCATATTTGTCATGCTGAGGCTTGCCGCCGTGAACAGCCGAACCGGTCTCATAAATGCCCGAATGAGAGGATGACCACTTGCGAGACCCGCCCCAATGCGGGGCTCGTGCCGTATCCAACGCAAGGGACCCATATATGAGACCGGTTCTCGACTGTGGCCGTGGATCAGGCGTTGCCCTCTCCGCGATCTGTCCCGCAGCGGCGAGAAATCCGAGAAGTGTCAGAAGGAGTGCCACGCTTGCCGGCGCCATGCGAGGTTACTCTTTTCTAGCATGCGCGGGCCGGCAAGCAAATGCCTCAGCCCTGAACGTGCACCCATGCTCTGTTTCGCGAACTCTCGAGAACCGCGTCGAGAACACGCAATTGGCGAATCCCATCCTCGAAGGTAGGATACTCAATCGGCGCGCCGCGGTCGACGACTGTCCGGTAGAAGCGGCGGAAGACTTGCTTGAAGGTGTCATCGTAGCCTTCGCTGTGGCCGCCCGGCAGGTCGGCATAACTCTGAGCGCCTTCTCGCAAAAGCGTGGGATCTTTGATCACGATCTCGTTCGGCGTATTACGATGACCGATCCAAAGTTCATCGGGACGTTCCATATTCCAGGCGGCGGATGCCTTGGACCCAAAGATTTCGATGAACAAGCGGTTCTTGCGCCCCGCGGAAACCTGGCTCACCGTCAGCGATCCTTTGGCAGTCTCGCCCAGGCCAAAGATCATCGCGCCGAAGTCTTCCGTCTTGACGGTAACCTCGTCGTACTCGCTCGGCCGCAGCGTCTTGCCGGTAAACGTCTCCACCGAGTGCTTCGGCTTCTTGCGTTTTGTGTAAAAGGTCTTGAGATCGGCGCAGAGAGAGGTGAATCGGAGAGCGGTAATGTGCTCGGCCAGGTCGCACCAATGTGTGCCGATGTCGGCGAAGGTGCGGGACGGCTCCGACTCGATGCGCCAGTTCCAATCCGTGTCATAGAGCAGCCAATCCTGCGAGTACGTGCCCTGGACGGCACGGATTTCGCCGAACTCGCCCGCTTCGCACATGCGGCGCATATTTTGCACCTGGGGGTAAGCGCGAACGTTATACAGGGTGCAATTCGCGAGCTCCTTTTCGTTCGCCAGGGCGATCATCGTGCTGGCTTCGGCGATCGTTGAGGCCAGCGGCTTCTCACACAATACATGCTTGCCTGCTTGCAACGCCGCTTTCGCCATCGGGAAGTGCAGGTCGTTGGGAGAACATATGTGGACGGCGTTGATGTCGGCATCGGCGAGCAAATCTTCGTAATTGCCGGTGGCTCGCTCAATGCCTAGGTTATCGGCGAACTTTCGCGCTGCCTCGGTGGTCCGTCCGGCAACACCGATGACTTCTACATTGCCGAGACGGCGCAGCGCTTCCGTATGGACGCGGCCCATAAAACCAATACCAAAGATTGCAACCTTCAACTTTTCCATAGTTCACTCAATTCTTCCTGGCTGGAATTCTCCCCACGACTCAGCGGAGAACAGGACTTGATGTTCGACGGCGGATAGTGCAACAGTTCTCGGGCGCCCCATCCCCCCGGATTTCCTGTAAGGCTTGGGGGATTATACGAAACTGTATGCGGCTTTCCTTATTGAAAGCCGCACGCTCTGCCATGGTTGGGCCCGCGCAGTAGGAAATTCGGGGTCCTTCGCGCTCTTTGCGAAGGGTGGGAAGCAACGAACTTTGCCGTGGCTCTAAGACGACCGGGCAAGCGCCTCGCGGCGCTCTCGCATCAGCGCATCTTTCCCCATGAACTCATGTGGTACGTAATGGACAACCGGCGCCGATCTCCCACGTACGATGGGCAACGCAAAACTCAGCAGATCTGTTCCGTAGCGCTCAGCGTGAAAGAAAACAGTTCCGATGCAGGGGCTGTCGGGGTTAGCGACAATATCCATGATCTCCATGCTCCCGCCATGACCGACGATAGCAATTTCCGTGCTGTTTCCCGCCTGTTTCGCAGCCTCTACTGCCCCGATGGCGCTTTCATCATTGATCCCGACGACAAGAACTTTCTTTTTCGATCGGGACTTGAAAGCGCTGGCCGCAGCCGCTTGGGACGTCGCTTTGTCACCGCCGCCATCGAGGTGAAGAATACATTTATCCGGCAATGGCCCGAGCCGTTCCTGGACTCCCTGCAGAGCGCCGACCAGCCTGCTTTGGATCGTTCTGCCGGCACGCGGTGATTCCAGAAGCAGAAGTGTATCCACTTGAGAATTCCAGTGCCTGGCCGCGTATTCTGCCAGCGCGACTCCCGCGGAGAACCCCGCCCGGTAATTGTTGACGCCAAAATACACAGTTCCATGATGGGGATTCACCAGAGAAATGAGGGGTATTTCGGAACGCGAAAGAATATCGGAGATGACCGGCGCGACATGCTCGAATAGCTGAAATTCAATTGCCAAGTCGACCTTGCTATCGGCCATCTCTTCCGCGTTGCGAATGGCGGTGTCCGCGTTCCGATCGTTATCCCAGACCACGAGATCGATCCCGGCCGCGGCAGTGGCTTTTTCCAGACTGCGTTGGATCTCAAGCGCAATACAAATGTGCTTCGAGAGGTTCGCAAAGCCAAACCGAAGCCTCCTGCGCAACCGGTTAAGACGGTACTGGCGGCCGGTCTGCGTGAGGTAATCCCGCAATACCAGCGTATGCAGAATCCGATAAGCAGTGGTGTGCGGTATTCCCGTTCTCTTGACAACTTCTTCCAGCGTCAACGATTCGGCAGCAGACCCAAAGCAATCCAGGAGTTCGATGGTCTTTGCGATGATCGGAACCCAATACTTGTCTATTTTGCGGGAAACTTCTTGCCGGCTACTGTCCGATTTGGTCTTCATGTTTCACACCTGAACTTCTTACGGGCGCAATAATAGCATTTATAGACGCTTTTCTGAAAAGAGTTCAAGCGGGAACTATTGCACCATAACTGGAGCAACTTTAATCACTCGCACCTGAGAAAATTCGGGAAAGAATTCTCTCAGAACATCGAATCGAAACCATTCTTCTTTAGGGCATCAAGTCTTTGCGTCGCAGGCAGCGTTGCAGGCTTCACTTGAGTGCCCAACTCTATGCCACGATCGTGAGTTGCGCTAAAGGCTGGCCACTGCGCAAGGCCTGCGCCGTTCGGGTCGCCAGTCTTCGCGAAGTTGACCCAATAGCTCGACATCATGTCTGCCAACCTTCGGTCTGTCTCCGTCCAAGGGCGTTTCACGGAGTCCAGGTTGTTGAAGACGTAAACAAGTTCTGCGGAGTGAAAGGCGCCGTAGTGGCCGCTGTCGCGCCCTGGTGGGCGGCGATCGAAGTAGTAGACGTACATCTTCTGCTTGTTCTCGGCTCTGGCAATCTCCAGCGCCGTATCGGCCATATAGTCCCGCAGTGCATTCGTACTTGCTTCCCAGGCCTCTTTGTCCGAATGCACCGGGTAGAGCTTGAAATACTCTTCCGATCGGGATCCGTACTTCGTCTCGATCCGGCTCTTCATCTCTTTCTCTGTAATCGTGGTGGGAATGAATGTGGTGCCTTCATTGGCATTTGAACCAGTGAGAAAAGAGTGAGTATTTTCGTTTCCTGCCTGGAACACATGGCGCGGGGGAGCAGTCAAAAAATAGCCATCCAGATACGGCCGGAATTGAGAGACGTTCGCTCCCTTTCCGTCGGGAGGGGGAATCGCGATCCGCTGAATCTCCGCCGCCGGCTTGGCTCGCAGCTCGGCAATGGAAGCGACACCCACTCGCTTGGCAAAGCTCAAGCCTGACTTCTCTTCTGTTTGGCGATTGCTGGCCTGCGTGAACCCGCCACTTTGCACGATTGCATGTCGAAAGTAGCCCTTAGCCAGTGGCGAGGCACAGAGGTTCAAAACGGAAGATGCACCCGCAGATTGTCCGAAGATGGTCACGTTGTCCGGATCGCCGCCGAAATTTTGTATATTCGCCTTCACCCACCTCAGAGCCTGCAGCTGATCCAGCATGCCGTAGTTTCCGGAGGCATGAAAGGGACTCTCCTTTGCCAACTCCGGGTGGGAGAGAAAGCCGAAGACACCCAGGCGATAGTTGATGGTTACGATGACAACGCCCTTCGTGGCGAGACTCTCGCCGTTGAAGGAGGGGAGAGAACCTGAGCCCTCGACAAAGCCTCCTCCGTGCAGCCAGACCATCACCGGCCGTTTCTCCGCAGCTGAAGCAGCAGCTGTCCACAGATTCAAATAGAGGCAGTCCTCGCTCATGGGCTCAGGACTTTCATAGAACTCCACTTGATAAAACAATCCCGGCTTGAGCGCATTTTGCATACAGACACTGCCAAACTTGTCCGCATGGCGAACTCCCGTCCACGAACCTGCAGCCTGGGGCCCTCGCCAACGCAGGTTGCCTATCGGTGGAGC
>PLZN01000417.1:0-2782 GCA_003152195.1 Acidobacteriaceae bacterium
CTCATCCTTCAATTGGAAAAGACTTCTCATGTCGGCAAAGCCGGACTCCTGGGTACCACTCGGCGTCGAGCCAATCGCGTGTCACCTTATAGCACCACCATGCTTCAGGAATTGACCAAATGCCTGCCTCCGTTTCGGCTGCATGGGCGATACTTCTCTCTGTAACTGACCCGCTGGCGCCTCTGCTTGAATCTTTGTGTTAAATTGCTAGGATTCCCTTGCTTGTAACGCCACCAGCCAAACGGCGCGAAGCGCACGATATACCTTCGCGTTGCGGGAGATATCGCCATGTCACGAATGCCGGAGTACGACGCGACCGCCGGGTTTCCTCAGGTCCATATCAACGCGTTCTCTACCGTTGCGTCCCGCAACCACTTCGTCATCAGTTCGCGCGAGCTCAATCCCTTGTGCACCGACCTGGTACTTGAGGGCTATGCCGCCAAGGGATTCCACATCAAGGCCAAGACCTGCGATTGGGGGCCAATGGCAGGGTTCGTGCCGGCTGATTACCGCTTTACCAAAGGGTCGCAAGACATCGCCAAACAGAGACAGGAAATTGGCAATGCCTTTACCCACCACGCGCTCTGCGTGCCGCTCTATATCAGCGAAGCGCGCCTCACCAAGCTTGCGGACCACGGCGTCGTGCGCATCATCAAGCGCACCGGCGTGACCGTAGAGCTCGAAGCACAACCCAGCGGTGGGGGCGTCTTAAAGTTCACGCTGGTGCGGCTCATGACACCGCCGCCCGGAATGACGGGCCCTATGTGGAGCGTTAATTACGGACCTGGTGTAGAGCCGGAAAGCGCGGCGGGCCAGCCGGCCGTGCCGCCCGGCATGCCTTTGTGGCCGGGCCTTAAGCCCGTCCTGGGCATGACCAACCCAGGTGGTGTGGCCGTGTTGGGAGCCAAAGCCGCGGTTGCCGGCGACTATGATCTCTGGTGCATCTTCCCGCATGAGAGCGTCGGCGGCTCGGGCATCGCCGACCGCTTGATGCCCCTTCGCTCGACGCTTGTGGGGCGGGCTGCACAGAACCCTGGCGGCGTCGTCGCACGGCAAGCGGCAGCCGCTAATCTCGTTTTTCAGAGCGGCGAGCAGCGCAACACGATGGCCCAGCAGAAGGAAGACGCCCACCTGGGCAACATCTCTCATACTGTGATGAAGATACGAGCGGAGCTGAACGCTGCGTGCTCGGCTACCGGTTATACTGGCGGCTCGATTGTGCAGCACAGTGACTACGGTGGCAACCCGTTTGCGACCATCGATTTCCCACTGATTTTTTTCATTCCGGACCCTGACACGCAGTTTCGGACAACCGCGTTCGATGTGGCCACCGACCATGGATCGCTGCAGCAAATCCTGCGCGAACTCCGTCGCATGGGGTACATCTTGAAGCTGAACCCGGCCTGGTCCATCCCGCTTCATTGAAGCCATAACAAGACTCGAATATCTGTATTCGTCACCTGGCGAGAATATCAATGGAAGTCGTGTGAGTGCACTTCGAGGTTGCTGAAGGCCAGCGGCTGAATCCGTCTGGCCTTGATATGGATGACGCCATCCTGATTCTGTAGGCCACCTTCTACCATGACAAATTTGCTGCGCGTGACCACCAGTCGTTCCCGTTCATAAAGATCGGGAGTGATGATGACATTGGCAATGCCGGTCTCGTCTTCCATGGAAAGAAAGATGAATCCCTTGGCAGTGCCTGGGCGCTGCCGCGCAATGATACAACCGGCTGCACGTACATATTGACCGTCTTTGCAATTTTGCAATTCACGCGCGGCCAGAATATTCCTCGCTTGCAGTTCTTGCCGGCGATAATGCAGCGGATGCCGTCCAACCGTCAGGCCGGTGCCGGAGTAGTCCGCACTCAGCCGCTCGTCCGTCGTCATCTGCTGAAGGGGCGAAGAGCTGGAGACTTGCTTCACGTCGTGTTGTTTTAGCAAAGGGCCCACTGGCCTGGCTGCCTCTTCCACCTGCCAAAGCGCGTCGCGCCGATGATCGATGCCATCGAGGCAGTTCAGCGCGCCGATGCGGGCAAGCAGCGTGAGTGGGTTGCGATGCAGCAGCGGCACGCGCAGCGCGAGATCTTCCGCGGAGCGGAAGGGACCGGATTGCCTGCGGGATTCGACCATCGCTTCCCCCAGGTCCTGTCGTAGACCCTTGGCATACATCAGACCCATGCGCAGCGAGAGCTCGCCATTGCATTCATGCTCGATCATGCATTGCCAATGCGAGACCTGCACATCGATAGGGCGTATACGCAGACCATGACGTTGCGCATCCTTTACCAGTACGGCAGGCGAGTAAAAACCCATCGGCTGATTATTGAGAATCGCGCAGGTAAACGCAGCCAGGTGACGCACCTTGAAATAAGCGGAAGCGTAGGCAATCAGCGCGAAGCTGGCGGCGTGGGATTCGGGGAAGCCGTAGAGCGCGAAGGAAGTGATGTTTTGAATAATGGTTTCCTGGGTGGCAGCATTGAGACCGTTCGCCGTCATACCACTCCTCAACTTCACTTCCAGTTGCTCCATGCGTTGCCACGAACGGCGCATGCCGACGGCGCGGCGCAATTCTTCCGCTTCCGCGCCGGAAAAATTAGCCACCGTCATAGCCATTCGCAAGAGCTGTTCCTGGAATAAAGGAACTCCCAGTGTGCGCTTGAGCACTGGTTCCAACGATGGATGCGGGTAAGTGACTGCTTCTTTTTTCTGCCGGCGCCGCATGTACGGGTGCATCATTTTGCCGACGATTGGCCCCGGCCGGATGATGGCCACCTGCACCA
>PLZN01000417.1:2790-8669 GCA_003152195.1 Acidobacteriaceae bacterium
CGCAATCTTCCTTGTCCCACTGGACCACGGTTCGGCCGGGCATGGATGTTCGCTCCAGCGGCACGACGCGGTCCAACTGGCCTTGGCATATCACCATCCCTCCGGAGTGCTGGCCAAGATGCCGCGGCAAGTCCTGAATGCGCATGCAAAGCTCGAGGAATTTGTGGATATGCGCGTGTTTGAGATCGAAGCCTGCATTGAGAAAGGAATGCGCCAGAGTGTCATTTTTCCCCTTCCACTCCCACTGGGACACCAGGCTCGAGAGGCGCCCCAGCGTCTCAGGATCAAATCCCATTGCCTTTCCTACTTCACGCGCGGCTGACTTGCCNNTGTACTGAATCGCCTGCTCACGCTTATCTCCAGAGGGCAGGTCAAGATCGATGTCAGGCCATTCCCCGCGGTTTTCGCTCAGGAAGCGCTCAAAGAGTAAGTCCATGCCAATCGGATCGACAGCGGTAATTTCCAGCGCATAGCAGACGGCGGAATTCGCGGCACTGCCTCGGCCTTGCACAAGGATGTCGTTCCGCTTGCAGAACTCCACCAGGTCCCACACGATCAGAAAATAACCGGCAAAACCGAGTTTCTGAATCAAGGCCAGCTCATGCTCAACCTGCTTTTTAGCTTTTTCCAGCAACTCACGATTGTGCCTGGCGCCGTAGCGATTCATTACGCCCTCAGCCGTACGCTGGCGTAAAAAGCTATCCATGGTTTCGCCATCCGGAACCGGATAGCGAGGAAATTCATAGCCGAGATCATCGAGTTCAAATTCCAGCCGCTCAGACAAGGCCACGGTGTGTGCGATTGCCTGAGGAAGATCGCTGAATTTTCCCGTCATCTCGCGCGCATCGCGCAGATGGCGTTGCCCATTGACGCTGAGCAGGCGACCCGCATGTTCGAGGTCGGTATGGTGGCGAATGGCAGTAAAAACATCGAGAATCTCTCTGTCACACGCAGCCGCATAACGAACACCGTTGGTGGCCAGCAGCGGCAAGTGCAAGCGATGCGCAATGCGGATGGCGGCCTGGTTACACCATTCTTCCTCGCGCTCACCATGGCGCTGAAGTTCGACATAGACATTCTGCCGCCCGAAGAGTTGAACAAGTTGTTCTGTAACCTTTACGGCAGCTGTTTCCCCTTCATTCATCAGTGCCGCCGCCACTGGGCCTTCATCGCCTCCCGTCAGGCAGACCAGTCCGGAAGAATACTGTTCCAGGTCTTCCAGCGTGGCTGCGCCTTCGCACTTGCTCGTCTCGCGCATCTTGAACTGAGTAATCAGTTGACAGAGATTCTGATATCCGGCGCGCGAGGTACATAGCAGGGGAAGGCGCGCGGCTTCGGGAGCATGGCGATGTGGCAACCATGCCGGGGGCATAAGACGCCTGCCAAGGCTGGATACCGCAATTTCCGCACCAACATGTGCCCGTACACCGTGCTTATGAGCTAGGGTGTGAAATCGCGCTGCGCCGTAAACTCCGTTGCGATCCAGCAGAGCCATTGCCGGCATGTTGATCTCGGCAGCGCGTTGGATCAGGTCTTCAGGCAGGGAGGCGCCTTCCAGAAAGCTGAATGCGCTGGCCGCGTGGAGTTCGACATACCGCTCAGTCATACAACGCCTCTACCTGCCAACATTGTTGCGTTAGATCACGCGTCATGCAGCAGCAGAGCCAGGATGCATCATGAGCCCGTGCGACCAGATCCCATTGCTCCAGCGACCAGAGGGTAGGTCTCCACCACTCCCCACCTGAAGACCAGGGTCCGTAGGCACGGTCGACGGTGTATCGCTTCTCCCGGAAGACGAAGGAGTCCGGTTGCCGGTTGCGCAGCGAGACGGCCACTACTTCCGGCGGCCGGAGTTGCCGCATTGCGATGCGCCGCGTTCCCGGTTTCCCTTCCGTGGCAGAAGAAGCGGGCACAACGAAAGGTTCCAGGCGAAAGGAATCCGGATGGTGCGTGTCTTTGAGGACGGCATGGCCCACGCAGCCCCCGCCGACAATACTACGAATCCGGGCCAAGGTAACATCCAGCCGCATAGGCTCTGGTACTTGCGGAGAAAAAAGCCCAAGCTGCACTTTGCTGGTGCTGCCTGGTTGTGCACTCAAGGTAAGCGACAGGATTGCTGCATGGGGCGGATGCGCCTGCAGCTCCAGATGCATCAGCTTCAGCCATAGCTTGCGATCGTTATTCGGCAGTGCGGGCCGCACCGTGCAAGTATGCGATGTGCCGCCTTCGAGATCCAGATGGAGAGTGATCGAGGCGAGCGCCAGTATGCGCGATTGGGCACGCACAATGAGCTGATCGAGCATCACTCCCATAACAAAAAGCAGCGAATCGAGCAGTTCAACCGGTGAGTCCAGCTCTATTCGCTCCTCGAGAGTCAAAATAGACTCGATCGCGGTAAATAAATGCGGCGATTCTCCGCGCGCAAGCTGGCGTAACTCTTTGCCCTGTTGTCCAAGCCGCGCGATCAGCTCTGTTTCCTCAAGATTTGCCAGTGCTCCGAGTGTGGTGATGCCCCACATAAAGAAAGTTTCCGCGTGTTCCGGGGAAAGATCGAGAACATCGAGCGGTAAGGGCGCGAGCGCAGCGCATTCCATTCCACGCGGTACCACGCGTATGCCTGCACGCAACGAGAGGCCGCGTGCAAGGCACTTGGCCGCATGAAAATTGCTGCAAATAGCGATGGATGCGCGTATGCCAAGTGCCCTTGTCCTTTTGAGCAATCTCTCGCCCAGCGCATCCGGGCTGCCGAATAGAGTTTCTGTCCCGGCAATGTCGATCACGCAGGTAAAGCAACCGTCATTGCTCTGATCTTCCACATGTGGGGAGAAGGCGCCGGCACACTCCAGCAACGCCGCTTTTGCCGCTGCCTCCTCCCCGCGCGAGCGTGGCAACACGAAGGCGGTAGGAAACATCTCCATTTCCAGCTTTGTCATGCCCGGGACTATCCCCAGCGTTAGCGCCGGACCATTGATCGAGCACACCTGCTCGAATGGCGGCTCGCCATCGAGCACGGCCACCGGTTTGCGCTGTAACTCCGGCCGTAAGCGCAACAGCGCCTGGAGCGAAAATTCTCTTGCATCGAGGCAAGCGTATCGTGCAGTCGTGGTCATTAGAGCGGTTCTCCTATTGCCATGCACTGGCCAAGCTTGGAGAAGAGCGGCTTTCCTTGAGAGAAAGCCGCGTCGGACGCCTCTTTGTGGCCTACATCGATAGGAGAACCGCTCCGGCGGCCTGCCCAAGCGGTTCTGCCCTGCCACTGTGCTGTTTGCACACTCTGCGCAGGCTTGCGCAAAGGAAATACATTGGCCGGAGACTGGGGAAAACGCTGGCGGGCTAACTCGGCCCGATGTTCGAGGCCGGTGAAGATGGTCGAGTCATGGGTGAGCACGCTGCCGGGGTCAAGTTGAAGCACCAGGCCGGCGCTGCTCTTGGCGCAGGCATGTTGGGTCAGCAACAATACATGCGATTGCAGTCGCTCAGCCGCGGCACGGAACCGAAACCACGTCGCCAGTGGCACGCGCAAGGCATACTCAGCGTTCAAGCTGCCCATGTCCAGCACGATGCAACTGAAGCCACCGGCCTGGAGCAGTAGATCCGTGACCCGCATTGCCTGTTCCAGCCGCGACCAGGATTTGACTTTAGGGACCCCATTTCTGCCGGCAGATGCGAATTGCGTAGGCTGCCGGTTTAGATCCTGCGGAGTAGGATTCCTTTGCGGCCGCGGTTTGTGTAGCACTTCCGCGCAGCGAGGAGCGGTGAGTGAAGAACCCAGCAAATCGCTGACTGCGGCAGAGAGTCCTTTGGTCTCCATCCGGGGATGGCCGCCACCCGCTTGCGGCAATCCCGGCTTTACCAAAGGCGATCTCTTTGCTTGTGGAAATCCGCGCAGAGAAGAGGGTGGCAAAGGCGCTGCATCGGGGGCAGAGATAACGCCGCAGCGTATCCAGAGCAGCCGCGAGAGGTCCACTCCCACGGCCGCCGCCGATTCAGGATGCAACGTATTGGAAACGTCGACCCAAGCACATACCTTGCCTGCCTGCGTCATGCCGGCGACAAACGTGAGCGCAAGCGAGGTGCGTCCGGAACATTCCGGTCCAACAATCTCGCTGATGGCTCCGACAGGCAATCCGCCACCGAGGAGGGCATCTATCTCGTGAATACCTATGGGAGCAACTGGGCAGGGAATTCGCGGCGGCGGAGTGAGCGCCGAAGGAATCTTTTCCGCCAGGGTAGCTTCTATTTGTGCACGTAGATGTTGGGCGCTGGGCATAGGCATGAGTCTTCGCCTTATTTTCGCCTATAACGAGTCATTCATGTCAACCGAGGTTGTGGGAAAAGTCCGGTTATCGATCTTCAAGCAAATGAAAATAAATAACTTAGAGAAGGTTTATTCGGAATATAGGAGAGCCTTGGCCCAGGTAAGGGATTTCGTGGATGTCCGCGCAAAAGCGTTGGAAATAGGGATGAGGTATCTGGCATATAACGCAGATCAACCAAGTCCGATGAAACAGCATGGCTCTTGCGTCCGTCTCAAGTACGACACCCATTAGTGTGTAACAACCGTCTGTGCGTAACAAAGGGAAGCGATTAAGAAAGTCATGGCACATTCCGTCGTCTCGAAATGCTGCATCGCAAGCTTAGGAGATAATCAATTCAATCACGGGAATTAGGGGGTGAATGATCCTGAGTTTTTTTCATTTCGCGATATTGGGGATGGCTGCTGTCCCCTTGATTTATTACGCCCTTGCTCTGTACAGCGCTTGGCAGTTTTTTCGCAGTTCGAACAAGACCAGACCCCCGACCTCTGCCAGCTATACCCCTGCAGTGAGTCATCTGAAACCTATCCGGGGACTCGATCCCGATGCCTATGAAAATTTCGCCAGCTTCTGCCGCCAGGACTATCCAGAATATGAAATTGTTTTTTGCGTAGGCGATGCATCTGAACCAGCATTGCCGACGATTCAGAGACTTATCCGCGACTTCCCCGAATGTCAGATCCGCGTCCTGATAGGCTCCGGCAGGGTCGCTACCAACGATAAAGTCGCCAAGCTGGCGCGCCTGGTGAGCGAAGCACAGCACGAACATGTGGCGATCAGCGACAGCGATGTCCGCGTCCGGCCCGACTATTTGAAGACCGTGATGGCGCCGCTGGCCGATCCGAAAATCGGAGCGGTCACCAGCTTCTACCTGCCGATTGAAGAGCGAACCTTCGTGGACCGCCTCCAATCGGTTGGGATGATGTCGGATTTTTACGTCGGCATCGTGGTGGCGTGGCAGTTGGATGGCGTCAAATTCGCGCTCGGACCGTCCATTGCGACCACCCGCGAGCGCCTGGCGGCCTTCGGCGGCTATCAATCCATTGAGAACCGCCCGGGTGACGATCTGCTGGTCGGCCGTCTGATTGCCGATCAGGGCTATGAGGTCGAACTGTCCCGCTACCCGGTGGAGACCGTGGCCGACTACCAGTCCATTTCGGAGCTGATTCATAAGCGGCTGCGGTGGATCGTGGTCATGCGTTACATGCGGCCCTGGGGCCATTTCGGCCTGTTGTTCACGCAGGGGCTGCCCTGGTCGCTCGCCGCCGTGGCGTTTCACCCATCGCTGCTCACCGCGGCACTTTACCTGGGAGGCTACTTCGTGATGCGCTGCGCGATCACCGCGACGGTCGCAATCTGGGGCCTCGATCAGCGCTCTTATTGGCGAAGACTGATCCTGATCCCGCTGTGGGACGCGGTGGCATTCCTGGTCTGGGTGACCAGTTTCGCCCAACGCAGCATACGCTGGCGCGGCAATCGTTACTACATTCGCGGCGGCGCGCTGGCGCCTGTAAATCCTGGCGCCGGCGGCAAGTAAAGCCATAGGCGTTAAGATAAGCCCGA
>PLZN01000236.1:0-140 GCA_003152195.1 Acidobacteriaceae bacterium
GGCTTTCGGCGGTAGCAGGGGCCAACCTGGTCTGGTGGCTCATGCTGGGCGCAGGCGCCGTGGCTAACCTTGTATTCTGCGTTTATCTATTCGGCAAGAATCATAGTGCGAAGAAATTCATTCGGCCGGGTGGGTCCCGC
>PLZN01000236.1:201-4412 GCA_003152195.1 Acidobacteriaceae bacterium
CAGCCCAGCGTTGGCTGCGTACTGGCATCGCGGTGCTCTTGGTCGCCATTGGCCTATTGAGCTGGGCCAGCCGTTAGGCAGGTCTTCTTGCCAGCGTAGAGGCCCATGTACGGTGGGGAAGCCGTGAGAAAACGGGTCTTGCGCTTGCATTCCGCCGCCACCGCTGCGGGCCGACTAACGGAGGGT
Source organism: Acidobacteriaceae bacterium (assembly GCA_003152195.1). Lineage (GTDB taxonomy): Bacteria > Acidobacteriota > Terriglobia > Terriglobales > Acidobacteriaceae > PALSA-350. Next base: position 388 of record PLZN01000236.1, read on the forward strand.
GCCCCACGTTCGCCNNCAGCGTACGTGGGACGAAAAAGATGCGGCGAAGCCCCACCATTGCTTCTTGCCATAGCGCCGCGGAAGTAAGTGCGGTTGCGCCCTACGGGAAAGGCAATCATCACCGTGCGACGCACGTTGGGGCCAAATCCGGGTCAGAGCGAGCGTGCCCTGCTACACTGCCCGGGGTGCATGGGAACTGAAATGTCCGCAATCATGAACCGGATTAAAGGCAAGCTGGTGGTCTCCTGCCAAGCCTACCCCGGGGACCCCCTGGAAGACACGGAGACGATTCGCCGCATCGCGAGCGCCGCGGTTCGCGGGGGTGCAGCGGGTCTTCGTCTCAACGGCGCAAAGGATATCGCAGCCATCCGGCGGGATACCGGCCTACCCATCATCGGAATCAACAAGAAATATTGGAATGACCAGCTGAGGATCACTCCGGATTTTGCCTCGGCCGCAGAAGTGGCTCACGCCGGAGCCGATATCATCGCCCTCGACTGCACCAACCGTGCTTGGCCCACCGGCGACCCTTGGCAAGAGATGATCGCGCGCATCCACAGCGAGCTGAAACTTCTGGTAATGGCCGACATCGCGACCCTGGCTGAAGGGTTGGAGGCCGCCGCCGCGGGCGCAGACATGGTCGGCATGACGCTGAACGGTTATACCGAAGAAACCAGCAGTAGCCGAGGCTTCAGCTGGCCCTTGCTTCATGATCTGGTGAAGCAAGCGAATCGCCCTGTCATTGCAGAAGGCCACATTTCCACGCCTGACGAGGCAAGACGCGCCATCGCCCGCGGCGCATGGAGCGTGGTTGTCGGCTCCGCGATTACGCGTCCCGGCGTCATCACTGCTGGCTTCGTTCGGGCGATGGAGCGGCCAGCCCCATCGGGATTCGCCGTCGCGATCGATATAGGAAGCACCTACATCAAATCCGGGCTGGTCGACCGCGCAGGAGAAGTCAGCCTTGCTGACCGTTTCCTTACGCGGGCAAGCGAGGGCCGCGACGCCATCGCATCGGGGGCCTCGCTCGCGATCCAGAGCGCTCTGACCCTTGCCAGGGAAAAAGGAATCGACCCCATCGGTTTGGGCATTGCCACCGGCGGCGCCATTGATGCCCGCGACGGCACGGTATTCGGAGCGACCGACAATCTTCCCGGCTGGGCAGGGTTCGATCTTCGTGGTTTTGCCGTCGATCGTTTTCACCTGCCAACCTGTGTCAACAATGATGCCCATGCGGCGGCACTCGCAGAGCTTCATTTCGGGATGGCCCGCGGAGTCTCCGACTTTGTTGCCATCACCATCGGGACAGGTGTCGGAGGCGGGATCGTCTCCGGAGGCAAACTGATGCGCGGCCGTCTTGGCTTTGCCGGCTCTTTTGGTCACCATACCATTCGCTTCGATGGACGCCCATGCAATTGCGGACGGCGTGGATGTCTCGAAGCGTATGTCTCCACCGCGTCCCTGATTCACGAATACCGCGAGCTGTCCGGTCAACCGCCTGACCCGAACGTTGAAGATGCAGAATCAGCTCTTAAGATAAGCCAGCTCGCCTCTGCCGGGGACCCTTGCGCGTTGGAGGTTTATCGTATCCTGGCAGGCTATCTAGGGGAGGCGGCTGCCAATCTATTCAACATTCTCGACCCCGAGATCGTCCTCATCTCCGGCGGCTTGGTGGAGGGTCACCCACACTTCGCCGCCCAGGTGCAAGAACGTGTCACCGAACTGATTCATTTTGGAGCTAAGCGTAAGCCGAGGATTCAAATGTCGGCGGCCGGTCAATTCACAGGCCTGCAAGGCGCAGCTGCCTCTGTCTTCGAGGCGCAGGAAGCACTCTACTGAAGCTCTTGCTACAAGCGGCCAAACCTCTTTACCGCTTCTTGAACGGACTTCAGATTCTCGATGTACGCGTACATGCTGTGCTCTTTAAAGTCCAGTTGCTGTGACAATACCAGAACCTTGGGGGCAATTGCGCGGGGCACTACCATGATGCCGTCGCTGTCCGCCGCGACAACGTCGCCGGCGTCCACAGTGACTCCGTCACACACAACAGGAATGCCTGTACCCGCAACACGGTAGTGTCCTACCGAAGTTGAGGGGACGACGCCTCTAGCGTAGACCGGAAATCCAATCTTCCGCAAATAGGCCACGTCGCGCACGCCGCCATCGATCACTGCACCGGCGAATTCGCGTGCGGACATGGCCGTTCCCATCAACCCGCCCATCCCTGCAATATCCGCTCCATCCTCAATGGACATCACATAGACCGAGTCCTTGGCCCCCTGGTCGATAGCGGCCAGCATGCCGTTCAGAGCATTCGGATCGTGGTTCTCCTCCTTCTTTAGCTTCACCGTCACGGCATAACCGGCAAACTTTGTGGTGAAGATCGGTTGCATGTGGTGCGTCATATATTGGCGCTGTCCGGTGAGTTGCTCGATGGCATCGGACACGGAGGAGACCTCAACGTGACGGTATCCAGAGAGCATGGCTGCGGGATCGCTTGCATACACGGATGCATCGGGGAATGTTTGCGCGCGCGAGAGCAGCGCAAGCAGAAGGCACGGGGCGATGATAGCCGCACCCAGAAAGGCTCTTCTCTTTGAGGGTTGCGTTTTAGACTTGGCGTTGTATAAGTGATTCGGCTTCACAGACTTTCCCTCCTGTTACTCCTACCAATCCAGAATTGCACCGTCAGCCGCGCGCGCTACGGCGGTTGCAAATGTTTCCTGCTTGAACGGATGTTTCGCTGCCTCGATCTCATCCACTTCAATCCCCAAGCCCGGAGATTCTGTCTTCGACCAGTAGCCATTTTCCATTTTCAATCCATGCTTCACTACATCCCATCGCCAGGGCACGTCAGAAAGCATATCTTCCTGGATAAGAAAATTCGGTGTTGATAAAGCAAAGTGGAGTGCGACAGCATTGGCAATTGGCCCCAGAGGGTTATGTGGCGCTACGCCCATATAGTAGGTTTCCGCAGCCGCCGCTATCTTCTTTGCTTCCGAAAGGCCTCCGCAATGGCACAAGTCGGGCTGAATAATATGGCACGCTTGTTGTTCGTAGAGCTCGCGAAACTGGTAACGAGAGACCAATCGTTCACCCGTCGCTATGGGAACGCGGACTGCTTCGCGAACCTGACGTAATGCGGGGATATTCTCAGGCGGCACCGGTTCCTCGCAGAAGTAAGGACTAAACTCCTCAATCGAGTGGATATACTGAATTGCCATCGCCGGCGACGTTCTGCCGTGGAAGTCAATCATGATATCGATGTTGTCTCCCACAGCTATCCGGAGCTTTTCAAACATCTTTGAAAAGTGATTGACGTACTGCCTTCCCATCAGCGGCTCGGAATACGGGACGAAGACAACCTTCAGCGCAGTATAGCCACGAGAAACCACCTCATGGGCAAGATCAATGAGGGGTTGGGGATCGAAGGTCTGGTAGACGGACTTCATATCTCCTCCGCCAAGGTGGGTATACATGCGGACCTTATCCCGCACTTCGCCGCCAAGCAGTCGATAGACCGGAAGGCCGAGCGACTTGCCGAAGATATCCCAGCACGCCTGCTCTAAGCCGCTGATCGCACTCATGCCAATCACACCCATACGAAAGAATGAATGGCGGTACAGCTTCTGATAGATATGCTCAATATTGCGAGGATCCTCGCCGATCAGCATGGGAGTGAAATCTTCAATCGCACCGGCCACAGCTCGGGTCTTCCACTCGAGGGATGCCTCTCCCCAGCCAAAAAGCCCCGCTTGATCGGTAACGACCTTTACAAAAATCCAATTCCGCATCTCTGCGTTGACGACAATGGTCTTTACATCAGTAATTTTCATAGAGCTTTGCGTCCTGAAAAGAAAACCGCAGATCCCTCCACTGCGCTACCCCCGGATTTCCTGTCGGACTTGGTGGGATCAGTAAACTTCATGCGGCTTTCCTTAAAGTCATTCACCGGCGTTGCCGACCCACGGGGCATGAAACGGGTTTGTTTCTTCTCAGAAAGCCGCATACGTGGCCTTCTTTGG
>PLZN01000236.1:4431-24028 GCA_003152195.1 Acidobacteriaceae bacterium
GTTTCCGGCAGCGCAAACGCGAACAACACACTGCCGCTGCTCGTCAGCAGGTATTGGCGGCCGTCGAGTTCATACGTAATCGGGGAACTTCCTATGCGCGCTCCGGAGCCGGCGTGCCAAAGCGTCTTACCGGTAGCTGTGTCCAGCACCAGGAAGTTTCCGGGAGCGTCCCCGGTGAACGTAATTCCGGAGTCTGTCGTCAAAACCCCAGCGCCCGAGCCTCCCGGGCCAAGTTCATGCGTCCAGCGAATTTTCCCGGTCTGGTAATCGATCGCCTCCAGGACACCCTTGCCCCAGAGCCCATAATCCGCGCCCGCCCAACCATACGAACCATCCGCCGGTTTATTGAAATAAATGCTGTAGGCGGGATGGGCGCTGAGGATAAAGAGGCCGGTCTTAGGATCGAAGCTGGGCGAGCGGTAGTTGGTCAGGCCACCCTCGTCCGGTGCAATCAGACGGCCGTCGGGCGCCGGCTCCTTGGCGGGGTTTGGAATAGGACGGCCTTGCTTGTCTACGCCAAGCGTCCAATTCACAGGTCCGAAGGGAACGGTCAGCAGGCTCTTGCCATTGGTGCGATCCAGAACGAAAAAATAACCGTTGCGCGAGGCTTGCATGAGCATCTTCCGAGGCTTTCCATGGAAAGTGCCGTCAACCAGCACCGGAATCTCCACGGCATCCCAATCGTGGGTATCATGGGGCGAGGGCTGAAAGGCCCACTCCAGCTTGCCCGTATCAGGGTTCAGGGCCACGATGCTGCACGTATAAAGGTCGTCGCCCGGCCGCGCGTTTCCATCCAGCACCGGCGTAGGATTGCCGGTTCCCCAGTAGATAAGGTTTAGGTCAGGATCGTAGGTTCCGGCCATCCATGTTGTGCCTCCCGTGGTGACGTTTGGAGCTGGAGGAGGAGTCACATTCCACTGCCATTGCGTCTGGCCCGTCGCCGGATCAACCGACTTCAAGAAGATAGGCAGATTATCCAGATCGCCGCCCACGCCTACAATGACGTGGTTTCCGACGATGAAAGGCGCCTCGGTAGCCCAGTAGCCCTTGTTCACATCGGCGAGCTCGATGATCCAGCGCACCGTGCCGTCCTTGGCGTTGAGAGAGACCAGGTGTGCGTCCGGCGAGACGAAGAATACCCAGTCCTTGTAAATGCCAACTCCGCGTTGGCCGATATGATCCCCCTTATTCGGCGGATAGGTATAGTGCCACAGGGGGTGGCCCGAGCGCGCGTCGACCGCCCAGACATTGTCGGGGACGGTAAAGTACAAGACACCATCGACCAGAAGCGGAGACGCTTTTATCTCTGCCGGCTGGTTCGTCTGAAAAGCCCAGGCCAGGCTTAGATTCGCCGCGTTCTGCGGCGTAATCTGCGTCAGGTGGCTATGGCGTTGCCCGGAATAGTCGCCATGGTAGCCGGGCCAGCTATCGGCCGGCGGATGCAAGAGCATAGTGGCATCCACATTTTGCGCTCTGAGCGGAGGCGAAAATGCAAAGGCAGCCGTAGCGCTCACAGCAAGAAGCAGTACATTTCTCAACAGCTTCATATCGGTTTGGAACCTTCCCCAGCAGGCCATCAAAGCAGTCGAAAATGGCCCTAGCATTTTCACTTCTGATCTATACAAAGCAACCACTGCCGTGGCGGCTTTTCCTCAAGAAAAGACGCACTTCACTCCACTCGCCTGTGCAGAGTAGAAGTGAAAATGCTTTTAGCGCAGCGTTTGCATATAAGCCATCAGGTTATGAATATCGGCGTCGGTATATTTGCTGAACAGAGCCACGTGGGCTTCCACGGGCGCATCAACGGAGTACTTCACAGAGTTCACAGGCCAGGACCGATACGTCCCGGTGGTATCCCGCATTCCCACCGTGAACTCATCCAGATAGGCCAGAGTCCCCGTAAGTTTCTCTCCTGAGGCGAGCGTCACCGTCACCTTGCTCTTCACGTCTTTGGGGTAAAGCATCCGCTCTTCCAGCTGCAAACCCTCATAACGGGAGGCAACGCCGGCCAGATCGCCGGTCGGTGAATGGCAGGTCGCACAGCCTCCCGGGCCATTGAAGTAGTCCTTTCCGGCTTCAACATTTCCCGTCTGAAGATCGGACACATCCACACCTTTTCTCTTGCCGCTTTGCGCCATGGCCTTGATCTGCTCGGAGTGGATGAATGCTGCGAGATCGGTGATCTGTTCACTGGAAAGAGTATTGAAAGCCGGCATTCCCTTGTCGGGTCGTCCGTGCAGCACGACATCGGAGATCTTGTCTCCACCCACATCCTCTCCCACCAGCTTGGATCGGGTGAGGTCGGGGCCAGTTTCTCCGCCGCCCGCGTCTCGCCCGTGACAAAAGGCGCAGTTCTGCTGGAAGAGGGAACCGCCGGCGGCAGCTAACTCGGAAGGATGAGCCGCTGCGGCATCACCGCCGTGGGTGGGTCCAGCGTTTTGCGTTGCTTGGCCAGCCGGCGCCTGGTCAGAAGCGGCATAGATGTGCAATTGTCTGCCCTGGTAGGCAGTGAATCCTGCGATTGCTGCCAGGAACACGAAAACCCGAAATCTCTTCATCGGCGTGACGACACCCTCAATCAATACTCTCATTGCCTTACTTGCTTTGTGTGGTGGATGCGTGCGACGTCGTGCTTCCCTCGGTCAGTCCCAACGACCACTTGATTGCCTCAAAATACATCTTCCGGATGTCCGGGTCTTCCCACGCCTCTTCCGTGTGGCCAAGCGTGGAATAGAAGACCCTCCCTTTGCCGTAGAGCTTGCTCCACGCCACGGGAAAATCGTGGTCCATGCGATGGATGCGCGGATTGTTCGTATAGTCGAGCTTGCTCGCGTCCAGGCTGAGCAGCACGTTCACTTTGCTCCGGGACCACTCCTTGGGCTGATAGATTTCGTCATACTTCACGAACGCTTTCGGGAAGTGGCGCACTGCGGGAAAGTCTGGATCTTCATTGATAATCGGCGCGTTGAAGGTCATCCAGGGATGCTGATCGAACCACCCGCCAATCATCTCGCCGTACTCTGGCCAGGTGTAATTCGTATCCAGCGCCGCGTGAATTCCCACAAAGCCTTTTCCGTCTTCCTTGATGAACGACATCATGTCCTGTTTCTGGCTAGCGTCTATGTCCAATTCGCCCGTGGTGCTGGCGAAGACCAGAAGGTCGAAATAGTTCAGGTTCTTGGCATTTCTCTGGAACTCCTTCTTCGTGAGCAATTCGGTATCGGTCCGCAGCATCGTGTCCCAAAGTCCGCTCTCTTTGCCCATCGTGTAAATGGCAACCATCGCGGCGGAGACCGAGTCGTGCTCAAAACCCTTGGTCTGCCCGATCATCAGAACGTGCTTCAGATGGATCGGTTTGGCATGAGGCGCAGGCGGCAACAAAGGGTTTGGTGGTAGCTGCTGTGCGTGGCTGCTCTGAACCAGGACGCCGGGACTGACCAGGGCCAGCAAGAGGAAGATCCGAAAAAGACGCATTTAGTCTCCTGACAAACTTGAAAAAAAGCTGTGAGTATCGTCATTTGCCGGGAAGTTACCGGTTTCATGCGCGTCTGCAGCCGGAACTCTGCTCGGAGAGAAGTTTATTGAGGATTGCGCGGAGACGCAATTCTTTCCGGCTTTGGCGTTCTTGGGAGCCAACGTTGCGACAAGTGTCCGGGGCCCCAGGGGGTTTACTAGGCTACTTCTTTGTCGGCTCATTCTCCTGCTGCACTATCTCTCCCTCGCCCGGGAAAGGCCATTGTGTATTCAGCAGAATCTCCTTCTCGCGTTCCTCCTTCGGAACTGTGTTGATGCGGAGATTCTCATAAAAATGGACACCGGTTTTTCCCGCGGTGGCGATATCCATGTCGCCGTCTCCATCCAAATCCGCCGTTACGAATTGCGTCCCCGCCGCCGCTGTGCCGTTCACTGAAATAGCGTAGCGCTGGAACTGCGCCGTCTTGCGGTTGATCTTGTAGTAGTAGACAACCAAAGGATCGTACGATCCCGGATCATGTCCCGAGTGTCCCCGGTAGCGCTTTCCGGTGAGTAGCTCCGGCTCACCATCTCCATCCAGATCCACCAGCTTCAGTGCGTGGCTCTGCGAAAAGGACTCATCAATCACATGCCGGATCCAGCGCCGGTGGGGGCCGTCTCCCTGCTGCTCAAGCCAATAGACGCCGTAGCTGTGGCCCTGCCCGTAGATAATGTCCATCTTTCCATCGTTGTTCACGTCATAGCCAATGATCGGGAAGCCTGCATCGCCCAGGTTCCAATCCGCATGGAAGAGCCACTTGTCGTGGTTTGCGTCGATGTTCTGGAACCACCCAAACGGCGTCAAGATGTCGGCCTTGCCATCCCCATCCACGTCCGCGATGCCGATACCGTGCCCGTCCTGGGCTCGTTCACCGATGCGGTGGACCACTGGTTCGGGTCCCGAGAAGTCCACCCAGAGAACGCCGGAATGGTTATAGTGCACCAGCACCAGGTCCGGCTTGCCATCGCCGTTGATGTCGCCCATCCAGCCACCCTCCGTGTCGTAGCTGTCGGTGATGAAATGCTTCTTCCACATCACATCCGGCTTTTTCGGATTCTCATACCACCAGAGTCCATTTAGCATCCAACCCGTCGTAACCACGTCGAGCGCCCCATCGTGGTTAACATCGACCGCCCACTCGCCGGAGTCCGAGACAAACTCATTCAATATGCCGACCGTTCGGTATTGATGCTGCTTCCACGTGCCACCCTGGGGCCCAGGATTCTCATACCAATAGGCCCCGCTTAGCAGATCCGGCCGGCCATCGCCGTTCATGTCCATCGTGGTAATTCCTTCGGCGTGGTCCGTCCCCAGGCGATGCACGAAAAAGGTCGCTTGCGGCACACCTGCGGGCTCATCGCCCGCTGTGGTCTTTCGTGGCGTCTCCGGTTTTTGCGCGTCTGCAATGGCTGCGAAAAGTCCGAGGGCCAGGCCAAACGTGACTGGCCAGACGACCATCTTGATCCCCCGTGTCCGTGAAGCAGACAGTCTGGGGCTTGCATTGTCAAATCGTTTCATGGGTGCACCTGGGGCTAGTGTCCTGAGTTGTTAATTCGTACACATATTTTGTCATCCCGACCGGAGCGAAGCGAAGTGGAGGGACCTGCGGTTTCAGTCATTTGTACTACCTCTGCTCTCTGGGATATATAGTGCGAACTTCTAACTCAGGACACTAGGTCCAATTGGAGAATCTGTATCGAGCAACATAATAGAAGGAATACCTCGACCACGCACACCGGATTCCTACTGCGTGGGACCCACAAATGACCGCGTGTGCGGCTTTCTGAGAAGAAACAAGTCCTCGATTAAATCGCGGTTGGTGTTTGGCACGGCAGGAAGCACCACGGAAGGCGGGTGCCCCATCTCTTTGCAAAGGGTGGGATAGGCGACGGTGGGTATCGAGATTCGTGGTATCCCACNNGCCCCAGCTATGGCAGCGTGTGCGGCTTTTTTTAAAGGAAAGCCGCATGAGGTTCGCCGACGCCACCAAGCTCGACAGGGAATCCGGGGCACGGCATGGCACAGCTTTGACCGGTATGGCCAAATGCACTAGAGTTTCAGCTCATGAGACGAGCCCTCCTGCTTGTGTTTGCCATCGCCGCTTTCGCTCCCGTGGGGGCGCAGACTGTTGCCAAGCGTCCCGCGATCACAGGAATCGCGTTCCCACGCTTCTATTCGACCGATCCATCCGGAGCGGAAAAATTCTACGGGAATACGTTGGGGTTCAAGCGCCACGAGGTGAACGGCGTGTGGATCTATCCGGTGAATCGCTCCCAGTGGATCGAGGTATTGACCTCTCCGCCGCCACCTAAGCCGGACGTCCGTATGGCCGCCGTCGCTTTCACCACGCGGAATGCGGCCGGTCTTGAACGTTACCTAGCGGCGCGCGGTATCAAAGCAGAGTTGCCGTTGAAGGCGGGTGAGTTCGGGGTCCGCGATCCGGAGGGCAATTTGGTTATCTTCGTGCAAAGCGGCTCCAACAAGCTGGTGGCGGACGCGCCGCCTTCTTCGGACACAACCAGCAGGCGCATCATCCACGTCGGCTTTATCGTTCGCGATGCGGGAAAAGAGGATGCCTTCTGGCGGGACACGCTGGGCTTCCGCCCATACTGGCATGGCGGCAAGACCGGCAAGCGCACGGACTACCAAAGCATCCAGGTNNTTCTCGCTCGGTGTGGCGCACATGGCCGATGCCGTCGCCGCATTGGAGCGGAACAAATGCGAGGGAGCCAACTGCACTAAGACCCAGATTGGTCGCGATGGCAAAGTGCAGCTCAATCTTTTCGATCCGGACCTTACGCGAGTGGAGTACATGGAGTTCACCCCAGCGAAGGAGCCCTGCTGCTCTCCGTTTGTGGGCAAGCACCCGGGACCTGAAGAAGACAAATAACTGCTTTTGGGACGAATGACACCAAAATAAGGGGTTCCGAAGGAAACTTACTCGCCCTGTTACTGGCAACGCTGATGCTTCAGAGACTCCCCCAAATGTGGCTGCGGCGGGGGTAATTTCAAGCCGCGGCCTCGGGGAACTCCTTGCTATTGTGACCAAATACCCGGATTCCATGACTAAACGTCCGAATCCGTATATGAGAAACAATAATACAGTTTCCTGTATTTCGCCCCCGGAATGGGCCTTGGTCCATAGCGGGAAATCCATCCATTGGGTGTGTCTTTTCAACTGAATACCCACAAGTCAGACAAAGGTGTAGTTCTTTGGCACCAAAGTTGCATACACGAACCTCGTTAGTACATTTGTCTGTGATCGCACGTTCAGCCCTTCTGAGTCCCTGAGCCATCGAATCGTGAAATTTGGAGGCTGTTAAATGCGGCTCTTTTCTCGAATTTTTCTCTCGTTCGGTGTTTTCACTTGTCTGGCCCTATCCGTTGCGGATGCCCAGCAGGGGTCCGCTGTGGCCGGTAGCCTCACCGGATCGGTGACAGATGCGAGCGATGCCCTGGTTTCAGGAGCGACCGTGACCGTAGTCGGCCCCCAGGGCTCGCGCAGCGTCAAATCTGACCAGCTCGGTCGATACGCCCTCGACAACATGGTTCCAGGTTTCTACGACGTCACTGCAGAGGCTCCAGGGTTTAAGAAGGTCGAATCCAAGCACAACGAAGTGGTGGTGAACGTATCTTCCACCTTGACGCTTAAACTCGCGGTCGGCAGTACGGCGGAATTGGTGGAAGTAAACGCATCGGCCATCCCGATCAACACCGAGTCGAACGCCATCGATGCGAACCTGACCGACACCTTTTATAACAGCATCCCGATGGCGCGGAATGTGGCCAGCATTTTTTATGCGGCGCCAGGAGTGGTGACCGGTCAATCGAGCAGCGCAGCGCTTGTCAGTGGCGTTGGCAACGATGGGCCGGGAGCCTCGAACCCCTCCATCGGTGGCGCCTCGGGGCTTGAAAATCTATATATCGTGGATGGCGTGACCATCACGGACCAAGCCTTCGGCAGCCTCGGTACCTTCAACCGCTACCACGGCGCACTGGGTAGTGGCGTCAACCTCGCCTTCATTAAGGAAGTCGACATCAAAGGCGGTGGCTTTGAACCGCAGTACGGCAAGGCTCAGGGCGGCGTCGTGCAGATCGTGACCAAGTCGGGCTCCAATCAATACCATGGCGCGCTGGCTGCGTACTTCGGTCCGGGCTCATGGAATGCGAATAGGTATCCGTTCTACCAATTCGGTTTTATCCAAACCACGCCCGGCAACACAATCAACAGCCCGTCGTACGATGCCAGCGCCGAAATTGGGGGTTATGTCCCTCACCTGCAGAATAGGATGTTCTTCTTCGGCGCAATCAACCCAGGCCTCAACCAATACATCAATATTGCAAATCCCGCCGCCCCTCTTTACGCGCACGGACCGTTCGCCTACAGCACTACCGTTTACAATTGGGCGGGCAAGCTCACCTATAAGATGGGCGACTCAAGCCAGATTGAGGGCTCGACCTTTGCCGATCCTTCCCGGCACAACCAGGTACCCAACACCCTGTCCGCGGTCAGCGCCCCTTCGGTCACCAGCGCTTACAATTACGGTTCCAGGGATTCGGTGCTGCGGTTGAACGCGGCTTTCGGGCCGACATTGTTGTTCACCGCCTCGTATACCTATAACTACAACCACTTCAATGAGATACCTTCAGAGAACTTCTACCAGGTTACAGACCAGAGCGGTCTTGCTCTGCCCACGCCCCTCCCAACCAGCGTAACCGGCTTCGGGGCCTTGGAGCCATCAAACAACAACACTTATAGCCTCTCGATAGGGACGCAGAAGATTGCGCACTTCCACGGGGAGCATACCTTCTCGCTCGGCTTCACGTACGATCACACCAATTTCTCTGACCATTACAACGATAGATCGGGCCCTCTGTTCCCAATTCCGCACAATAACGCCCTTGGCGTGCCTCTTACCAGCCTTTTCAGCAACATTCCGGCCAAGGCCACAGGCTCACTCACCAACGCTCTATTCCAACTGGCCGCGGCGAACTCCAGCAACTATCAGGATATGACCTGCACTCAGTGCCCCACTTACCGGGGTGAAAAAGTGTATCTGACGATGACGCGCGGCACGTACTCGGCCGCGCAAGTTCTGGCGCAAGGGATTTATAAAACTGCCTACGCGAACGACAATTGGCAGCTCAACCGATACATTACGCTGCTAGGCGGTGTCCGTTTTGAACAACAGCGTACCGCGGGCACTTTCATCAGCTACGTCTTCACGGGAAACTGGTCGCCTCGCCTTGGCATCAGCATCGATCCCTTCGGCGATCGCAAAACTAAGGTCTTCTTCAACTACGGCACCTACGTCTGGGCCATGCCGCTGGATGCGGCGATCCGCCAGCTCGGGAACGAGCAGGACGACACCAGTTATGCCTTTGCGCCTGAGGCGGATTCTGCCGGAAACCTGGTGATTGGGCCGAATGGCGGCCCGGTTCCCATCCTCGATGACGCCCATGTGCTCAACGGCCTTCCCAGAAAGACCGCGAGTGGTAAGGTCTCAACTTTCGGCGCTCCGAATTTCGCCTCCTCTACCGGGGAAGGCATCATCCCGGGCACCAAGTCCGAGTATGAGACGGAATACCTGATCGGCGTCGAACGCGAACTTACGCCCGGTCTCGTCGTCAAGGCCCGCTACACCGACCGGCGCCTTCCACGCGTCATCGAAGATATCGGGTCCCAATCGCCCGAGGGGTCGACCATTGGCAGCAACTATAACGGCGGCATTTCAAACCCCAAGGCCTCAACAGACTACTGGGTCAACGAAGATGAAATCACCTACACTCCGGCTCAGTATGCTGCTGCCAATCCGGCCGGTTCCACAACTTATACTCCTCCAATTCCGGGCTGCACATCGAAGAATGACACATCTGTCGTGAACGGCGGTTTATTTACGAACGCACTGAACGTGCCGGTGGGAGGGGCGTGCTTCCTCAACCTCGCGACCATGGATAATCCTCCGCCGGATGGCAAACCGGACGGCTTTGTCAACCCGCTCCGCCATTACCAGGCGCTGGAACTCGAGGCCGACAAGCGTTTCAGCAATCACTGGATGGCTGTGATCAATTACCGGTTCGGAAAACTCTGGGGCAACTACGAAGGGGCTTACCGCAACGACAACGGTCAATCTGACCCTGGGATCAGCTCGCTATTTGATTTTACGGCGGGCAAACTCGGCCTGTTGGGGGACCAATTCAAGGCCGGCTACCTGAACACCGACCGGCGCAACGTGGGCAATATGTACTTGAGCTATAACGTCGGCTCTGGGAATGGTTTCGCGGGACTCTTCCATGGACTGACGGGCGGCCTAGGTCTTCGCGGGCAGTCGGGCAACCCTCTGAGCAAGTATGGCGACCATCCGATCTACCTGAACCAGGGTGAAGTTCCCATCGGCGGTCGCGGGACTGCCGGGCGTTTGCCTTCGGCAGTGCAGCTCGATCTGCACACCGACTACCCCATCAGCATCAAAGAAAAGTACAGCGTGAAGTTGGCGTTTGACGCGTTTAACGTAACCAACAGTCAGTTTACCACCGGCAAGGTCCAGTATCTGCAGCAGCCTGCAGCTGCTGTAGGTGTGGCGCCGCCACTCAATCTGGATTACGGAAGACCGTCAGCTTTCCAAGGTCCGTTCTACGCCCGGGGCAGTGTCCGCTTCGAGTTTTAATCTTGTTACACTTCAAAGCAGCGGGGGAAAGCGCAAAGCCGCTTTCCCCCGCTGTCCTCATTGAAGGAGAAAGTTGTTTTGCCTTTGCTGTACCGCCTCAGGATGTCTGTTGTCGCAGCGCTTTGCCTCTTGGCCCTCTGGGGAATCGCTTTCCATACTGCAAACGCCGCGGTTTCCACCCGCAATCTAGCTCCTCATTACCGTCACTGGATAAATGAGGAGGTCAACTACATCATCTCTACCGATGAGCGGAAGGCCTTTCTCGGCCTAAAGACCGACGAAGAGCGGGACCAGTTCATCAAAAACTTTTGGGATCTGCGCAACCCGGATCCGCATTCCGACAGCAATAGCTACCGCGACGAGCATTACCGCCGGCTTGCTTATGCCAACCAGATGTTTGGCCATCCCATGCTCGGCGATGGATGGCACACGGACATGGGCCAGATATACATCACCCTCGGTGCGCCTAAGCAGAAGGCCGACTATCAGACCGGGCAGAATGTCCGGCAGATGCAGATCTGGTTCTATCAATCCGAGACGCCGGCTCTTCCGCCCTACTTCTACATCCTTTTCTATAAGCGCAGTCCGATCGACGACTACACGCTTTACTCTCCTTATCAGGATGGTCCGGTACGCCTGGTCACGACGCTCGAAAATATGAATGACCAGAAGAAGAGTCTCGACATCATTCGCAAATCGATGGGCGATGAAGTCGCGCGTACCACGCTCACGCTCATTCCGAACGAGCCCGTGGATTTCTCGTCCTATAGTCCCAGCCTGACATCCGACGTCTTGCTGAGCAACATTAGAGGATTGGCCGATAACCCCATCACCCTCCAGAGGATCAACGAGCGGCGGATGAACGAGCAGGTCACCACCCGACTGCTCTTCGGGACCGATCAAACGGAACTGCAGACGGCCGTCTTCCGTGGGGAGGGCCATCGCAGCACCGTTCACTATTTGCTCCGCTTTCGCGAACCTGACCCGGCGCTCATCGGACCTATCGACAAAGACCAGACAGGTTACAAGCTAATGCTGGAAACTACTGTCTCCTCTGCGAGCGGCAAGCCGGTGTATCGCGACGAATCGACTTTGACCGGCGCCTTCAGCGCCACTCAGGCAGAAAGCGCGAGGCATCAGCCCTTTGCGGCCGCAGGCAGACTGCCGCTCGTGCCTGGGAAGTACAAGCTCTTAGTTACGTTGACCAATCAGCTCAACCATGCGGCGTTCCGGCAGCAGCAGGACATTGTTGTTCCAGAACCCAGCGGAATCGGCCTTGAGCTGAGCAGCGTTGTTGCGTTCTCTTCTACGCCGCCGGTCGCGGATGCAGACGGTCACCTTCCGTTTAATGTTTCCGGTATTCGCTTTGACCCGATCGGTATCGGGAGCGCGACAATTCACCAAGGGGATCCCCTCCGCGTTTTCGCTCAAGTCTGGAGCGATCTTCCCGCAGATGCCGGGAGCGCGGGACACAAGCTCAACTTCCGCTATGCCTACGGCAGCCTTTCCGGCGGAAGCACGGAAACGGAGGTCGATGCCGTAGACGAAGGCACCTTCGATACGAACGGTTCCCTCCTGACGGGCAAGAAAGTTGCGACCGATCACTTACTGCCCGGCAATTACCGGCTGGTGGTCTCAGCAGTGAAAGAGGGAGGCGAACGCCACGCGTATGCCGCACTTAACTTCCAGGTGGCGCCGTCGAATATGCCCGCCGGCCTTTGGACCGCGCAAGACCCAGGCCTTGTGCAGCTCGCCGGGTACGGGCAGGACGACTACAAGCGCGGCCTNNCGGCGGCCTGAGCGCGGCGGCTCAAGGCAATTCGGCGGAAGCGGCAGAGTGGTTCGGAATGGCGGTCAATGCGGCGCCGCCCTACGAGGGGGGACTCCCGCGGCTCGTTGGGCTGCTTGCTCAACAACAGAAGTACGCCGAGATGGCGCACCTGGGGCAACGCTTCGGCAAATCGCGGTCGCTCGATGAGAAGACGGTCGTTTTGCTGGCCAAGGGAATTGCGCAGTCAGGCGACATCAAGCTGGCAACACAGGTTCTCGAGGGTGCGTTGAGCTGGCAGGCCCCAACAGCGGAAATGTACTCGACCCTCGCAAGCTTCTATAGGGCGTCGGGAGACAACGCGCGTGCAGCAGAGCTCGAAAAGCGCGCCAAAACGCTCTGAGATCGGGACAATCGGATGTCTCAGCCGGCAACTCTAGCTATCTAGAATAAGAATCACAAGGCCAGGCATAATCCGGGTTGCGGCCCTCCCCCTCTAACTCCCGACCTCTTTACTCTCAGACGTATGGAAATTGGTAGGATTTCCATACCTTCGTACCAAGCGTGTCTGCTCTCCACGAATTACCTTTGCAGCACCTTCGAAATCAAATTTTGCCACGCCCATTGTTGCGTAATACGTGATTGTGGATTTGCAATTCAACTGTATCATTTTGTCGGATGGTTCAGTTTCGGTGAACTCTCTCGAAATTCCATCTAACGCTACCACCGTTGGTAACCATGGATTCGCATCCAATTCGCCTGGTCGCAATTACAATGGAAGTCAACGTGCATTCGGTTTTCATGACCCGCAACAAATTCATGACTTATATCGCCTGCAAGTCAAACAGGTTGAGGATCACTATTACGGAGGGAAGTAAGGATGCTGAATCCTATCAAGTGGGCTCTCGCGGTCATACTTTTGGCTATTTGTGGGCAATCGATTGCGCAAACGAGTAAAGGTACGTTGGCGGGCGAAGTCCGGGACCAGGGCGGCGCGGTCATTGCGAATGCGTCGGTGACGGTCGTGAGCCAGGAGACCCAGGAGACCCGCGTGACTACCTCCAACTCCACGGGCTCTTTCCGCATAGAGGCGATCAACCCCGGCACGTACAGCATTCATGTGGATGCAGCAGGGTTCCAGTCTTTCGATATCAAGGGCTTGATCGTTCGTGCCTCGATTACCACGACGTACGACCCTGTCATTGCCGTGGGCTCGGTGAGCCAGACGGTCAACGTAGTCGCCAATACAAACGCCGTGAATACCGACAATGGTCATCTGTCAGCCTCAATCGGCGCCACGGAGCTGGATCAGCTGCCAATTTTTTCGCTGAACCCGGTCGAACTGACAGCCACCCTCCCCGGAGCACAGTACATTAACCCATCTGCACTAAGTGCTGCGGGTGGCGCTTACGGCCAGTACGAGCAGGTAGAGTTTAATGGGGCACGCCCGCGGGCCAACAACTTCATGCTCGACGGTCAGGATATCAACGACGTCGGGTTGGGTGGGCAGGCGTTCCAGCCTCAAATCCCCGACATGTTCCAGTCGGTTACCGCCCTCACCAACTCAGCTTCCGCGGAATATGGGCGAGCTGGCGGGGCAGTCGTGAATTTGATCTCCAAGGCGGGAACAAATCAGTTCCATGGAACAGCTTTCGAGCTTTATTCGGGGTCTGGCTTGAACGCCGTCGACGGCGTCACCCGGGTAGGTTCAACCAGCAGAGCGAATAAAGCACGCTACGACCAGCACCAATATGGATTCACAGCAGGTGGCCCGATCTGGAAAAATAAGATCTTTGCATTCGGTGGCACCCAATTCACCCGATTCTATGGCGACTCGTCGTCAGGTCAGATCGAACTTCCCGATGCCAACGGCTACGCAACGCTCACGTCTATCGGGGGACCCCAGGTAGCGCTCCTGCAAACCCTGTTGAGTGACGGCTCTTACCTGACTCAATATCAGTACAAGGCAGCCCTGGGAGTGGTCGAAGAGATAAATGTAGGTCAGCCGGCCATCGGAAACGGAGGCGTTTGCCCAGCAAGCGGATGTGTCATCACTACGGGTTTCTATCAGCGGCCCCCGGTACCGCAGCAGTCGCCCGATACCCAATGGCTTTACCGGATTGATTACATTCCGCACGAGAAAGATACATTCACCTTTCGCTACCTGCACGACCGCAGCAACTTCGTCCCTGATCTCGGTCTGAACACTTCGGGTCTTCCCGGATTTGACGGAGAGGTTGGCGGTCCTGCTGAGCTTGCCTCCGGAAATTGGACACACGTCTTTTCGCCACGATTGTTGAATGAGGTGCGGGCGTCCGAGACCCGGATCGACTTCCTCTTCCAGGCGTTGCCGTCCGCCCTCGCCAATCCGGCGTCGAAGATCTACAACCTGAACTTTCTAGACAACGGAATTCTTGAATTAGGTTTATCGCAGAACATCCCACAAGGCACCAAGGAAGATGGGTACCAGTTTCAGGACACGGTGGGCTGGGTAGTTGGACGCCAGTCGTTGCGCATTGGGGCTGACGTGGGTCGCATTCTCGAAACCGACATCGTTGCGCAAGAGGCGATTGGTGCACTCAACTTCACTGGCGGTGGCGGTCCCTCCGGCATCGGAAATTTCCTCAACAACAACCTGGGCGCCTCTGGATATGCGACTAAAACCTTTGGTCCCACCCGCTTCGATCCTCATATTTGGAGGACCGCTTTCTTTGCCCAGGACGATGTCAAGATCAATCCTGAGTTGACCCTAAACCTGGGACTGCGGTGGGACTATCTGACCGATCCTGGAAATGCTCTCCAGTATCCCGCGATTGATGTCGAGAATATATCTGCTCCCATCGACTCGGTATTCCGAATCCATACTGACAACAGGAACTTCGGACCGCGGGTGGGCTTCGCGTACGCGCCTAGCCGCGCCGGCTGGCTCGGTGCGGGAACGACCGTCGTTCACGGTGGATTCGGCATTTTCTATGACACCAGCTTTAGTAACATCGCAACCAACAGCGCCCAGTCTTCACCCAACGCGCCCACGGGTACGCTCATCTCGACGGAGGGGGCGGGTTTGGGAAATGCGACTGGACTACTGGCCACGATCCAGCCGGAATTGACGCCGCTGGATAGCGTTCTCAGCGTAGATAAGAATCTTGTTAATCCGCGGACATATCAGTGGAATCTCGGCTTCGAACGTGCCCTGCCTGCGCAACTCAAACTGGCCGTGAATTATGTTGCCAGCCGCGGACGAGCGTTGTATGGAAACCAGCACTACAATTATTTTGATGCCAACACCGGAAATCGTCTGAACCCCGATCGTGGCGCGATAGACGCTCGCGCTAACTCCGCTGCTTCGCAATATGACAGCATCCAGGTAGACGTAACCCGGCAGTTCGCAAAGGGCTTGTTCTTTCGTGGGGCGTATACCTACGGAAGGAATTTCGACGACGGTTCGGAAGTCTTCGCCCTCACTTTCGCCTCGCCCACTTCTTATCCGGCTAATTTTGCCCCGGGCGGCCGTGCACAAGACTGGGGGCCATCAGCCTTCGACTATCGTCAATACTTCACGGTATCGTATGTCTGGTCCCCAGCCGGCTTTCACGCCCAGAGTCATGCAGCAGACCTTCTGCTCGGGGCTATGACGCGGAATTTCACCATTTCCGGTGTGACACAGTTGCAGTCGGGACCGCCTGGCACGTTCAATATCAACGGTATAGACACCAACGGCGATGGAAGCGCCGCAAACGATAGGCCTTTGCTGGGCAATCCTGGTAAGCCGCTTAACACTGCGGGGGTTGATGGAATTTATGTCGGCGGAACTCCCGGCGCATACTATGACTTGGCTTTGGCTAACTCCCCCGCAGGGACACTGGTCGCCGTTACCCCACAGCAGGTGCACTGGTTACTTCCTTTCGGGGGGGCCGAGATCACCCCACTTGAAATTGGGCGCAATAGCTACACCAATCCTGGATCAACCGTTTGGAATGTTGCGGCGCAAAAGGATATTCCAGCGCCCTGGACCCGTTTGGAAGGCGCTAGGTTCGAGCTTCGCGCAGAAGCTCAGGACGTACGAAACCACAATGATGTTGGCCCGCTGGACACCAACATTCTCCACATCGGGAGCGGAAATACTTACCTCAATCCAGGGAATACACGAATCAATACCGCTAGGAACGTCCGCTTCTGGGTGAAATTCAGCTTCTAGATGCCGGCGTTTGCCGACGAGTCGAGACCTGGGAGCTGCCGATGCCTGGAACCTTGGTCATCGACTCAGCGCGCCATCCGCTTCGCTCACGAGGAGTGCTTTTGAACGGTTGGAGTCTCAAGGATCGTGTCGCTGCCGTCACCGGAGCAGCGTCGGGAATCCGCTTAGCCTGTGCGAGACTGCTGGCTGCGCGCGGCGCCCGAGTGGCTTTTAGTGGATATCGATGTGGGCCATGGACTCGCCCACGCTGGGCAGATCGGCCCTGACGCCCTCTTTCTCGAGTCCGACGTCCGGTGAAAATGCTGCAGGCGGCGCTTCTCGCCAAGAAAAGCCCCACTTCGCTGAGGTCGGATTGGGCACAGAAATCGCGAAGCCGCTCTAATACCAGGCAGGGAGAGTGCGGCCTATGGACAAGCGAGGGAAGGGGCTTTCTAGACGAGACTTTCTCATTCAAGGGACTGGGTCGCCTGGGAGCGATGGCCACGGCCCCGGCATTCGCGCAGCACGCCACAGGTGGCAGCCCCGGCAAGAAAAAGGTCATCCATGTCAACGGCTGCTCCCACATCGACGCGCCGTGGCTATGGCCATGGCGCGATGGCTCGGATACAGTCCTCACTACGTTTCGTAGTGCTTTGGACCGGATCAACGAGACCCCGGGATTCTGTTATAGCCATTCATCGTCAGCTCACTACCGCTGGGTGGAACGCGCCGACCCTGAGATGCTCAGCGAAATTCAGCGGCGAGTGCGCGAAGGCCGATGGGAGGTTGTTGGTGGCTGGCCGGTCGAGCCGGACTGCAATATTCCCTCCACCGAGAGCTTTGTTCGCCATGCGCTCTATGGCAAGGCCTATTGCCAGAGTGCTCTGGGAGCGGACGTGAATATCGGCTTTAATCCCGATTCATTCGGTCACGCCGCGGGTCTACCGACGATCCTGAAGCGCGCCGGCTACGGCTATTACGTCTTCATGCGCCCCCAGGAACACGAAATGGACTTGCCTCTTCTGTTCTGGTGGGAGGCTGCCGACGGATCGCCGTGGGAGCTAAAGACGCTGTTGGTCACCTCTGCGAAGAACCGCCGCAGCGAAGTTCACGAAGTGTCGCTGCTTGAGGTGTAGGTGCCCGCCCCACCGTAAGTAGTTTTGCTAACAGCTGCAGAGAACGGGCGGCCCGCGCCGCCAGTTCCCTGAGCTGACCTACTGTGGGGTTGCCTTAGTCGGAGCTGCGGCCTTGGGTTTCCAGAAGTCGGGATCTGCTTTAATCCACGCTTCCGGAGGGTGACTCAACTTGGGGGCGATGAGGAACAGGTTAGTTACTCTCGATTCGACACACGCAGCTTCGAGCTCCTCCATCTTCTTCATATCGGTCTCCCCCATGGCCTCTTCGAACTGCTTTCCCCCGGCGAATTCCGAGTCAATCTCAGCCGCCGACCGGAGCGAACTAATGACCAGGTAGCCGCCGCCTGGCGTGCCGTAAGCTTCCTCATAGGCTCCCCAATGGGCATCGGGAACGCCCTTCTTATAGCCGCCGATCACCAGCTTGACGAGCTCCTCCCACTCTTTGACATGTCCGGGGCGAACGAAAAACTGGCTGATCTCCAGATAGCGGGCTCCGACGCGCAAGCCCGGGTTATGACTGAGATCGTCTCGCCGCAGCCATACGCTTTCGTCTTCTCCTGAGAGCAGATCGCCGTCGGCGACGTTCGCGCGGTCGAGCGCGGCGGAAAGAGCGGCATCCTTGTCTTCGCTCTTGTGCTCTGCCTCCAAGGCGGCAAAAGAGGGATAACCACTCAGGAACAGGGCCCGTGGCGGCCCTGAAAGAGAGGTCGCGGCATAGTAGTGAGCAGCGGCCTTGGCCGTGGCCAGGGCGTGGATATAAGCGCCCTCCGTCTTTTCATGAGCAGCACCATCCTTGCCCGGCTTGGTGTACTCGCGCTGAATGACCAGGAGCTTGGGTGCAGGAACGACGCCGCCTTCTTGTGCGGACATGGTGAGGGGCGCGCTACCGAGCAGGAACAGTAGCAGTGGGATTGCGGCAGAGTGGCGGTCAAAAGTCAGCTTCACACAGATCTTTCTCCTGAGGCTGAATACGTTGGCGAAGCGGATGAAAGAACGCAGACGACGAACGCCTCCAGCGGCATCGCCAGAGCTGTGTCGGCTGCAAAGCAGGCGCAAAGGCGCGATAGGAATTCCGTGCCTGATTGCCCGAAACGGATTTAGCGGATACGAAATATTCCGGGAATTCTAGGGACTCCACCATCGCAAATCAAGGCAATTCGCTTTGACAGGTGGATTTCATACCGCAACCGAATTGAGCCCGCTCCCGAGCCCCGTACTCTGCTCTTTCGCCCAGCCCCGCGCCTGCGCAATGCAGATGATATGCAGAAGGAAGAGAAGAGGCACAGCAAACGTCGGAATCAAGCTCATTGGCAGCGCGGTCATCGGCGTGGTGGGAATGCCGTTCGGATTTACCAGGGCGGCAGTTGCCCCCAGCGTAACCGCCGTTACCAGATCCAACATACCCAGCAGTTGCCACAGGATGAAGATCCCGCGGTGCTTCGGCACCGCCAGGCGGCTTGCAACAAAGACTGCGGTCGCGCCGATGGCGATATCGCCCCACCCCGCAGGCAGGGCAAAGCCCGCCGGCAAGATGCGATAACGAGCCAGTACGAGGAACACGAATCCTGCAGTACGCCATGACTGCACCAGCGTCAGCGCCCGCGGACTCAATGCCAGTACGAACTCCCGGAAGGATCGCGATGCCGCATACCAGAGGCCGAACGCACCGAGAGGAACCGCCACCGCCACCAACAGGGGAAAAGGCGGACGTCCGGGCTCTGTTTGAATCAACCCGAGCGCCGCTGCGCTAAGAGAAGCTGCAAACCAGGCGGCAATCAGCCACGCGGTAAGCCTGCCGTAATTCGGTCTCGTCATCACACATCTCCTTGTTTTGTGACCGCGCCGGTCACGTAGTTAGTCAACTCTGTCAGTTCGCCCCAGCGGTGTTCGCCAAGGCGCTGCCTCATCTGCGTCTGTGCATCCTCCCAGTAGGGAAGCGCCATCTGGAACTTCGCGGCGCCGCTCTTCGTCAGTCGGAGCCGCCACTCACGCCGGTCCTCCCCGCGGCGCTTCGTCACCCAACCCTCCCGCCCCAGAATCGCCAGTGTTCGCGTAAGGGAGGTGCTGTCCATCGCCAGAATCCTTCCCACGCTGCCTTGATTCACGTCGCCAACTAGCGAGAGTACCTGCATCACCGTGAACTGGGATATTCGCAGCCCCGCAAGCCGCAACGCTTCCTCATAGAAGTGCGAGGCCGCGCGCGCTGCCCGCCGAAGGCTGGCACAGGCACATGGAAGAACGGGCGGTGAGGTTGTCCTCATGCAATAAAGATGTATATACATATAATTTGGATACAAAAAAGTGATCGCGATATGGGAAAACCGAACTCGGGCA
>PLZN01000308.1 GCA_003152195.1 Acidobacteriaceae bacterium
ACCTCGGGAGGGGGAGCAAATGCCTCGGGCGGCAGGCTAAAAAGGTTTTCGACCCCTGCATACATCTGCGTGGTCGCCGATAGCAGACCATACACGCGCGTGCCGGGGGGCGCCACGATGCGTTCCGCCACCTCGCGCTGAGCCATGAGCACGGCGCGGTCGATGACGGCGCTGTGGGCAAAAAGATGCGTCAGGATGGGGGAGGAGATGTAATACGGCAAGTTGCCGATGACCTGCAGGCGAACGCCACGTTGGGCTGCCAGGTGGGTCAGGTCGAGAGTAAGAACGTCCTGGCAAATAATCTCGACCGAGCTCCCGGCCCAGTCGATCGAATCGCGCTGCAACGTGGCAGCCATGGAGCGGTCGAGTTCGACGGCGATGAGGTGTTTGGCGCGCGCCGCGAGCAGGCTGGTAAGCGCTCCCCGGCCTGGACCAATTTCGAGCACGGTGGCCTGGCTGAGATCGCCCAAAGCGTCCACGATCGCGCGCGCCGCGCTAGGGCTGACAAGAAAGTTCTGACCCAGCTTGGGCTTATGGCCCGATGCGCCACGATTGCTGGAGCCGTATCTCACAGGTAGACTACGCACTTGCGGCGAATCCTTCCTTTGCATCATACGGAAGCGGGTCGACCAAGACGAAGGGGTGTGGGCGATGCATATCGTTTTTGCTGCGTCGGAGTGTGTTCCTTACGCGAAGACGGGTGGAGTAGCGGAAGTTGTTGGCGCGCTGCCCAAGGAGTTGGTGCGGCAAGGCCATCGGGTGACGGTTTATCTGCCTCTCTACCGGCAGGTACAAAAATATTTGAAGGAACGCCGCATCGCGATTCGCAGTCTGACCGTTCCTTTTTCGTACTACAACCGTTTTGTGACGGTAGTGGATGGCGGCACCCCGGACGGGGTGCAATTTTATTTCATCGACTGTCCCGAGCTTTTCGATCGCGAGTTTCTCTATGAAACGGCGTCCGGCGAATATGCCGATAACGCGGAGCGGTTTGGGTTGTTTTGCCGTGCGGTGCTCGATAGCACCAAACTCCTGGATCTGCCGGATGTCTTTCACATCCACGGCTGGCCCGCGGGTGTTCTGGCGATTCTGCTCAGGACGGTGTACTACTTCGACCCGGCGCTGAAGAATGTTGCCTGCCTGTTGACCATCCATAGCGCGGATCGCCAGGGGTGGTTTCCCCGCGAAACAGTGGAAAAGCTACTGCTGCCGTGGGATGTGTTCACCATGGAGCGGGCCGAGCACTATGGCACCTTTGATTTCCTCAAGGGAGGCATTGTCTATTCCGATGCCATCACCACCGTAAGCCGCAAGTACGCCGCAGAGATCCAGACACCAGAGTTCGGTAACGGCCTGGATGGCGTGTTGCGCAGCCGGGCGCAGGATCTTCACGGCATTCTGAACGGGGTCGATTATCAGGTGTGGGATCCAGCGACCGACTGCAAGATTGCGGCGCATTACACACCGGAGCGGCTGGAAGGAAAATTGGCCTGCCGCAAGGATCTGCTGCACGCCTTCGGTGCTTCCAAACTCGCCGAGGATACGCCGGTGGTCGGCATGGTTTCACGCCTGGCAACGCAGAAGGGTTTAGACCTTCTGGCGCAAATCTTCGACCAATTGGTGCAGGACAATATGTTCCTGGTGATCCTGGGCACGGGCGAGCCCTACTACGAGAACCTGCTGCGTGGCTGGCAGGAGAGGTTCGGCAGCAAGGTTGCGGTCGCCATCACCTATGATGAAACGCTGGCCCACAAGGTCGAAGCCGGATCGGACATGATCCTGATGCCTTCGCGGTATGAGCCTTGCGGATTGAACCAGATCTATGGCATGAAGTACGGCACCGTTCCGGTGGTGCGCGCCACCGGCGGCCTGGATGACACGGTGCAGGAATGGTCGGCCGAAACGGAGACGGGAACCGGCTTCCGATTTTACGACTATCGGCCGGAGGAGTTTCTGGTTGCGCTGCGCAACGCCTTCGCGTCGTTCGCCGATAAGAAACAGTGGCGGAAGCTGATGCGCAACGGCATGGCGCGCGATTATTCCTGGACCAAGCCGGCCAAGGAATACATCCAGATTTACGAAGAGATCGTGCGCAGACGGTCGTGAATTATTCTCACTTTCGCTGTGGTGTAGCAAACGGAGGGTGTCCCTCGATCTCTAGTCAATGGAGTGACTACGATGCGTGGAATGATTGCGGTGGACGATGTGATTGCTTCTCTGCCCAAGGAACGGCAGAAGGCTATTGCGGCGCGGGGAAACCAACTGCTGGCAAAGGTTCAGCGGCGTATGACCCTGAGTGAGATACGGAGGGGCTCTTAAATTATTCTCACTGTGTAGCAACCGGACGGGTGCCCCAGGTTCGCACCAGCGTACCTGGGACGATAATGATTTGTTTNNGTCCCAACTGGACCTGCCCTTTCAAGCGACTACCGATTCCGCCCTTGTTAACACGGTCCCACTCCGCCGGCACTTCTGCGTCACTTTTGCCAAGGCAATGGTGGGGCCACCCGCGCTTCATAACCAGGTCACAAGCGGCTTTCTTAAGGTCGCAGTGTCTGATGTGGCGTAGCGGCAAAATGACGACGGGCGCGGGGAGTTGGATTCTGGAATCTCATCGGATCGCATACACGCCATCGACACGAATCGTAGACCCGGTAAAGAAGTCCGAAGCCCGCGAGGCCAGGTACGCAGCAGATCCGGCAATTTCC
>PLZN01000376.1 GCA_003152195.1 Acidobacteriaceae bacterium
TCCTGGAGAAGAATGTGCGCGACTCGCGCGCCATCTGGCAAGCTCTCTGGCAAGGCTTCCGCATGCCGCCATTCGCCGCCGAGGACCTCATTCGCCAGGCCCGCCGCTACGGCTCGAGGCGGGAACTTACCCAAATGCTTCGCCTCATCGCCCAAGCCGATCTCGAACTGCGCTCGTCGCCGCCGGATAAGCGCCTGGTGTTGGAGCGCCTGGTCATGGAGCTGGCCAGCGAACCGCGTCCCCGGGGTTCTGCCTTAGCCGGGGCCCAGTACTCCGCCCAGTACACCATGGATCTGTGACGCACAGACTTTTGTTGCTCTCACCAAGAGGCATTTTCGCGGCATGCAGCAGTTTCCCGGAGGATCTTTTACACTCAATCCAGGGATTGCAGGATGATGCCGAGACGCCTATTTCCGCCCGCCGTGATGGTGGTGGTGCTGTGGCTGGGTGGGGCGCCGTGGAACCACGCGTTTGCGGGGTCATCGCATAGCAAAGAACCTCCCGCCCCCAGCCCCGAGCAACGCATTTTGGTGGGGCCGCTGGGATATCAACCGCCGGGCACGCTCTATATGCTGTCGGCGAGGCCTTTCAGTTCGCTGGACTTCGTCGACGCCGATCACCTGTTGTTCACCTTCCACCAGCCGCGTCTGCTGCGGCGCGAAGTAGATGCCGGCGGGTCGGACGACGGCCAGATGATCCACGCCGTGGTCCTCAATCTTTCTGACGGGACCGTCTCCGCGTCCGCGGAATGGCGGATGCGTGATCGATCGAGATATTTGTGGTCAGTGGGGGATGGCAAGTTCCTGGTGCGCCAGCGCAATACCTACTCGCTGACGGACGCATCTTTGAAGCTGCACAAATACGTAGACGTTTCCACTCCGGTACTCGAAACGCAAGTCTCCCCCGATGGCCGCATATTGGTGATCGAGCACCAATATGAACGGCATACTGCCGAGCAGCACAGCAAGCTGGCTGCGCAGGCCGCGCAGTACGGCGAACCACCCCCGGCCGAGGATATCCAGATTACGCTGCTGGATGTGGCGTCAAGAGATGTGCTGGCCGCGCTGCGGACGCCGTCGCCTGTCGCCGTGCCCATCACCTCCACCGGATACGTTGGGGTGGCACGGGACCAGGGCGACAGCTTCGTGGTTCGGTTCATTCCATTTCAAGGCGAGGTGCTTCCCCTGGGCAAAGTGTCATCCACGTGCACGCCACACGAGAATTTCCTGAGCCAGAAGGCGTTGATCATCGAGAGTTGCGGGCCCAAGTCGCCGGACATCTTTCTCGATGCGTGGAACACCGATGGAAAGAAGCTCTGGAGCGGGCATCGTGAAGGCCATCTGGTGTGGCCCACCTTTGCTTCTTCGCGGACGGGTAATCGTTTTGCCGTGAGCCTGCTGCGCGTATCTAAGTTCGTTGACCTGACAGCCTCGCTCATCGACGAAGATGTGAAGGAACAGGTGGTGCAGGTCTTCGACACGGAAACGGGTGCGCTCCTGATGGAGACTACGGCGTCGCCGATTCTAAGCGCCGGCCAGAACTTTGCCCTGTCTGACGATGGAGACCGCCTGGCGGTCCTGCGCGACGGCGCGATTGAGATCGACAAGGTGCCGTCGCCCCAGGTGAAAGCGCCGAGAGAGGTGAAAGCGACGAGCGAACCTCCGGCGCCACCAAAGAAGTAACCAAGCCGGTTACTCTCTTTCGGCAGAGGAGAATCGTGGGACGAGGTCTTGGTAGGCCTACGCGGTGGTCAGGGCCTTCACCCGCGCGTGCAGGCGGCTCTTGTAGCGGGAGGCGGTATTCTTGTGGAGGACACCCTTTTGCACACTCTTGTCGAGCGCGGAAACGGTCTTGCCATACTGCTCGGAAACCGCGGAGTGGTCGCCCTTGGTAATAGCCTCGCGGAGCGCGCGGAGTGACTTGCGTACCTGACTTTTGTTCGAGCGGTTAACTGCAGTGCGCTTGACTGTCTGACGGGCGCGCTTCAGCGCCGACACATGGTTTGCCATCGTAAACCCTTAGCTTCCTTGAAAATGGGAGCAGGCGGAGAGAAACGCCGAATCGCCCGCAAACCTTAAGTTTACGGACTTTAGCGGCGCGGGTCAATCTCTTGCTGCCAGCCGGGCGGGGTTCCCCGTACGGAGGTGCATCCGGGGAAAAAGAATTAACTTAAAAGGCGTTGACGTGCTCGCCGCCAAACGCTACTCTGTGCCCATCCACGGGAAATATCTGGTGATTATCGCCAACCCGGCCAAGCATAGGATGCACGTGCAGTTTCCTGCTCCGCTGCCTTTCCAAAAGTATCGTCTGGAAGCAACCCCACCCCTCAAGTCAACCGTCTTTGATCTGCTAGGAGGTCATTTCTCCGCTTGATGAAAAAAGCGCTGGAAATCACGCCCAACCTGGAGCCCCTGTTCGGGACTCGCGATGAGAACCTCAGGCTCCTTGAGCAAAACCTGCAAATTCGCATCGATTTGCGGTCCGATGCACTGCATGTGGAAGGCGCTCCGGAGGCAATTGCCCGCTTCGAAAAGGTTTTTGCCGATTATGAGCATCTGCGGCGCAATGGCACCTTGCTGTGCAATGGCGAGTTGCACGGAATGCTCAAGCTGGTGACTGCGGATCCGGCGGTGACCTTGCGGGGATTGGTGGAAAGCGGAAAGCAGCGCTCGGCCGGCATCAAGCGTATGGTCCAGCCTCGTTCCATCAACCAGAGACGCTACGTCGAAGCCATTGAGGAATGCGATATGGTCTTCGGCGTCGGGCCGGCGGGCACCGGGAAGACCTATCTGGCAGTCGCTATGGCGGCTTCTGCCTTGCTGGCCAAGAAGGTGAGCCGGATCATCCTGGTGAGACCCGCCGTCGAAGCGGGCGAACGCCTGGGCTTTCTCCCCGGAACGCTCCAGGAAAAAGTGGATCCCTATCTTCGTCCGCTCTACGACGCGCTCTACGATCTGTTGGAGCAGGACCGCGTGGACAAGATGATGGAGCGCAATGTCATCGAGGTTGCTCCGCTGGCGTTTATGCGCGGCCGGACGCTCAACGATGCCTTCATCATCATGGACGAAGCGCAGAACACGACCAGCGAGCAGATGAAGATGTTTCTCACCCGCCTGGGCAGTAATTCCAAGGCAGTCATCACCGGCGATGTGACCCAGATCGATCTGCCGAACCCCAAGAAGAGCGGGCTGGTAGAGGCCGTCGAGATTCTTCGCGGTGTAGATGGCATCCGTTTCTGCCATTTCGAAGACGGCGATGTCGTTCGTCATCATCTGGTGCAACGGGTCATCCGGGCGTACGACAGCTTTGGCCGGGCGCAGCGGGAGCTGCCGCTTAACCTGCGCGAAGGCACGCCGGTCAAACCGGCGCCGAAGCCGCAGTAGGCTTTCTGAAGAGGCCCCAGCTTTCTGGTAAGGCATCAGCTTCCCGATGAGGCGTCATAGGATGCATCGGGGATCTTGGATCGGGGATCAAAAGAGTCCCGGCCTTGCCGGGACGGCTGAAAATAGCCCAGCACGAAGTGCTGGGTCTGGAGTTTCTACATTTTTCCGGG
>PLZN01000214.1 GCA_003152195.1 Acidobacteriaceae bacterium
CCTGGCGCGTGGAGAAGCTGAAGAAAATCATAACGAACGCTGCCCATATGCCGAGCAAGGTGTGGGCCTGATCGGAGGGGGGCAGCCGGACGCGGGGGACAGCCTTGAACACGAAGGCGATCCACGGCATCAGCCAGATCAGGAGCAAACCCCAGAACAGCAGCAGCGGGACTGTGTCGTAGTCTCGCGGAACCCGCCGGTTGAGATAGCGGAAGAGTTGTTCGTCGATGAAATAAAACCAAAAGAAACCGTGCACGTTTCCTGGCGTCGGCGTCGTGCTGTAGGGATGGCCCTGCGAGGGATTAGCAAGTCCGGCGGCGATATGCCAGGGCAGCACGATCACCATGAAGAGCAGCAGGCTGGAAAGAGGGTGCCAGCGCCGCAGGTGGCCCAAATTCCGGTTGAGCAACAGGAAGATGACGACGATACCGAGCGGGAAAACGATACCGATGAGGCCCTTGGTAAGCACATTGAGGGCACAAGCTGCGGCAAAGCCCCAGGCGGTCGCCCGCGAAGGCTTCTCTTGCTGGAGAGAAATCCAAAACAGCAACATGGAAAGGCTAAGCCACAGGCAGACGATCACATCGGGAATGATGATGCGCGTGTAAATGAAAATACCGAAGGATGTCAGCAGTATCAGCGCCGCATAAAAGCCGGCAGTATCGGAAGCGAATAAGCGGCGGCCGGTGGCGTAGACGACCAGAAACAGGGCGAGTGCAGCGATGGCCAGAGGCAGGCGGGCGGCCCAATCCTCAGGCCCGAAAACAGTGAAGCTCGCTGCCATGGCCCAGTACATGAGCGGAGCTTTTTCGAGGTAGCGGATGCCGTTGGCGTAGAGGGTGATCCAGTCATGCCGTGCGACCATCTCCCGTGCAACTTCGGAATGCACGGAGTCGGCATCGTCCAACAGCGGTGGTCGGAAAAGCGTGAAACTTCCGTAGAGCAGGATCCAGAGACCGGCAAGCGTGAGGATTATTTTCCTCGAACGGTGCGTGATGTGAACTGCGATGGCGGGCTCCAAAAGGGGCACTAAATGTGTTGAGAATCTCCGGGTGCCCCAGAACCCGTATTTCCTATTGGGCTTGATGGGATCAGCGAACTTCATGCGGCTTTCATTGAAGAAAGCCGCACACGCGGCCATTGATGGGTACAGCGTATAGGAAATACGGGTCCTTCGCGCTTTTGCGAAGGGTGGGATCCACGGACGGCTGCCACCCGTAGAGCCAAGAGGAGTCAATCGTCACAGGAAAAGGCTCGCCGAGGGCATAGTACCGAAAACTACTCCATTGCCAATCCTCGGGCTTTTCTACCAGGCCTCTCGTGACGGGATTTTGGTGGACATAGCGAAGCTTTTCGATGCGTTTGCGTTCGGTCCGCACGTTGAAGTCATAGAACCTGCGCTGCCAGAAGCCTTCTACATGTTGCTCGCTGGCCGACACTTTTCGCGAAACTATCTGCTTTAGCACTTGCACGACGATGGAGAGGTTCCCGCTCTCTGGTTTACTCAACAGCAGGTGAACGTGTTCCGGCATTACGACGCAGCCGGTGATCGAAAAGCGATATTGCTGTCTCACTCGCTCCAGCACGGAGAGGAACAAGTCTTTGCGAATTGAGGACTGCAGATTTGGCTCGCGATGATAACAACTGAAGGTTACGAAATGCAGATCTGCGTTTTCGTAAAATCGCTTCAATTGCAGCGGCATGAGCGAAGTCTACCGCAGTGGATCGGAGAGAGCGTCTCACTTCCACTCGAGCACCGGTGGATCCCACCCTTCGCAAAAAACGCGAAGGACCCGTATTTCCTATACGCCGTACCATCAATGGCCGCGTGTGCGGCTTTCTTCAAGGAAAGCCGCATGAAGTTCGCTGATCCCACTAAGCCCACTAGGAAATCCGGGTTCTGGGGCACCCGAACATTGGTTTTTGGGCGCTATCCCGGGAGTCAGGCCCATCATTCCCACGCAGGCGGATTCCACCGCTTGCGGTTGCGGATGATCTCCTCGACATCGGCGGCGAAGTCAGCGTCAAGCACCGGAGCCTCGCCAGTCTCTTCTTCGTGCTTCTTGGCCAGGGCGATGCATTCGGAGATAGCACGGAGTGCGGGAACAGGCGTTTGGATCACAGCCACGGGTACCGTGCCACCGGCTTCCGGCATGTGAATCCTAGACATACCGAAATGATACCCTCATTCGATTTCTCTTTAACCGCCAAAAGCGGCGGCGACGCAAGTAAGAAATCCGAGGCCGTGGCGCTATAGTAAGTGCAGGTTTTTGGGATCGCGAGCGATGGCACCTGATGCGGCAGCGGGGAGGGAACCGGCGTTGTACCCGGCGAGCGATTTGCTGGGGCCGGACACATCCCTCATCTACAACGACTGGTATCCAGCCATGCGCAGCGGCTCGCTCAAGGGCCGGAAGATGGCCACCGCGATGTTGCTCGGAATCCCCTTGGTATTGGGGCGCAAAAAAGAGGACGGCCGCATCTTCGCCATGCGCGACAGTTGCCCCCATCGTGGCATCCCGCTCTCCTGCGGATGGTTCGATGGCAGCGCGGTCACTTGCAAGTATCACGGATGGGTCTTCGAGCCGGAATCCGGCCAGTGCATGGAAATCCCTTCATTGACCAGTCAGGATTCCTATCCCCGGCGCATCTACGCCAACGCATTCCCCTGTCAGGAGGGGGACGGGTATGCCTGGGTCTACGTGCCCAGACCGGGCAGCGGCCGGGTTCGCATGGAGGCCAGAGAGGCGCTGCCACCGGTGCCGGAAGTGCCCAAGTTCAGCGCCAGGCACCGGGGCGCTCATCTGACCGCCGAGCTGCCCTGCAACGTGGATCATGGAATCATCGGACTAATGGATCCCGCGCACGGGCCGTTTGTGCATCAGGCATGGTGGTGGCGGTCGCGGCACAGCATCCATGAAAAGGAGAAGCACTTCGAACCCATTGCGCAGGGCTTTCGCATGTCGGCACATACGCCTTCGGCAAATAGCGCTCCTTACAAATTGCTCGGCGTGTACGGCGAGCCTATCGAGACGACGATCGATTTCGTGCTGCCCAACCGCCGGTATGAGACGCTGCGCTGCGGAAACAAGTGGTTCGCCAGCCTGACCACGGTGACGCCCACCACCCCCGGTCACTCGCGCATCGATGTGTATGCCGCCTGGAACGTCTTCTATGGGGTGCCCTTTGTGACTGCGGTGGCCAAGTTCTTCGGCAAGCGCTTTGTGCGCCAGGACCAGATCACCATGGTGCAGCAGGCCGAGGGGCTCAAGTTCAATCCCGGCCTGATGCTGATTGACGATGCCGACCGCCCGGCGAAGTGGTATTTCGCCTTGAAGCGGGCACGGCTCGAAGCCGAAGAGAGCGGCCGGACGATGCAGCACCCGATGGATGGTCCGGTCACGCTCCGCTGGCGAAGCTAGGCTTTTAAGGAAGAATGGCCTTCAGCGACAAAGGAGCAGGTTCTGTCGCGGCAGCCATACTGAGACCGACCGGCAACCCGTCTTCCACCACCAACTGCTCGACCGCGATCGAGAGTTGGCGGCCCAGCTCGAGAAAATGATTGCGCCAGACCTCGGCGGCTGAGGCTTCCAGGCCAAGCAGGAAGCGGCTGGACTTGGTCAGCGTGTCATACCAGATGTTTTGCGCCTGCCATAGATTGAGTTCGAAAGGGAGCTCGCGCAGCGTGCGGGCCAGACTCAGCGCGTGGTCGAGGTTGATAGTGTCGAGAGGTTTGGCATGGAGCAGGACCATGGCGCGCTTCATGTGCTGGTCGATCAAGTAGCGGAGCGCGTGGGTTTCCAGAACCACCCCATCGGACTTGGCCAGTGAAATCAGGGAGCGGACGCGCGCCAGCTCGATGGGTTCCTCTTCGAGGGCACGGCGCAGGCCTGCGTTGATGGCGAAACCGGCGGCCATGGTGAGGGCAGGCGGTTTGGGAAGACCGGACGCGTTCAGGAAGTGCAGTAGCGAGGCATGCTCCTCGTAGATTTTCACCAGGCTGTCTTCGACTTCGCTCAGAGTGGAGTTCAGGATGACGCGCAGAATTCGCCGCTGGTCGTCCCTGAAAAGGGAGGCAAGGGAGTAGGGACTGCCCCCAAAGAAGCTATCGATCAGGCGCACCACTTCGGGCAAGTTCGCCTGGGTGACAGCGGCGCCGCATTTTTGTTTGAGATCGTCGAAGGCGGGGAGGTCTTGCGCTGTGGACCGCTCCACCGCGGCGGTAACGTTATGATCACCGAAATGGAGTGCGGCAAAGGAAACCTCCTCCATCTCCTCGGTGAGGTTGGAGGTGATGCGGCAACGCCCGATGGCGAGACGCGCGCGCCCGGAATTTACGTTCTCGTAGTCGAGGCGGCGGACGTTGTAGCAGAAAAGCGTCACCTCTTCCGGATAGTTGCCGAAGACCGAGGAGATGGCGTAATGCGCCGCGACCTGCTCCAGGTTCACTTCCATGGGTTTGACCAGTTGCCGATAGATATTGCCTCCGTCCTTCCCCTGGGGGGTATTGCTTTTGGCCTGGCGCAGGCGCTCCACGAACTGCCATTCAAGTAAAGCGCAATTAAGGCCGAAGATGTCGGCGGCCAGCCGCAGCGCGCGCGCCGCGTAGGCCATGATCTGAACCGTCTCGATGCCCGAGATATCGTCGAAGAACCATCCGCNNTGCGCTCCGCCTGGGCAGCGAAGAACTGGTCGACCGCCCCGTCGGCCGCCGGTGTCCCGGCGGCGAGTATGACCGAGATGTAAGCGTCGCGGGCGTTCCAGACATCTTTGAGCAGACCGCGAGCCGTGTCTTCGGTAAGCGGCGTGACGGTATCACGGAGCCAATCGAGAGCGGCGCGAAGCGGCGCGCGCCAACGCTGATTCCAACCCTGGCGCCCGCCGCTGCAGCCGCAGTCGGCACGCCAGCGCTCGACGCCGTGGGCACAACTCCAGGAGGTATCCTCGACGATTTCCGCCTCCCACGCGGGCTGGAATTCAGCCAGGAACTGACCATAGTTGGTCAGCCGGGCAAGATTTTTTTCTTCGANNGCGTAGGAGAGGGCCATCTCGCCGTGGCGATGATGGTGACCGTAACTTTCGCCGTCGGTGGCCACATGCACGAGTTGCGCCGCAGGGGTGTTGGGGTCGAGTCCGCGAGCCAGCCGCCAAGCGAATGTTTCGCCGTTATTGAGCATGCCTTCGAAGGCGATAGCGCGCGAGATGGGGCCGTTGTAGAAGAAGACGGTGATGCTTCGGCCATCCTTCAGTTGCACCAGATAGGGGTGGTTGGGGTCCACCGAAGCATTGGGAGTCTCGGTCCAGCGGGCGCCCGTGCCATCCAGTCTGGGGAGAACGGGTTGCAGGCTGTTATCGGCGTGCTCACGAACCCGGGCGCACTGGTGGGGCGCAAGGATGGTGAAGAGGATGCCCTGCTGCGCCAGCAGATCGAGAGTCTCGTTATCGACCGCGGTTTCCGATAGCCACATTCCTTCGGGCGGCCGGCCGAAGCGATGCTGGAAGTCGGCTATGCCCCAACGGATTTGGGTGACACGGTCGCGCGTGGTGGCCAGGGGCATGATGACGTGGTT
>PLZN01000128.1 GCA_003152195.1 Acidobacteriaceae bacterium
CTCGCGAACAGAATACGGCATTGGGGCAGCCTCCCAACATCTGTGCATTTCCGGTGTTTTTGGAGGGGGCCCATTCATACGCTGAATCGTGAGGAACCCGCAGGACACGTGGTGGGAAAGGCGACTTAAGGGCGTTGGCTCACGTCTAGAAATCTTTGCGGACCGCGGTGGGCAGGACGCGGGCTATGCCTTTGCGCCACGCCTGGGCACGCAGCGCGAGGCAGAAAGGGAAAAAGCAGGAGCTGGCCATGCAGGAGTTTATGTTTCGGACGTCGCACAGGCCGCGGCCGTTGCCTTCGGGAAGATGGCTGATGACCCAGCGCTGGAACGACCTGCTGTTTGCGCACTGGCCGATCCCCGCCGCCAAACTGGAAGCGTTGCTTCCGTCCGGCCTGGAAGTGGACACCTTCGATCAATCCGCATGGGTGGGCATCGTTCCGTTCTGGATGGACCGGGTTCAATTGCGCGGCGTACCCCGCATTCCCGGCGCTAGCCGCTTTCCCGAGCTCAACCTGCGAACCTATGTCAGGGAACGAAATACCAACCGCGCCGGTGTCTATTTCTTCAGCCTGGAAGCCGCCAATCCGCTAGCGGTCATCGTCGCCAGGGCGGCTTTCCATCTGCCGTATCATTGGGCCCGTATGTCGATCAAGGTCCGCGGCGACCGGGGATTCACCTACCAGAGCGAGCGCCTTCTGAGCCGCAAACCGGTGCGGTTTCGCGCCCACTATCGGGGGTTGGGGCAGTTACGCACGGTCGACCAAAGCCGGCCGGGAACGATCGAGCACTTTCTGACCGAGCGCTATTGTCTCTTCACTACCAACCGCAACGGACAGCTGCTGCGTGGCGATATTCACCACATGCCCTGGCCGCTCGAGGCCGCGGAAGCGGAGATCGAATTGAATGACCTTCCCGCCACCTATGGCATTGAAATTCCTCAAACAGCGCCACTCTTGCACTACTCGCGGGAGCTCGTGGTCTACCTGTGGTCGCTCGACAGAGTGTTCTGTGGGAAGCTGCCCGTTCTGGAAGCAGCGGGGGCGCGCACGGCGGAGATCATTTAGTTTCCTGTCAACTTCTGCATCACGCCAGGATCATCATCAACGCGCAATCCGCGCTGGGCAGGAACTGTCGTGAAATCCCACATCTGATAACCTCACTTTTTCGCGGAGAAACGATGGAAAACCTCGAAGGCAAAACCGCATTCGTTACCGGGGCATCCCAGGGAATCGGCCGCGCTTGTGCGCTCGCACTGGCAAAGATGGGTGCCCGCGTGGCACTGGCCGCGCGCAATGAGGCAAAACTGGAAGTTGTGGCGGCAGAGATTCTCGCTGCCGGCGGTCAAGCCAAGTCCTTCGTCGTGGACGTGGCCAGCGAAGCTTCGATTCAAGCCACGGCAAAGGCCGCCATCGCTCATTTCGGCAGTGTGGAGATCCTGGTGAATAATGCCGGAATCACCAAAGACGTGCTGCTGTTGCGGATGAAACGTGCGGACTGGGACGCGGTGTTGACCACCAACCTGACCGGGGCCTTTCTCCTGACCCAGGCATTGCTGAACCCCATGTTGCGCGCTCGCTGGGGCAGGATTATCAACATTTCCAGCGTGGTGGGACGCACCGGCCAAGCCGGACAGGCAAACTACGCCGCCAGCAAAGCAGGGCTTATCGGATTCACCTTGTCGATGGCGCGTGAATTGGCCCCGCGCTCGATCACCGTGAATGCGGTGGCGCCAGGTTATATCGAAACAGCAATGACGGCGGCTCTCGAGGAGAAGCAGCGTGAGGCCCTACTAAGCCATATCCCGCTGGGACGCCCGGGCAGTGATGAGGAAGTAGCCCATGCAGTGGCCTTTCTCGCCTCCCCGCAGGCCGGCTATATCACCGGGCACGTGCTGGATGTGAACGGCGGCCTCTTCATGAACTGAACCATGCGGCATTCTTACTTTGCTGCACACGGGGTCAAGAAATCCCAATTCGGAAAAAATATGGGTGTGCGCCTGAAGAAAATTCTTGCTAGTCGCCTCTTCGGCGTGTTAACTATGCTGCCAACACCGATATTACAGCGGATTACCTTTCTCTGTTCCGTAGGGGTGAACGTGTGAACGAAGGCCATAGCATATGCAGATAGGGATTACCATCCGGGGATACCGGTTGCAGAAGGGTTTGTCGCAGGGAGATATCGAGAAGCGCACCGGCCTGCTGCGCTGTTACCTGTCGAGAGTGGAAAACGGGCATACTGTTCCCTCACTCGACACTCTCGCCAAGATCGCGCAGGCTTTGGATATCCCGCTGGCCCAATTCTTTGCCGAAGACTCGCTGGGCCGCGAGATGAACACCCAGAAGCTGAGCGATGACGAGTTGCGGTTTTTGACCCAGATACGGCGCTACGCAACGAACCTGAATGACAGCGACCGCAAGCTTCTTTTAGCTATGGTAAAGAAGTTCGCCGCGACGGCAGTGCGCTAGCTCTCTCCCGCTTCAGCGCCAGAATGAAGCGATGCCGAAGGCAAAGACCAGCAGCAGCGTGGCCATGCCGCCGTAGGCCGCCCAGGAGCGAAAGGCGAATTGGCTCTTGGCCGCGCCGATTCTGGGCACCAGCGGTGCTCCCAAAGCGAGGCCGCAAAGAAACCCGCCCAGATGGGCCATATTGTCGATCTGAATGGCGGTATGAAGAAACATCGTGGTGCCACCGATCGCGAAGTTCAAAAGGGCAAAGTAAATCACGCTCTTGCGCAGCCGGCGAATCTCCGCCGGAGGCACGGGGAGTAACTTCGCCTTGAGCAGCAGGATGAGGACGCCGGCCAGTCCAAAGACCGCGCCCGAGGCGCCGGCGCCGACAATTTGCGGATGGACCGCGGTGCTGAGCAAGTTTCCTGCAATCCCAGTCAACACATAGACGGCAATCACGCCGGCTGGGCCGAGAAGCGGCTCGCCCAACAACCCGAGATTCCATAAACACCACATGTTGGTCGCCAGGTGAATGATGCCGACATGGACGAATGCAGCGGTGAGCAGACGCCACCACTCCCCGGCGAGCACGTAGCCGCCAAAATTGGCGCCCCAGTGCACAAGATCCGCGACGGTGGGGTTGGTCGGCGAGACGCCGCGCAACACCATGGCCACATAGACCGCGCAGTTGATCCCCACCAGCGTGTACGTGGCCGGAGCGAAGGCCCAACGGCCGCCATTCGGGCGTCTCGGCTGAGCCGGCGGGAGCGGGCCGGGATCCCCGTCGTAGCCCGCCATTCTCCCGTAGGAGCGAGGGTTAGCGCGGCCTTCCGGCGGCAGGATCTCCGCTGGGCTTTGCGACGGTCTGTTTCCTCCCCAGTTCAACGGCATAGGGCTAAGCTATCCTGAGCGAGTGTCTCTGACAAATGGGTGAGCCGGTGGTCCGGTCCATTTCATCTCACTATTGTGCGGAAACATTGCCAGGCTTTTACAAATCGTGATCAGGGGCGGGTCTCAAGTGGAATACAAGCGGGTGAAGCGGGCCCTTTTGAGTGTTACGGATAAAACGGGCCTGGCCGATTTCGCCCGGCAACTGGGCGGCATGAACGTGGAACTTGTCTCGACCGGCGGTACGGCGCGGACCTTACGGGATGCCGGGCTTGCGGTACGCGATGTTTCCGACCTCACCGGCTTCCCGGANNCCGGAGATGCTGGATGGCCGCGTGAAAACGCTGCATCCCAGTGTCCACGGGGGCATCCTGCACCAGCGAGCCAATGAGGAACATCGGGCGGCTGTGCAAGCACAGGGAATCGAGCCCATCGACATGGTGGTGGTGAATCTCTACGCCTTCGAGGAGACAGCGCGGCGTCCCGGCGTGTCCTTCGGCGAGCTGGTGGAGAACATCGACATCGGCGGCCCTTCCATGGTGCGGTCGGCGGCCAAAAACTTTGAAGACGTCGCCGTGGTCACCGCGGCTGCGGACTATGAAGCCTTGGCAACCGAAATGCTGGCGAACCAGGGGGCATTGTCTCTGGAGACCCGCTGGAGGCTGGCGCGGCAAGCGTTCGCCCTTACGGCCGCCTACGACTCGGCTATCGCTCTGACTTTCAACAGGATCGCAACCGAACGGCAGCATGACCCGGCGCTCGCTCCTGCCGGCAAAGACGCCATTTTCCCCCCTACGCTGCTGCTCGCGTATTCCAAGACGGCAGACCTTCGCTATGGGGAAAACCCCCACCAGGGCGCGGCCCTGTACGGGGACGGCACGGGCACGGGAGTTGCGGGGGCGCAGCAACTCCAGGGCAAAGAGCTGAGCTACAACAACCTGGTCGATCTGGACGCCGCCTGGGAGCTGGTGCAGGAGTTCGAACAGCCGGCAGTAGCCATCATCAAGCACAGCAACCCGAGCGGTGCGGCGATCGCTTCCTCGGTGGTCGAGGCTTATCAGAAAGCGCTCGCGACGGATCCGGTCTCGGCGTTTGGCAGCGTGATTGGAATCAATCGCGAGGTCGACGAAGCAGCGGCCGAGCAGATTGCCAAGCTCTTTGTCGAAGCCATCGCGGCTCCATCCTTCAGCGAGGGCGCCATTGCAAGATTCAGCTCCAAGAAGAATCTACGGCTGCTCACCGTAAAGCCGGCGCAGCCGAGCAAGTCAGTCAAGCAGATTTCCGGAGGGCTGCTGCTGCAGGACGCGGATATTGGGGTTGTCTCCGCAGCCGAACTGAAGGTGGTGACCGTGCGCCAACCCGAGGCGGAAGAACTGGAGGCACTCCTGTTTGCCTGGCGGGTGGCCAAGCACGTGAAGTCCAATGCCATTGTGTATGCCCGTCATGGGCAGACGGTAGGTGTGGGGGCGGGCCAGATGAGCCGGGTGGATGCCGCAAAATTTGGCGCTATCAAAGCGGTGCTGCCTCTGACCAACTGCGTTGCCGCCTCCGATGCGTTCTTCCCTTTCCCGGACGGGCTGGAAGCAGTGGCGGCGGCCGGAGCCACGGCAGTGATTCAGCCCGGCGGCTCGGTGCGCGACCAGGAAGTGATCGAGGCGGCCGACAGACTGGGCTTGGCCATGGTCTTTACCGGAATACGACACTTCCGACATTAACTCGGAGGGGCTGGAACGATACTTGGGGCGCCCCATAAGCGAGGGGGTGGGAAAAGAAAACCGCAGGTCGCATTCGGTCTAATTGGGCGGCGGACTGGAAATTACGACCGCATCGAAAAACGGCGTAACCGAACCTGCTCCGCCACGCCCATACAAAAGGAAAATGGTCTAAGATTAAGAATGGTGGGTCAGCCAAATTCTGCTGGACTTCGTGGGTGAGACGGGCAAGGCGGCGGCTCATCACGCTTATTTTCGTACGAGGGCTAAAGTAACGGCGACGCGCTCTTGACGAACGGTTTGGTGGCGAACGAATTGGGGAGTGCCTGTAC
>PLZN01000166.1 GCA_003152195.1 Acidobacteriaceae bacterium
TGCGCACCTGGATCTACCGCATCGCTCTGCGCGAAGCCAGCAACCAGCGCCGCTGGTGGAGCCGCCACAAGCGCCAGGAAGTCACTATCGAGACCGAATTCGGCCAAACCAGCGACGGCCACCCTCTCTGTCTCAAAGACACCCTGGTTGATGCCCATGAATCGCCCTTTGACATGGCCGCCCACGAAGAGGTGCGTGCCCGGGTTGAGGAGGAATTGCGCGGCGTTCCCGAGCCCTTCCAGGCTGTCGTCGTCCTGCGCGATATTGAAGGCTTTTCCTACGAGGAGATAGCAGAGATCCTCGGGGTAAATCTCGGCACCGTCAAGTCTCGCCTCATGCGTGGTCGCGCGCACTTGAAGGCCCGGTTGGCTGGATACGCTGAGGCTGCGGCTAAACGGCCAAGTGGGGCTTTTGCGCCGATGGAAACGCTCTCGCTAAGGACCAAGGAGGCCAAGTGAACCAGTGCACTCATGTTCGCAAGCAATTCTCCGGCTACCTGGACGGCGCCGTGACTGGCGCGGCCATGCAAGAGATTGCCTCGCATCTAGAGGTCTGCTCCGACTGTGCGGCTGAGTTCGCGGAATGGCGGAATGCGCAATCGCTGGTTAGTTCCATCGGGCCGGCGAAAGCTCCGCCCAACCTTGCCCTTCGTCTTCGCGTTGCACTCTCGCAGCAATCCACCAATACTGCCCAGGAAAAACTCTCCCGCGGCCGAATTCGCTGGCAGAATACCTTCCGGCCCCTGGTGTTGCAGGCCACGGCCGGCCTCGCCAGCACCATTGTGCTGCTGGGCGCGGTTTCGCTGCTCGTCGGAATGGTTGCGTCCCCGGAACCCCTTCTGGCTCGTGACGAGCCCCTCGGCATGGCCTCCAGCCCCCGTTTTCTTTACACTTCGCTCGAGCCCGCCGGTGGGGTTGGGGATCGTGAGAACCCGGTCGTAGTCCAGGCTTTCGTCAACGGAGAAGGCCGGGTGTACGACTACAGAATCGTCTCCGGAACCGCGGACCTCAAGACGCGTGCCCAACTTGAAGATTACCTGGCCTTCAGTGTGTTTGCTCCGGCGCGTCTCTTCGGACAGCCGGTACGGGGAACCGTGGTCCACTCTTTCTCCGGAGTTTCGGTGCGCGGCTAGACCCTCTCAGGGCACCCTCCGTCACGCAGCCCGCCTCGGTGGTGGCAGACCTTATGTGGGATGATGGTTTGTTTCATTTGTCTCCCAGCATTTTTTTTGCCGCTAAAATTCGGTGGCTTGCTGCGCGGACGGGTTTGACCCTTCCTCCCGAGAATGCATAGACTTGGTGGGGGGGTCGAATCCTCCAACCTATGCAGTCTCAGGCCAAGCAGTCCGCTATCCCGCGCCGCCATCTGTCCCCGCGCCGTTCGGCCGCTCGGTTTGCTGCGCTTGCTATGCTGATTTTGCTGGGCGCGTTGGCCGCCCGCGCGCAGGGCTCTTCCGACTCACAAACCTCAGCCGGCGCCACGCCTGCCGCCCCGAAATCACCCGTTTTGTTGGACACGGCAGGACCCGACATCAGCCTGCAAAACAGCGAGGCGCTCTTCGACATTGCCGCCGCACTGAATTCCTGCAGCTACGATCAGGGGCTTGCCTCCTCCGACCCACTGCGCCAGCAGGTCCGCGAGGAGATCAACCAGGCCCTCCAGACCTCGCCGGAAGCGCGGGATGTGCACGATCAGGTGTGCACCTTTATCGATCAGCATCGTCTTGCCGATTCGGGGATCGATCTGGCGCAATACATCTCCCTCGCTCTCTACATCACGCCGCCCCCTGATCTCGCACCGAACGCCGAAGGCGAGGACTTGCCTCCGGACGCGAGCCAGGTGGAGAACTTTCTGCCTTTGCTGCGCCGCTTTGGCCAGCTCATCGATCTGCATCTGATCTGGGTCCGCGTTCGCCCCCAGTACGATAAGCAGCTGGCCCAACTCCACGATTCGCTCTCGAAAATGATCGTCGACACCAGCATTTATCTCAAGACGCCGGGCGGCCTCTCGGGCGGCAGGCGCTTCCTGGTGGTGATCGAGCCTTTGCTTGACCCAGGGCAGACAAATGCGCGGGTCTACGGAGCCGATTATGTAGTCGTGGCATCGCCCGTGAATGGCGCCATCCACATGCGGGAGGTGCGTCACGCTTACCTTCACTACCAGATCGAACCGTTGCTGTACGCTCGCGCCTCGACCCTGGACCGGCTTTTGCCCTTTCTCAAGACGGTTCGCGACGCGCCCCTCGATTACACCTACCGCAGCGACGTGGTCGCTCTGGTCATCGAGTGCATGATTCGGGCCGTCGAAGCCCGAACCATGGATACCGGCGTGGCTATTTACAAGATCCCCGCCGACGTCCGGCGCAGCGATCTCGAAGCGGCTACGCACCAGCACAACGCCTCGGTTGAAGCAGCGGAAGCGGTTCGACGCCACGCCGTCCAGCAGGCTATGGCACAAGGCTATGTGCTAACGGGATACTACTATAACGCCTTCGCCTCTTTTGAGAGGGCGCCCCAGAGCTTCAAGGAAAGTATCGGCGAGATGGTCTACGGAATGGACGTCAGTGCGGAACTCAGCCGGGTGAAGGGTATTACCTTCGACCAGCAGAGCTCCTCCGACGTGGTTCATCGGGCGCCGCGAGAGTTGAGAGGACTCGATCTGGCGGAGATGAAGCTGATGAAAGGCGACACCGACGGCGCGGGCGCTCTGGCCCAACAGTCGGTGGCCGATAAGTCGGGAGATGCTGCGCGAGCCAACTTCATCCTGGCCCGGGTCGCCATTATGCAGCGCGATGTCCCGGTCGCCCAACACGACTTCGGCGAGACGATCCGGCTATCGAAGGATCCTCGCATGCTGGCCTGGTCGCACATCTATCTGGGACGCATCTACGACATCCAGGATCAGCGTGACCAGGCGGTCACCGAGTACCGTGCGGCACTTACCGTTCGCGACGGCCAGCCGGATACCAGGCTGGCGGCGGAAAAAGGTCTAAAGCAGCCTTATGCGCTTCCCCAGCAGGAGCACACCGAACCAGCCGCCGACGATGCCGCCCCAGACGCACAGGCGCCGGCAGCCCAACCCCTGGCTGGCCCACACCCACCCGCCGGCAAGCCTCAGTAGTGTCAACAGGCCGGCCGGCGATCTCTATCCCTATGCAATACAGTAGGAGGAAGGGTAACCAAGTGATGGCAGAGCTGGCTTCCAATCCGCTTCAGGCAGCGCTGGGTCACACCTTCCACGAGCCGCAACTGCTGGTGAAGGCGCTGACCCATAGTTCGTTGGCGTATGAGCATACCTTCGAATGCCGTCAAGCGGAGGGGGCCAATCCGCTGCGCGAAGAAGATAATGAGCAACTGGAGTTTCTGGGAGACGCGGTTTTGGGCCTGGTGGTCGCGGAGATCCTTTTTCGTCGTTTTCCCGATCTGCATGAAGGGGAGTGGACACGCCTCCGCGCCAGCCTGGTCAGCCGGCGTCATTTGGCCCAGGTGGCCTCTGCGCTTGACCTGGGAAGTCATCTGCGGCTGGGCCGGGGGGAAGAGCGCGGCGGGGGCCGCAAGAAGTCTACGCTGCTGGCCAACTGTGTCGAGGCCATCATCGCCGCGCTGTATCTGGACGGCGGCCTGGCTCCAGTCGAAGGCTTTGTCAAGGAGCACGTGGTCGCCCCATACGTAAACGACCTACGCCAGGCGCTGGATCGCGGGGTCTCCCTGGGCGACCACAAGACTGCGTTGCAAGAGTTGCTGCAAGCGCAGAAGACCGGGCCGCCGGACTATGTGCTCAGGGCGGAGAGCGGACCCGATCATCGCAAGCGGTTTCTGGTGGAAGTGAGAGTTACGGAGGGAATCGGCCGGGCTCGGGCACTGGCGCGCGGCGTTGGAACCACCAAGAAAAGGGCAGAGCAGGAGGCCGCCCGGCGGGCCTTTGAAAAGCTCCGGAAACAGGGCTCCCCTCGTCTGGCGGAAACGCTGGTGGAAGGTAACGGTTCTTGACTCGGCCGCCGCCAGCGGAGTTCTTCCGAGTGTCGACGGAAGGACCGTCCGGGGTTGCCACAGCCTCTGCTGCTGCGCCTGCGATCGCACGCGGGGCAGCGAGCAGGGCAGAGCACCACGTTCACACCCATCTCATCTTCCCCAACCT
Organism: Acidobacteriaceae bacterium; assembly: GCA_003152195.1. GTDB lineage: Bacteria > Acidobacteriota > Terriglobia > Terriglobales > Acidobacteriaceae > PALSA-350. Next base: position 4,138 of record PLZN01000166.1, read on the forward strand.
GCTCGACACCTTCCGCTCTCTGCTGTCCATCATCGTCATCGCACTCTTCGTGCTCACCTTCGTGGTGCAGCCCTTTCGCATTCCCTCCGAATCCATGGAGCGGACTTTGCTGGTTGGCGACTTCCTGCTGGTCAACAAGTCTGTTTATGGGCCGCCGGGAGCCTGGCGCTGGATAATGCCCTATCAGCGGGTGAGTCGCGGCGACGTGATCGTCTTCCACTTTCCGCTGGATCCATCGGATCATGTCGTCAAGCGAGTCGTGGGCATTCCCGGCGACCGTATCCGGCTGCGCAACGGCGCGGTCTACGTCAATGACCAGAAGCAGTATGAGCCCTTCGCCATTTTTGAAGGCACGTATCAGGACAATTTCCGCGATCAGTTTCCCGACGCGCTCTACACCGACCCCGGAGTGGATACGCACTGGTGGATGCAGATGCGGCGCGAAGTCCAGAACGGCGAACTGGTGGTGCCCCCGGGTCTTTATTTCGTGCTCGGCGACAACCGCAATCACAGCCGCGACAGCCGCTACTGGGGTTTTGTTCCGCGCGCCAATATCGTGGGATTGCCCTTCTTCATTTACTTCTCCCTGCACCTGCCATCGGCCACCGAAGCCACCACGCTTCCGGATGATAGACTCGGACACGAGAAGAGCCCGCTCGATACCGTCATGGACTTCGCACGATGGAGCCGCATGTTCCGGGTCATTCATTAAATCATGGAAGCTACAGACACCCAGATCAAAAACGAGCAGGCCAGGGAAGAGACGCCATTGGAAGCATTCGCTTCCATCTGTACGGTGCTTGTCATTGGCCTCTTTGCACTCACCTTCATCTTCCAGAACTTCGAGATTCCTTCGTCCTCCATGGAAAAGACGCTGCTGGTCGGCGACCACGTGCTGGTGGATCGAATCACGCTGGCTCCTCCTACCAGGTGGGCTCCTTTTGTCTACTACCGCAATGTTCGCCGTGGCGACATCATCGTCTTTTTCAAGCCAGGTGAGCCCGATCTGTACCTGGTCAAGCGTGTCATCGGGATTCCCGGCGACCGTATCCACTTACGCAACGGCGTGGTCTTTCTCAACGGACAGCCGCAACACGAACCGCTGGCGGCCATGCCTGACTATGGCAACTATTTTCCTTACCGCGATGATTTTCCCGCCGTGGCTCCCTCGCAGAGCGGGGACGTGACGCCCACCTGGGCCCTCGATCTCCCCAATTACATCCAGGGGCAGGATCTCGTGGTGCCGGCAGGGCGCTACTTTGCCATGGGTGACAACCGCACCGTCAGCCTTGACGGCCGCTACTGGGGTTTTGTGCCGCGAGCCAACATCGTAGGCCGTCCGCTCTTCGTCTACTGGTCGTTCATCGAGCCGGACAATCAGTATGAAAAAGAAGGTTTGGGAGATCGGCTCCAGTTTTATACGCACGTGATCCTTCACTTCTTCGATCAGACCCGTTGGCGGCGAACGTTCCATCTGGTGCGTTGACCATGCGTGGCGAGGAGAAGCGTTCTTCGCCCAGGCGCTGGATTCTGCTGGCAGCCGTCGCGCTGCCGGTGGTGGCTTTTGTGCTGCCGCCTCTGGTCAACATCAGCCGGTATCAGCACAGAATCGCTGACAGCATCAGCCGCAGTATCGGCCGCCAGGTACATATCTCTTCCGTCAAGCTGCGATTGTTGCCGCTGCCAGGTTTTGAGTTCTCCGACTTTTCCGTAGAGGAAAATCCCCAGTTCGGCTCCGAGCCCATTCTCCACTCCGGCAGTGTGGTTGCTTACCTGCGGCTCTTGTCGCTGTGGCGAGGCAGGCTCGAAGTCTCCCGCATCCATTTCGACGACGCGAGTCTGAATCTTGTCCGCGAACCCAATGGCGGCTGGAACTTTGCATCGATTCTGGTGCAGGCCGCGCACATCCCAAACGCACCCACGGGCCAGCGTTATGCCGGCAGCGCTCCCCGCTTCCCGTATATCGAGGCGGACAACTCGCGCATCAATTTCAAGGAAGGCAACGAGAAGAAGTCGCTCTCGTTCTTGAACTCTGACCTCTCCGTCTCGCTGGCGCCTCCGGATGAGTGGGAGCTGCACTTCCGGGCGCAACCGGTGCGCACCGATCTCGATCTCGATCTGGCCGACACCGGGGTGCTGCGCATCGATGGCACGCTGCACCGGGCCGCCCTGCTGAGCGAGATGCCATTGAAGCTAAAGGTCGAATGGAGCGGGGTGCCTCTGGGGCAGTTGAGCCGGCTAATCATCGGTCGCGATATCGGGTGGCGCGGCGGTCTCGATGTCCAGGCTGAGGTGGGCGGTACCGCCGAGCTGGCGCGGATCAACGCCAGGATGAAGGTGACTGGACTGCACCGCTCTGAGTTTGCTCCATCCCAACCATTGGATGTTGCGACCTCCTGCCGGGCTTTGTTCCGGAAAGAATCGAGATCGTTGGAAGACATTTCCTGCGCCTCCCCCATAGGCGGTGGAGGGCTTCTGCTCGCCGGCTCGGTCCACGAGGTGCAAACCCTGCCCCGGGCTGAACTCGCGCTCCAGATTGATCGCGTTCCCGCCTCGGCCGTGCTGGCCGGGTTGCAGGAAGTGCGGAACGGCCTGGGTGCCGGCGTGCAGGCGGCGGGAACCCTCGATGGACATTTTCGCTACACATCGCAAAACGGCCGCCAGCCTTTGATTTCGGGCGCAATGGCACTGGATTCGTTGAGCTTAACCCCGCCCGATTCGGGCAAGCCGTTCCTTCTTGCTCCGATGCGGTTGCGCTGCGAGAGCCCGGAGGCTGGGAACCCCTCGGCCCCATCCGCCGCGCTGGTGCTGCAGCCGGTGCGGCTGGCCATGGGCGCGCCGGTTCCGGTGACGGTCGACGGGCGATTCACGCCTGACGGCTTCGACCTCCACTTGAGCGGCGGCAGTAGCCTGGCCCGGCTGCAGGCATTCAATAAGGCTTTTGGATTGCTCGGCGCACATTCGACGCGGGCCCCCGCCGTGGGCGCTTCCCGGGTCGTGCTCGCGGGCGCGGGGACAGCCATTCTGGACCTGGACGTCCGCGGTTTGTGGTTGCTGCCGGTGCCAGACTCCGATCATCCGGTCGCCTCATCGACGGCGGAAGGCAGCATCGCCATCAGGAATGCCGAACTGACCACGTCGTATTTGTCCCAGCCGCTCAAGATCGAGTCCGCGCAGGGAATCCTGAGCCCCACCCAGATTGCCTGGACCAATGCCTCCATCAGCTATGGCAAGCTGGAGGCACAGGGAACGCTCGAGTACCCGACGCTATGCACTTCCAACACGCCGTGCGCGGCGCACTTCACGCTCATTTCTCCGGACCTGGACCTGGGCGCGCTTCAATCCACATTGCTGGGCACCAGCGAAGGCGGTGAGCTTCTGCGCAAGATTCTTAATCGTATCGACCGCCGCTCCGTCAAGTGGCCGGATCTCTCGGGCACCTTCCAGATCGGCGCGCTTTCGACCGGCAAGCTTGTGGTGCATGACGCGAGCGGTGCGGTCGACATCAGCGGAAACTCCATCAGAGTCCGGTCGCTGAACGGCCACCTGGCGAACGGAACGATGCATCTGGCCGGCGCGGTGGACGCATCTGGTGACCAGCCGGAGTATCAGCTCGATGTGCAGGTCACGAACGCAGCGCCCAGCGCGCTAGCCGGTATCTTCGAGGAGCGTTGGGGGAGCGGCGTGGCCAATTTTTCCGCGCAGCTCCGGATGTCCGGCTTCGACGCTCAGGATCTCGCAAGCTCTGCCACGGGCACTTTGCGCTGGGACTGGACCAAAGGAGGATTGTCCGCGGAAAATCCGCTACCTGTCGCCGCCCAGCCCTTCATCCACTTCGATCAATGGAGCGCCGATGCCGCCATTGCGGACAGCACCATCAAGATCACGCACAGCCTGCTCGCTCGCGGTCCGGAGGCGATTCCACTATCGGGCACGATCTCTTTCGATCGCGAAATAGACATGAGAGGCGGGTCGGCCGCGCACGCCTTCGCCATTACTGGCACGTTGCAACACCCCGAAGTGAAAGCGCTCGCCGCAGAAGTAGAGAATTAACTCATACCACGGTGGTTGCAACCCCGCAACAGAGGCACCCGCCTTTTCGTGGTGCTTCCTGCCGTGCCAAACACCAACGGCGGAAAGGAAATCGCTGTACCTTCTACCTGAAGGGGAGTGCAAGGTGAATTCGCTCGTCTCGGTAAATGTCGGTCTTCCGCGTGATGTCGAGTGGCAAGGCAAGGTGGTGCGCACCGCTGTCTGGAAGCGATCCGTACCGGGCAGGGTAATGGCACGCCGTCTCAACCTCGATGGCGATGGGCAGGGCGACCTCGCAGGACACGGCGGAGAGCATCGCGCCACGATGGTGTATCAGCTCGACTCCTATCGCTACTGGCAAACGTACCTTCAGCGGCATGATTTTGAGTATGGCCAGTTCGGCGAGAACCTGACCGTCGATGGTCTTCCTGATGGTGAGGTCTGCATCGGAGATCGCTACCGGATCGGTAGCGCGCTGTTTGAAGTGACCCAGCCGCGAGTTACTTGTTATCGCGTCGGCATAAGGATGAATAATCCGCAGATGCCCGCGCTACTCGTTGCGCATAAGCGGCCGGGCTTTTATTTTCGCGTGATTGAGGAAGGGGAGGTCGGAGCGGGTGACGATATTACAAAAGTCGCTGACGGACCAGAGCGTGTGTCTGTTGCCGAAATAGACGGGCTGCTTTACTTGCCTGGCCATTCGCGGGATCAACTGCAACGTGCCCTGCGCATTCCATCGCTCAGCGCGGGGTGGAAGGGATCGCTGGAAGCCCTGGTCGCGGACGAGAAGATGGACACGCAGGGTGGAAATGCGGGCCTTGCCCCATCCTCCGCGCCCCCGCCGGCGTGGCGTGGGTTCCGGTCGCTGCGAGTTGCAGCGGTGCAGCGAGAGTGCGTTGACGTGCTCTCCCTTATTATCGAGTCGGAGGACCGGAGCCCATTACCGGCGCCTCTTGCAGGTCAATTTCTGGTCTTCAAACTCGAAGTGAACAAGGACTCAGCTTCCATCCTGCGGAGTTATTCGATGTCCGGTCCGCAAGGCGCGGGAACGTATCGCATCAGCGTGAAGCGTGCTGACGGCGCAGGGAGCCGCTACGTCCACGACCACATTCATGCCGGCGACCTGCTCCAGGTGAGCGCACCGAGGGGCAGCTTCACACTTGCACCGGGCAACCGGCCGATTGTCCTGCTGAGCGCGGGTATCGGGGTGACGCCAGTGCTTTCCATGCTTTACTCGACTGCGGCCACCGATGCAGATTCCATGCGCGAGATCTGGTGGTGCTACGGTGCTCGCAATGGCAAAGAACATCCGTTCGCTGCCGAAGCCCGAAACCTTCTCAATGGTCTTCCGCACGGTCACTCGTTTATTGCTTATAGCAAGCCAGAAGAGGGAGATCAGCCGGGTAAGGACTACGACGCCCAGGGGCACCTGAATCTTTCGTCATTGCAACAGCTCGGTGTACCGCAGACAGCAGACTTCTATCTCTGTGGGCCGGCCGCCTTTCTTGCAGACATCACTGCGGCGTTGAAGTCCTGGGGTGTCCCTGATTCCTGCATCCACTCCGAGACATTCGGCGCCGGGCCGTCAATCACACCCGGAATTGCGAGCATCCCACCCCGGACGCCGCACCCACCCGCTGGCAGCGTTGGCATTGGCCCTGAGGTTTCCTTCACACGCAGTGGTCTCACGGTGCCGTGGGACTCACGGTTTGCAAACCTTCTCGAATTTGCTGAAGCTTGCGATGTTTCTGTCAAGTGGTCATGCCGGGCCGGCGTCTGCCATACGTGCGAGTCTGGGCTAATCGATGGCAGAATCAACTACGCACCAGGGCCCCTGGATCGGGCCGCCGAGGGGAACATTTTGATCTGCTGTTCCACTCCGCTATCGCAGATTGAATTAGATCTCTAACAGTTCGGCCTCTTTGAATTCGTACCAAAGTACTACAGGTCCAGGGCGCTCAATCCCAGATGTTCATCAGGTCTCCTCCCGAGGGCCCAATGGAACTTGCGATCGGCTTCGCGGATGGCCAACTCATTGATGCTCGCATGTCGGGCATACATCAATCCCTGTTCGTTGAACTCCCAATTCTCATTTCCGTAGGCGCGGAACCAGTTCCCTGAGTCATCGTGGTATTCGTATGCGAAGCGTACCGCGATGCGGTTGCCATGGAACGCCCACAACTCCTTTATGAGTCGGTAGTCGAGCTCTCTCGTCCACTTTCTTGAGAGGAATGCCACGATCTGCTCTCTACCGTTTAAGAACTCGGCACGGTTTCGCCAATGTGAATTGACAGTGTAGGCAAGAGATACCTTCTCGGGGTCGCGTGTGTTCCAGCCATCTTCGGCGAGGCGAACTTTTTGCACTGCAGTCTCTTGAGTGAATGGGGGTAGTGGCGGACGCGAGGTCATGGCGGTCGCTCCCTTTTAAGCAAGCACAGTCGTTCTCAGCATCTGATTCAGCTGGCGTGGAACTGTTCCAGCTCTTTGCGCAGCGCTTTATTCTCCTGCTCCAGGGCCTGCATACGCTTCTCGACTGCTTGCATCCCTTCGCGGATCTCTTCCGCCGTATAGCGTGGCGTGATGTGCTGCGGGCAGTTCCAGTCGTAAGCTTCGACATGAATAACGAATACTCTCTCGATCACTGTCTTCTCTTCCGGCATACGAACCCGGGGTAGCCAACTTTCCGCCTTGTCGCCCTCGAAGATCTCCACGCGGCCGAGTATCTTGAGGCGCGCCTGCCGCGGATAGTCGACCATGATCATGGCGACGCGATTGTCAGTAAGCAGATTGCCCGTGCTTATGTATTGTTTGTTTCCGCGAAAATCTGCGAATGCCAGGGTGTGATCGTCGATCACCTTGAGGAAGCCCTTGGGCCCACCGCGATACTGAACATAAGGCCATCCAGCCGTTCCTATCGTCGCCCAGTAAAAGCCATCCCGCTCGGCCAGGAACTGCGACTCGAAGGGGGTGAAGCGATCCTGCGATGCACCCGAATTCTCCATCCGCGCGTACTGCCGGCGGCTGCCGTAGCGCTCCTGCAGCTTCTTGACCAGGGGCGTGAAGACGAGCGAACCAAAGCTCATGGAGTCCTCTTGGTAAGGAACCTTGCGGGCGGACCGGTCTGTGATGCCCGATCCGCCGCCAAAGGCAGTCAATTACGGTGCGCAAAACTTCTCGATGCGGGAAGCAATCTCTTCACCATGAGTCTCTAAGGCGAAGTGACCCGTGTCAAGCAGGTAAGTTTCCACGTTCGGAAGGCCGCGCTGGCAGGGTGCTGCACCCTCGGCCGGGAAGATGTGGTCAGACCCCCACACCGGAAGCTTGGGTGCCGGCCGGCTGATTGTCAAAGACTTCATCATGCCGGCTGCGGCAGTGGTCACGCTTGCCGGCTCTGCGAAGGCGGCATTGAGCCGCAGAGTGCGTACATCGCCTTCTAAATAAACACAGTAGTGGTTTCACTTAAGCATCGTTGCTTTTGCCAAAGTAAAGGCCTGGGCACCCCATCATTTTTTAAACCGGATGTCTCCGTCTTGGTCACGCCAGTCGTACCCAACTATTCTGCGACGGAAACCATGCTTACTCCGAGCTTGCCGGCACGGACAGCGTCTGCTTGTGGACACTGGCCTCCACTTCGGGAACCGTGCCATCGTTCACCGCGACCTCCGCCGGATGCCCCTGAAGCAGGAAGCGATGGCTTACCCGCGACTTTGCCGGAACCCGCAGGCTTTCGGTGACCGTGGTTGTACCGGAGGAGACGGACACCGGAACCTGCGCCTCCGCTGTGCCGCTATTGGTGACGTCCACTGCGACGATATATGAGCCTGGCACGCTGGACTTGTTGGGATAGACCCCCGCAATCGAAAGATCAGGAAGACCGCGATCATGGTAGACCCAGTCCTCGAAGAACCACTTCAGGTCTTTGCCGCTCGTCTGCTGGAGCACCTGCTCAAACTCGGTTCCTGCCGTATCTGGCCCGGGTTGATATTCGCGCAGCGCCCGCGCCAGAGCGTCGTCCCCGGCAAGATCGCGCAGCATCCAGAAAACGTAGGTCGCCTTGGTGCGGTAGTACACCGGATCTCTTGCGATCAGCAAAGCCTGGCGGCCCGCCGAGGCAACATCGGGAGCAGCATCCCCCGGCTCGGCGAGCGAAAGCGCCCCGCGGGTGTTATCCAATTGCTGAATGGCAGCGTCCCGTCCACGATTTTGCTCCAGCCACAACGACCCAAGGAAGGAGGCCACGCCTTCCTGCAGCCAGGCATAGGGTGACCGGAAATAGAGATGTGTCAGCGAATGAATGAGGGCGTCGGTCAGCTTATCCGGCTCCGCGCTCTGCACATCGGTGAAGAGCACGCTGCCATCTTCAAACGGAGCGTCATCCTTTTCCGGCAGATCGACGATGTTGAGCGTGCCCCGGGGCTCCGTGCCCAGCCAGTGATGGATCAGCGGGGCCACCATGGTAGCCGCCGTCATGTAGGCCTGCGCGTTGGCGACATCCTCGGTCCGCGCGAAGACAGCAACTCCATTGCCTTCGCGCGAAGTGCGGGTGAGCAGAAATAGGCTCGGTGAAGTAAAGCCCAACCGCGTCGGCGGCAGCGTACAGGTCACGATCCCGGGCACTGAGGCGGTTCCGGGCAGGGAAGTGGGAGTGACCATCAAGGTCTCTCCATCCAAAACGGCCAGATTGGGCGCTTCCCCAAAAAACTCCTCGGTCACCCGCATGGTCACCATGGCTTGGCTCTGGCGTTGCCGTTCAGCTGCCGCTTCCGCGAAGAATTTGGCTCCATCTCCCAACGCCACCGGCACTGAGGCCACCGGGTACCAGGCCACATTGCCGAAGCCCCTTAGCCCGACAAACTCGTCCGAGACCCGGTCCCAATCGGAGGCTTCCGCCATATCCGCCGGGGTGCCGATCTGCTCCAACCGCGTGGCGGAAAGTGCGGCGGTTCCTTCATAGGTGAGGTCGACGGCGATGCTCTGCTGCGGGGCGAGAGGCTGCGCCAGGGGGATGACCGCCTCGCGGAGCGCCCCGGTATGGTCGATATCACTGTTGACCAGTTGTTGGGAGAAACCAGCCGGCGCATCGGCGATGCGGACACTGGTCCACTGCAAGGTAGAGGAAATCTGCAAGGGAAGCCGGCGCAGCGGACTCCCCGAGTCGTTGCGCAACACGATGCGCGCACGTACGGCCATCGCGTGCTCCCTGGGCTGCAGGTGCACATCCAGATCGTAGGAGAGGAAAGTGATCGCCTCCCGTTCCGCGTTGCTCGGAGGGGCCGCTGCCGGTGCGGCTGACGCTTTCGCCGCGGACGTTGCCCCGTCTACCGGTCCGCTGCCGCGCTCTTCGACGGAGCGGGAGAAAATCACCGTCTGGGCAGGCTCCGGAGATACCTCAGGAGGGGCCGCGGCCGGAGGAGATGCCTGTTGTGCTTCAGCGCCAGAAGCCAGCACGGCAAAAACGACGGCAAACCACACCAACCTCATGAACCCAAACCCTTCTGCTTCTTCGCCCGTGCCGCTGGTGGCGCGGAATCCCCCGCCTGCAAGGTCTTGCGCCGCTGCCGCGCGGCTTCGTAGAGCACCACGGCTCCCGCGGCGCTTACATTCAGCGAGGCCACCCGGCCGGCCATGGGGATCCGCAGCAGGTGATCGCATGTGCGCCGGGTCAGCTCATGCAGCCCTGCGCCTTCACGGCCCAACACTAGCACGCAACCCACCGAGAAATCGAATTCGTCATAGTTCATGGTGCCGCGCTCATCGAGACCGATGCACCACAGGTCGCGTTGCTTCAACTCTTCCAAGGTGCGCACCAGGTTCACCACCCGGGCGATTTTCACGTGCTCGGCCGCGCCGGCCGAAGCTTTGACGGCAACCGGGCTGAGCGGCGCCGAACGCCGCTCGGTCACCACTACCCCGTCCACGCCGGCGCCCTCGGCGGTACGCAGCAGCGCCCCCAGGTTTTGCGGGTCCTCCACCCCATCGAGCGCCAGCAGCAACCGGTTGCGCTTGGCGCCCCGCAGCAGGTCGTCCAGGTCCAGGAACTGCCGCGCCCGAACAATGGCCACCACTCCCTGATGCGCCTCGCTCCTGGCCAGCTTGGTGAGCTGGTCGCGGGTGTCGAGGCGCAGCCGCACCCCCGCGTCGCGGCAGGACTGGATCAGCTTCTCCAGCCGCTGATCCTGCCGCTCCCGGGCGATGCAAATGTGATCGAATTTCCGCGTCCCGGAGCGCAAAGCCTCCTCTACAGGATGCAGGCCAAACAAAATCTCCATATTCCTGAGTTTAGACGTAACGTGGAGACCCCGTTGGGTTCGAGTGCAGCACTGGAGGTTGTGGGGGTGAACCGTGCATCCTATGGCTATGCCTGCCTGGGTGGCTTCATGGAACCCAATTGCTATATTGTTAGGGGCAGAAGGGTTATCCTTGAGCAGCAGCCGGAGGGAGGTGCAATTGCATGGTCCTTGCCAGTAAGCTCAAAAATGTAGTCGCCAAGGGCGTCTTTGGGGAAGCTGCCCACGTCTCTCAGGGTGATATGCCTGCAGCCTCGCTTACCCTCACAGACCAGTCGTGCAACGAAAATAGTATTGTTGCCCAGGGACTCAAGCGCCATGATCCAGAGTTGCTCGATCAGCTGATCGTCCAATATCAACACCGTCTACTGCGTTACCTGCTTTACCTCACCGGGAACCGGGAGACGGCGGAAGATATTTTTCAGGAAACCTGGATGCGCGTGCTGAAGCGTGGCGACCAGTTTAACGGCAAGTCCCGCTTCGATACCTGGTTGTTCACGATCGCCCGCAACCTGGTTATCGACGTGCGCCGGAAGCGAACGATGAGCAGTCTGGAAGCGATGCGCGAAGCAGGAGAAGACGGCCGCGCCTTTGATGTGCCCGCCGACGGTCCCTCCCCTTTTGAGATGTACCAGACGAACGAGAACGGGCAGCGGGTTGCCGAGGCTTTGCTGACCCTCGAGCCCCTTCATCGGGAAGTGCTCGTCCTCCGCTTTCATGAAGAGCTCTCCCTGGAAGAGATCGCTCAGGTCACGCATTCCCCGCTTTCCACGGTTAAATCCCGCCTTTACCGGGGTCTCTCCGCGCTCAAACCTCGCATTTGCGCCGCCGAAACGGTCGCCGGTGCGGACGGAGGGGCACGATGAGCCTTAAGCAAACCGGGGGCCCGGGTGGGTGCCTGGCAGATTCCGCGCGCTCGATCGCCGGGCTGGATTTCGAGGCCAATCTCAAGCTGACGCAAAAGACCCGTTGTGCCGTTCGCGATGCCGTGATCTCCTCCCAGGAAAAGCGCATGCGCCAACGCCGGAATCTGGGCTTTGCCATCCTGGGTTTTGTCTTCATGCTGGTATTGCTGGGGCCGGCCATCTGGAGCGGCATGGAAGATCTTCTGGGCGATGAACGTCTCTTCGATATGCCCACACAGATCGCTTTTCTCCTAGCGATGCTCTTTCTTGGTATGCTGGCGGCTCTCATAGCCGTCTGGAAAGGGCAACACGACGTGCAGCACGACAGGCGCGGCTTTGAGACCTTTCCTCCGATAGAGAAATGACGAGCCAGATACACAACGCTCAAGCGGCCTCCTCCATCACGGAAGAGGTCAAGCTTATCCCCCGCTGGTCGATCGCTGTGGCGGCCTTGGCGTTCGTGTTCATGCAGTACCTCTACTGGGTAATTCTGCCCGCTTACCGGCTCGCCTACCATGTTCGTCCCATAGCCGCGCCTTTTGGCGTCCGCTTCTACTTCGCGCTCTCCTGGAGCACACTGGCAGCGTTATACGTGCTCATGGTGGGTTACGTAAGCCGTGACGCACCGCGCCGCAACATGAGCACGCGCTTGTGGACGGTGATTTGTCTGGCCATGCCGGGCGGGATCGGATCGGTGCTGTACTTCCTGCTCCGCCAGCCTGTGGTTGCGCTCTGCCCCTCCTGCGGCACCAGCATTCACACCGAGTTCCATTTCTGCCCCCAATGCGCCTACCAGGTCTCCGCAGCCTGCGGCAATTGCTACCGCGGCGTGCGGGTTACTGACGTCTACTGCGTTTACTGCGGGCATGGCTTGGCCGAAGACAATATGCCCTCTCGCCTCCGTGCCTTTCATTCCTGAGCTTGCGCGGGCTTCTCTCGGCTCCCTATACTCGCTACTGAGCGGTTTCACAGTTACGTGGCCTCACAACACCTACTGTGAAACCGCTCTGAGAGTTCAATAAGAAATGCCAATGACTGCGCTCATCGTGGACGACGAACGGCTCGCGCGCGAAGAGCTCAAATACCTTCTGGACAGTGCGGGAGGAGTTGAGGTTGTCGCCCAGGGCCAGAACGGCATCGAGGCCGTCCATCTCATTCGTACTCATCATCCGGATGTGGTGTTTCTGGACGTGCAGATGCCTGGCCTGGACGGCTT
>PLZN01000388.1 GCA_003152195.1 Acidobacteriaceae bacterium
GCGCAGCAGCTTGGGCTGCGTGGAGACCGGCATCTCGCCGATCTCGTCAAGAAACAACGTGCCCCCGTGAGCCTGCTCAAAGCAACCGGCGGAGCGTTCCATGGCGCCCGTGAACGCGCCTTTCTCGTGGCCGAACAACTCGGATTCAATCAAGGTTTCAGGGATGGCGCCGCAGGAGACAGCCACGAACGGTCGATCGGAACGGGAACCCAGATTGTGAATGGCTTGAGCGATCAGCTCCTTTCCCGTACCGCTTTCTCCCACAATGAGGACGGATGCATTAAGACTGGCGACGCGGCGCACCAGGTCGTAGACCTGCTGCATCGGCGAGCTGCATCCGATCATCTGATCGCAGCCCTTGCTTTTCTCCGCCAGCTGTTCTTGCACGCGCTGCAGTTGTCGCTTTAACGAGACGTTTTCGTGCGCCCTGCGCAGCACGGTTTTCAGATCGCGGACGGAGGGCGGTTTCCGGCAATAACCATGTGCGCCCAGCCGAACCAGGTCAACCGCGGTCGAGCGCAGGGCATCGTCGACCATAACTACGGACGAAGCCTCAGACGCCGCGATACGCCGCGAGCACTCGATCCGCTCTTCCAGCGAGTCGTGATTTGAGTCCAGGTCGAGGATCACAACATCGCATTCCCCGGCGGCGATCATTTGCTGTATGCCCGCCTCGTCCGACTCGACTAGAACTTGAAACCCGCCCCCCAGGGCGGAAGAGAGTATTGGCTGGAGCTTGCGGTCTTCAGAATAGAGTCCAATCCGGATCATGTGTATTGTCGCTTTCGTCGGCTTCTGCAACGACTCAGGAACGTGGACGCTGGCAGCGGCCGAACCGTCGTTCCTGGAGGGCTTACCGTGGGGGAGGTGGTAGATCGCCCAGTTGTCAAATGATTGCAAGGAATAGCTGATTACGAAGAGACTGTCTAGAAAACTCTAGTAACCTGCACCGGAAGCTCTTGTCTACCTGGTTAGTGGAATTGAGACGCAATGACTAAATAAACTACCGGTTGGTTGACTACACGATGCCAACCTCGCGCTCGTCGTCTTGAGCATTTTGGCCGGCTGCGGGTAGCTCTCATGATCTAATTTAGTCCGTTATTTTTCCCTTGCCGGCCGAAGACCCCGCCGGCCGGCAATGCTTGCAAAGGTCATGAGCCGAATCCCCAGCCAAGACGTCTGGGTCGTGCAGCGCGAAGGTTACGATTTTGTCATCGGTCCGATCTCGGACCTGCCACTCCTGTTCCCTGGCGAAGCGTCGGCCGCAAAGTAGGGTGTATATGGGCTGCTTCACTCCGGAGCCCCCCTGTAAACAGCCGTGCACACCGGTCTTGGTGGTAAAGTCCCTAAATCTCTGGTTTCAGGGTTTTCCCCGCCTTCCCGCGCTTTGGATGGCGAATTGCTCTTCCCCCAACGTACGCTTCAAGAAATCGAAAGGAGCCGGCATGCACTCGGTAGCTTTGTGGCCAACGCTCATGGTCCTCGCCGTCGCAACTTTCACGGATCTGCGCAGCCGCCGCATCCCGAACTGGCTGGTGCTCCCTTTCCTGTTGGCAGGTGTTGCAGTCTCCGGTTGGCTTCACGGTTGGCATGGGATCTGGCAAAGCCTCGCCGGTATGGGACTAGCCGCGCTGCTTTTCGGCGTTCTTTGTTGCAGGGGCGGCATGGGAATGGGCGATGTTAAACTGTGTGCCGCCATCGGCGCCTGGATCGGACCGTCGCAGTTGGTGACCGCGCTGGTTATCACAGGCATCGCCGGGGGTGTCATGGCTATCTGCTGGGCCGCTGCCGGTGGATTTCTCGGCGAGTTGTTCCAGGGCACAGGCGATCTGATCTCGGGTTTCGGTAAGCGCGGCTTGCGTCCTCATCCGCAACTGGTTCTCGACAATCCCCTGACGCGCAAGATGCCCTACGCTCCCGCGATTGCTATCGGGACCATTTTCTCCTTTTTTTCGCGTTGAGGACTGAAACACGAACCATGGTGAGTTCACTGACAACATGTCTATCTCAGGTCAATCGGCCGCGAAGTTAGGAAGAGCAGGAGGGCGTGAAATCTTGATGTCGACCTTTACCCACGATCCCGACGCGCTTGGCGCCAAAGTGTTGTCTGTTGCGTTGATCGGGCCGCAGGAGCAACGCCGTAAAGCGGTAGCCGGTGCTCTTGCCGGATCGCAAGCCGGCGTGACGCGTGAGTTCTCCTCCTATCCCGGATTCGACGATGTGCCGCGCTTGCTGGATGGGGGGTACGACGTCATCATCGTGGAGCTGGATACCGATCCGGAGCAAGCGCTGGACCTTGTGGAGCATATTTGCGGCAGTAGCTCCACAACCGTGATTGTCTATTCGACACACACCGATTCTGAGCTGCTGGTTCGCTGCATGCGGGCCGGGGCGCGCGAGTTTCTCACCCAGCCCATCGCCCCGAACACCATTGCGGAGGCGTTGGTGCGTGCCTCGGTACGGCGCCCGGCAACCCCACCGGCGAAGAAGGTGGGCGGCAAATTGCTGGTATTTCTGGGCGCCAAAGGCGGCTCCGGCGTTACTACCATCGCCAGCAACTTTGCCGTAGCTCTGGCACAGGAGTCTCGCCGAAGCACTGTGTTGGTCGACCTCGATCTTCCATTTGGAGACGCGGCTCTCGATCTCGGAATTAGCGCTGAGTTTTCTACCGCCAATGCACTGCAGAGCTTCGACCGCCTGGATTCCAACTTTCTCACCAAGCTATTGACCAAACACGGCTCGGGGCTTTCCGTGCTGGCGGCTCCCGACAGATATACGCCGCTGCGGGCTTCCGATGAAGCGGTGGAAAGACTATTAACCGTCGTCCGGCAGGATTTCGACTATGTGGTGGTCGATGCTGGATCGAACCTGGGCTCCGCCTCCAAGATGCTGCTGGATACATCAACTGTCGCTTACCTGGTCACCCAGGTCAGCATCTCCGAACTGCGCAACTCAAACCGTCTGATCTCTGAGTTCTTTACCTCCGGCCGCCACAAGCTTGAAATCGTGCTCAATCGATTTACTCCCCGCTCCCTGAGCATCAGCGAGGAAAACATTACCAAGGCGCTGACCAAACCGGTTAACTGGAAGATCCCCAATGACTATCCGGCGGTTCGGCGCGCACAGGACACGGCAACGCCCCTCGCGCTGGCGGATTCGCCCATCTCCCGGGTGATCCGGCAGATGGCTAGAGCGGCGTGCAATTTGTCCCCAACCCCGGACAAGAAGAAGCGGTTCAGCTTGTTCGCATGAAGTCGATAGCAGATTTTCCCCAATGATCGGATGGATGGTACAGAGTGGAACAACCGAGTCTTGAAAAGTTCAAAGCGGAAATACATCGGACCCTGATCTCCAAGCTGGATCTCGAAAAGCTGTCGCGCGTAAACTCCGGCCAGGCGCGGCAGGCGGTCTCCACCATGGTGAACGAGATCATCAAAGACCAGCGGGTGCCGCTCAGCTTTAACGAACAGGAGAAGATCCAGGCCGATCTGCTCGATGAGGTCTTCGGTCTTGGTCCGCTGGAACCGCTGCTCCGCGATCTGACGATCTCCGACATACTCGTGAACAGCAAGGACCGGGTATTCATCGAACGCGGTGGTCTGCTGCTGAAAACCGATACGGTGTTTCGTGACGATCGCCATCTCCTGCAGATCATCGATCGCATCGTGTCGAAGGTCGGCCGACGTGTGGACGAGACCAGCCCGATGGTCGATGCCCGCCTGCCGGACGGCTCGCGCGTCAACGCCATCNNGCCCGCTGGCCGCCAATCAACTGGTCGAGCTGAAAAGCATCTCGCCGAAGATGATGGAGATGCTCGCCGCGGCGGTGCGGGCCCGCATCAGCATCCTGGTCTCCGGCGGTACCGGCGCCGGTAAGACGACATTTCTCAACATCCTGTCGCAATACATTCCCCAGAGCGAGCGGCTGGTGACCATCGAAGATGCCGCCGAANNGACATGCTCCAGGCCATGAACACCGGTCACGAAGGCTCGATGACCACGATTCACGCCAACACCCCCCGCGACGCCTTGTCCAGGCTTGAATCTATGGTTTCCATGGCCAATCTCAATATCCCGGAAAAATCCGTACGCCAGCAGATCGCTTCGGCCATCTCCCTGGTGGTTCAGATTGCCCGCATGAGCGACGGCAGCCGCAAGGTGGTCAACATTTCGGAGATCACGGGCATGGAAGAAAACGTGATCAGCATGC
>PLZN01000538.1:0-239 GCA_003152195.1 Acidobacteriaceae bacterium
AGAAAGCTGGTGCAGGAGGTGTAATCGGGGTCGTAGAAGTGGCGATCGCGAGCGCTACCGTCCCGCTGCCCACTGAGAAAATGCTGTTGATCCGCAGGGTTGAGAAAGGCGCTGAGATGATGGTCGAACCACCAGGTGACGCGCGGCGAAGCGCAGTACTTGAAGTCCACGATTGCGTTCTCGCCGCCGGTGAAATCGGACTCCTGAAAGAGTGCGCCGGCGCGATGCACCAGCCCGTG
>PLZN01000538.1:360-14029 GCA_003152195.1 Acidobacteriaceae bacterium
CTCGGCGGCGAAAGTTGCCGGCGTTGTTGCGTATCGCGGCCGGGCTGGCAATTAGCCTGTTAATTGTAGCGGCGGTGGGCGTCGCCGCGAGCGTGGCGTGGCTGAAAGGCGCCATGCGGGAACAGCTGCCAACGCTCGATGGCGAACTGCGGCTGCCAGGGCTTTCCGCTCCCGTGCTGGTGCGGCGAGACGAATATGGCATACCCCATATCCAAGCGGCGAACATGGACGACCTGCTCGAAGCACAGGGATTTGTCGTCGCGCAAGACCGTCTATGGCAAATGGATATGGCGCGGCGGGCTGCCGCCGGCGAGCTGGCCGAGCTGCTGGGCCCGGGCGTGGTGGAACACGATAAGCTGCAGCGGGTGATCCAGATCCGCCCCGCGGCGGAGCACCTGACCGCGACCATGCCCGAGGACCAGAGGCGCCTGTTTGAGGCGTTCGCGCGTGGCGTCAACGCTTTCATCGCCGCCCATCAGGAGACCCTGCCGGCCGAGTTCCGGCTCCTCGGGTACAAGCCCCGGCCATGGCAGCCGGTGGATTCCTGGCTGGTGGCGCTGAATATGGTNNCACCCACGCAATTGATTCCCGACCTGACGGCGCCGCAGCAGGATATCCCGGAGGTTCCGCCCGATGAGAGGCAATCGAGCCTCGAAGATCTATTGCGCCTGGGTGAGATTCTCAAGTTGGGAGCAGACCCATGCGACGGCTGCCGCCCGGGCTCGAACGAATGGGCGGTGACCGGCGCCCACACCGCCAGCGGCAAGGCAATGCTCTCCAACGACATGCATCTGGAGCACTCCATCCCCGACATCTGGCATGAAGAAGATCTACAGGCGGGCAGCTTTCACGCCGCGGGGCTAACCGTGGCGGGGATTCCCCTCATTGTTGCCGGGCACAATGAGCACATTGCGTGGGGCTTTACGACCCTCAACGGGGATGTACAGGACGTCTACGTGGAAAAGACCAATCGCCAAGGGGAATACTGGGCAGGCAACGGATGGCGCCAGCCGGAGCATGACCGGGAGCGTATCCGCGTGCGCTTCGGCCAGGACGTCCTGCTCGATGTGGAAAGGACGGACCACGGGCCGATCATCACTCCTCTGATGCCGCACGAGCAGCGCATGCTGGCACTCAAGTGGACGATTTACACGACACCAATCGGCGGTTTGCCACTGCAGGCAATGGATGCGGCGAGCAACTGGACAGAGTTCCGCCAGGCGGTAAGCCAATGGTGGGGGCCAACCCAGAATATGGCCTATGCCGATGACCAAGGTCACATCGGCTACCAGGCGGTGGGGTTGTTTCCGATGCGGCCGGCGGGCCTGAGCGGCGTCCCTATTGTGGAAACAGGAACGGCAGCAGACAGCCAGCACGAATGGCAAGGATATCTTCCGTTCGCCCAGCTCCCGACCGTGCTGGACCCGGAGAACGGCATCGTCGCCACCGCCAACTCGCGCATTACGCCCGACGGGTTTCCCTACCCTCTCGCGCTCAACTGGGACGAGCCCTATCGCAATGAACGGATATGGAAGTGGCTGTCGGGTCACGCGAAGCTCACCCCGGCGGACATGCTTACGCTACAGACGGACACCTACTCCGAGGTGGACCGGGCATTCGCTCAGCGCTTTGCTTATGCCATCGACCGCGCGAGCGTCCCGGATGCAAAGCTGCGCGAGGCCGCGGACCTGATGCGCACCTGGGATGGGGTCATACGTACGGATTCGGTTGCGCCGGAGATCGTGGATGCAACCAAGCGAGCGCTGTGGCCGCTGGTTCTGGAACCGAAGCTGGGCGCCGATTGGAAACTCTACAGCTGGCAAACCAAGGACTTTGTGCAGGAAGAGATGGTGGAGAAGGCCCCGCCGGAGTGGCTCCCTACGGGATACAAGAACTGGGATGACCTGATCGCCGCCGCTGTGCGCAAAGGCATGACCGACGATCACGCTCCGCTGTCACTCCGTGACTGGACGTACGGCAGCCAGCATACCATCGATGTTCGCCACCCGTTGTACGGGCTGATGCCATTCTTCCGGCGGTGGACGAGCACTGGGCCGCACCAGCTTGCGGGCGATGAGACTACCGTCAACCAGGTAAAAGGGCTTCTCGGCGCAAGCGAGCGCTTCACCATGGACTGGAGCAATGTGGATGGATCGACGGAAGATATTGTGATGGGTGACTCGGGCGATCCACTCAGTCCCTACTACCTGAACCAGTGGCCGTATTGGTCGAACGGCAAGACTTTTGCCCCGCCCTTCACGGAAGCGGCTGTGAACGCGGCGGCCAAGCATACTCTGCGACTGGTGCCGTGACGGAACTGGCGCCCCCGCTTAGCGGCAGCCCCCGCAAGCTCGATGGAGCCGCGCAAGCCATGCCGGCGCTCCTGATCGCCTGCACCGCCTTGCTTGCTGCCGGAACGCCGGCGTTCCGGGGCAACTCCTGCGGCCATGATTTCGACTTCCACTTGCTCTCCTGGATGGAGGTGGCGCGGGCCTGGCATTCGGGTATCGCTTATCCCCACTGGGTGCAGGATGCGAACTACGGCGCGGGGGAACCGCGGTTGATGTTTTATCCGCCGGCGTCTTGGCTTCTGGGTGCTTTGTTGGGAAGCGTGACCTCCTGGCACGCAGCCCCGGTAGTCTTCGTGCTGCTGGCGCTGCTGGCCGCAGGAGGCAGTATGTACCTGCTGGCACGGGAGTGGGCGCCACCGGGCGCCGCGACCCTTGCTGCCTGTCTCTACATCGCCAATCCTTACGCGATGTTCGTAGCCTACGAGCGCTCGGCCTTTGGCGAGTTGCTGGCCGGGGCATGGCTGCCCCTGATGGTGCTGTTCGCGCTCCGAGCCCGCTCCTCCATTGCGCCGCTGGGACTGGCGGTGGCCGCCCTGTGGCTGACCAATTCGCCGGCCGCGGTCGTAGGCAGCTATATGCTGGCAATCCTTGCCTTGGGCATGTGGATGGCGGAAGGGAGGCCATGGCCGGCTCTGCGGGCCGCAGGGGGAATGGCTCTCGGACTGGGACTGGCCGCTTTTTACATCGTGCCCGCGGCATTCGAGCAGCGCTGGGTGCAGATCGATCGCGCGATCATGCCCGGGATGCGCGTCGAGGACAGCTTTCTCTTCGCGCACACAGCAAACGCTTTCCATGACCAGGTGCTGCGGACGGCATCGTGGATCCTGATCGTGGAACTTGGCGCGGCCATCATCGCGGCTTATCTGGCGTGGCGCCGGCAAGGTGGCGGGACAGCAAGCATTGCGCTCACGGCGACGGTTCCCATCATCCTGTTGCTGCAGTTGCCAGCCAGTGACGTGATCTGGAAGCACACTCCGCACATGAAATTTCTGCAGTTTCCGTGGCGCTGGCTGCTGGCACTAAGCCTGGTGGACTGCGTGCTCGTCAGCATGGCGCTCGACGGAGGCGGCGCAACTGGCGTGCGGGCAAGACGAGCCCGGTGGCCGGCGATTGTGGCCGGTGTAGTCATCGTCGCCATGACGATGATCGGCGCCATTCTGTTCTTCCAGCCGTGCGACGACGAGGACGCGGTGGCGGCGCAGGCCGCCGGGTTCCGCCTGGGGCAGGGCACGGAAGGCACCGACGAGTACACGCCCGTGGGCGTTGACAATACAGCGGTCCAGCAACAGCTGCCCTCGGTGCGGGTGCTGCGCGCAGCGGAGGATGATACAGCCGACAGCACCCAGGCTCAGAACCCGCAGTGGCGCGCCGGCGACGCCGGTACCATAGCGGCAAAGGTAGAGTCTAAGAGGGAGAGTGGAGAGCGTTGGGAGGTTAGCGTTGTGACCCCGGAGGCAGGCTACGCGGTGTTGCGCCTGATGGACTACCCGGCATGGCGAGTGACCGTCGATGGCAGGCCGGCGCCCGGCCGGCCGCTGCGAGAAGACGGCTTGATGGCGGTGCCTGTGACGACGGGGAGCCATGCGATTGACGTGCAATGGACCGCTACCAGGGACGTCGCCGCCGGCCGTGAAATCTCCGCCATCGCACTGCTGGCGCTCGCGGTGGTGGGCGGCCTGGAACGCAAATCGCGCCGCGGTAGTCGAGTATGATTACGAAAATGCGGGAAAGCGTGCGCGAGATTCTGGGCCAGGGCGCGGAGCTTATCGATCATGCTCTGGATCGTCTGCTGCCCAGCGCGGAGCAGGCGCCGATCTCGATTCACCGGGCGATGCGGCACAGCGTTTTTGCCGGGGGCAAGCGGCTGCGGCCGGTGCTGTGCATGGAAACGGCGAGAATGATCGTGGGCTCCGGTCAGGTCCCGCAAGGGGTCGAAGAGCTGGGCGCGGCGATCGAAATGCTCCACACCTATTCCCTTATCCATGACGATTTACCCGCGCTAGACAACGATGATCTGCGCCGTGGCAAGCCGACCTGCCATGTCGTCTTTGGCGAGGCGATTGCCATCCTTGCGGGAGATGCGCTGCAGACGCAGGCCTACGAGGTTCTGGCCCGGCTGCAGTGCCCTGCTCCGCAGACGGTGGAGATTGTGCGCTCCATCGCGCAGGCTACAGGAAGCGTCGAGGGCATGATTGCCGGGCAGGTCATGGATCTGGAAGCCGAAGAGCATGAGCCGACGGCAGAGCTGGTGGAGGCCATTCACCGCGCCAAGACTGGCGCGCTGATTCGCGTCAGCCTGGTTTCCGGAGGCATTTACTCCGGCGGATCCGCAGCCGACATCGAGCGGCTGCGTGAGTTTGGACGCAAAGCGGGGCTGGCGTTTCAGATCATCGACGATGTGCTGGACGTAACCCAGAATTCCACCCAACTGGGCAAGACCGCAGGCAAGGATGTAGCCAGCGAGAAGGCGACCTGGCCCGCAGTGTATGGGGTGGAACAGAGCGTGAAGGATGCAGAGCGCTTGGTCGATGAGGCGTTCGCACAGCTAACGGTGTATGGTGAGCGCGCCGATCGGTTGAAGGCAGTGGCACGGTACCTGGTGGAGCGCACGCATTGAAGTAAGTGCGGTTGCGCCCTTATGGGAAAGCATTGGAAACAAACCATTATCTTCCCAGGTACCCCGGATTTCCTGTCGAGGTTGGTGGCGTCGTCAAACTCCATGCGGCTTTCCTCGAAGAAAGCCGCACACGCGGTCCTGNNGGTACGCTGGTGCGAGGGGCACCCAGCGCTTCGCTTAGGCGCAGATTTAGGATGGAGGAAAGATGGCCCTTACCGAAGAGGATGTTTTGAGCGCCTTGCGGGATTGCTATGATCCGGAGATCCCGGTGAACATCGTGGATCTGGGGCTGATCTATAAAGTCACGCTGACGCCGGACGAGAGGGCCAAACGGGCGTTCCCCAGACAGCGCGTGGAAGTGGAAATGTCGATGACCTCGCAGGGCTGCCCAGCCCACGTCATGATCATCGAGCAGGTGCGCAACCGGCTGGCGGGCGTCCCTGAGATCAGCGAAACCCTGGTCAACCTGGTATGGGAACCGGCCTGGACGCCGGAGCGCATAAGCCAAAAGGCACGCGAACAGCTGGGCATCGGTTAGAGCTCTTTAACCAGCTAGCGCACTGCTTTTTCCACCATTGTGCGCAGCTTGTCCCCCTGCATCGAGAGCTCTCCCACAAACTTTTCGAACCGGCCTAGCAGGCCGTGACCGCTCTCGAGATAATCGGGGATGTTGTTCCATACTGTCTTGACGCCCTCAGGATCTTCGATTAGGGCGAAGATGGTTCCGGCAGCGGCAACAATTAATCCAGCCTTGCGCTTGCCGCCGGCTAACAGAATCGCTCCCGCCACCATCGACCCCGCGGCGATCGTACGCACCCAGTTCTTGTTCAAGCCGTCGTCGAGAATGCGATTTCCCTGATACTTGAAGTTCGCGGCCGCATCTTGAACGGTCGATGCCACCTGCTGCGGAATTTGCGTGATCCCCATTACATTCCTCTTTCGCTTGAACTGTGAATTTTAGATGCAGCGTGGCCCTAAGAGCGGTTTCACCGTTGCTGTGTCCTCCGAAAAATCGCGAGGTGTGGTTTTCTTTGATAGAAAACCACGAAAACATCTGTGGCTTCGGTCTGCATCTACTGTGAAACCGCTCTAATCGAGATCGAATTCACGCAGTGGGCGTCCTTCGTCCGGAGTCTCCTTGGCCTTGCGCAACGCTTCCTCGAATCGCTTGTCGAACAACTGATGTTTATTCTTTTCGGCTTCGACCGACATGCGGAAAATTTCCTGGTTGCGCTCATCCTGATCGCGCAGGGCCTTGGCCGCGGATTCTAAATCTTCGAAGGTACGCTTGCGCGGCGCGGATTTGTGGGAAAGTATGGCCCTGGTCTCGGGGTCGATCTTCAGGATCGCCCCGCAATCGGGACAGGTGACATCAAACGGATTGCCCAGTTTAGCCTTCATGGCTGGCAACATTCTAGAACATTCGACGGTGACGTGCCCTATACAGTGGTTCTAGATCCAGATGGCTTTGTGACCAGGACATTGCTGTCCGGCTTGCTCCACCAGAATTTCCGGGAGACCTTCTCCAAAGCGGGAGAGAAACCATGCGGCTGCAAGAATCCGCTCCTGGGGATGGCGGGTGGGGAAAAGGTTGAGCGCGATCAGTTCGGCATGACGGCTCAGGACTTGCTCCCGCCCGAGTTCGTAGTTTGCCGCCAGCCGGCGCATCCGGTTCATCTGATAACGCATCTTGGAGCCGGCGACGTCAGCGGCTCGGCCTAGACCGGGGTCGAGGGAATGCATGTAGGTGGCCAACGCCGAGAGCTCAGTATGAAGAGCTTCACCGGCTGCCGCGAGCTTACGCTTGCCCACCGCGGAGATGGCCCGCGCGCCTAACCGCTGGGCCAACTCAACAGGGTCCTCAAAAACGCTCTGGATCACATCGGGTAGGGAGAGCTGGTGGCGGGCGAGCAGACCGGCAATCGCAGGTTCGATGAGCGTCGCCGACAGACGGGGAAGGATCGGCGTAGTTCGGCCCAGGATGCGTTCATAGAGCACCTGGGACTGAGCGAAATACGCAACTTCGGCCGGTCCCCCTACATAGGCGGCGGTGGGCAGAACGGCATCCTGAAAGACGGGCCGCAGCAGAGCATTGGGGCTGAGCCGCTCGGGTTCTGTTTCCAGAATGGCCAGCAGTTCGGCGGTCGAATAGGGATGCCTGCCAGCGTGCCAACCACCATCCGGCGTTCGCCGGAGGGGAAGGCGCGCCGCGGAGCTGCTATCGATGAGAAAGAGCAGGCTGGAGTGCGGGGGAACCAAAACCTGGGAGTGATACCCGGCGGCAACAAGCTGTTGGCCGCGATCCGTGAGCGCCACGCGCAACTCATCGGCGCGCACGATCGCTTCGCGAAGAACATCCTTGCCCAGGACATGGAAGGCGCGGGACGAAGCGTCAATTACCAACAGCCCTTGCGGGGCAAAGATGCGGGAGATAAATTGCCCAAAAGCCTGGCCAAAGTTCTGGCCTTCCCGGTAGCAGGCGGCGAGCTGATCGAGCACAGGACCGGGGCCGAGGATCTCGCCCGCCTGCGCCAGCAACTCCTCGACATTCTTGCCCATGGTCAAGCCGCCAACCGCGGCTCCGCCCCCATGCTCGGTGGCCAGGCGCAGCGTCTTCAACTCGTGGCGGGAGGGCAGGGTGACGTGATCCACTTCGGCGAGGTCATGATCTTCGGTCGCCAACCAAAAGATGGGCACGTGGGGACTGCCGGAGGCGGAGGCGTCTTTGGCCTTGCGAATCACGGTCGCTGCTTTGAGGAGAGTGAAGAGCGGACCACCGAAGAGCGTCACCTGTTGCCCGGTGACCACCGCGCCCGCGCCGTTGCGCAACCGCGCGATGTTTTGGAAGACCTGGTCAGCCGCCGCAAAATCGTGGTTCTGCTGCTCGAGCAAATCGCAGAGAGTTGCACGATGGGCGGGTGCAAGAACCGGCGGTGCGGTCATCCACTCGGTGGAATAGGCACTGGCCGGAAAAAACGGCGCGAGCGCTTCATGACGCTGCGCGAAGTCCAGAAACAGCCGGCTCGGACGAGGCAGAATCTCGATGGGATAACACTCGGTCTTCACAGCCGTGCTTTCTCCATCGCCATGCCCACCCTCTCCTGTTTCCGTAGCGCGGGGCCGCTTCTAGAGCGATTTCACAAGTACCGTGCCCGATCCGACCTTCGCGAAGTGGGGCTTTTCTTGGTGAAAAGCCCCGTCTGAGCCATTTTCACCGGCTACACCTATTGTGAAATGCGCTTCTGATCTGCGAGCCTGCTGTAGTTTCTCATAGCCCTTTCCCGGCAACGATTTAGCGGTCATTTTGACCGGAGTAAACGGCGGACCTGTGTCTTGCCAGGGGAGGGTAGAGCATCCAGTGCGAAAAGCGCCAGCGCGCGATACACCCCCGCCAACATAGGATGGGGCTCCAAGGCCTGAAGATGCAGACGAATTGTCTCCACGTCCGCGCGGGCAATCGGTCCGCTGAAACTCTTCCCGGCTCCGCGCAAAAAGACGTTGTCGAGGGTAGCACGGGCGATGGGCTCGATCAGCCGGCGAGCCTGGCGCGGGCTAAGCCCAGCCAGTTCCGCGGCTTGCTGCGCCGCGGCCAGGTGGCTGACCAGCAGGGGCGACGACAGCATGCCTACCACATGGTAGAGCGCTTTGCTCGAAACATGGATGGCGAAGGGCCGGCCACCGATCTGGCGAACGATGGTGTTCAGGATGCGGCGGCGGGCGGCATCCGCTTCGATGCCAAACGGCACCCCTTGCAGAGGAACCGGAGTGCGGGTGGGAAAGCTCATCACCGGGTGGACGGATGCCACGGAGGCGCCCGCGTGAGCGGCTGCCCGCAGCACCTGCCCACTGAGCGCTCCGCTGGAATGGACGACGATCTGCCCCTTGAGGGTCGAACCGCGGGCTGCCACCCGCTCCACCAGGCGGTATGTCACTTGAGCAATGGCGGCATCCGGCACGCAGAGCCAGAGAACATCGGCTTCGAGTTGGGCGTGGCCGAGCGTAGTGAGCGGCAGAGCGCGTGCCCGCTTCCCGTAGCTAACTACCGAGCGTCCGCTCTGAGCCGGGACGATGACCTCGTGCAGCGGAACTCCGGCCGCTCGGAGAGCGTGCGCCAACGAGCTGCCCCAGTTGCCTGGTCCGATGATAGAAACGCTGCGCTGCGGCTTCTGGCTCCCTCGCCTGTTCATCGGCCTCTCTCGTTGAGCGCTTTGGCCTCTGGCCAACCCCTGGTATCCGAATTTGCAGCTCTTGATGGCCCACATACCGGCAGTCCAGACGGTCGATTTCCGGATGGTACTTTAAGTTATCCAACAAATTTGAGGAGCGGCATGGGCAGAAAAGAAGCATTGAGGGCGAAGGAAAAAGAGCAGACCAGCAGCGGTAAGAAGGCCGCCCCAGAGGTAACCGGGGGCAAGCGCCAGGCCGCGCAGGCGCGCTCAAAAGTGGATGTGATCTCGTCAAAGTTGAGCTATGAGGGACCTCTCTTCCGCGTGCACACCGACGAAATCCTCGAGAACGGCAGGAAGGTGAGCCGCGATGTGGTGCGGCACAACGGATCGGTTGTCATCCTCGCGATCGATGATACCAAGAGCAAGCGAGATCCCATGATCGTGATGGAACGGCAGTATCGTCACGCCGCGAAAGAATATCTGCTCGAGGTACCGGCGGGAAAAATGGAAGCGGGGGAAGATGCGCTGGCTGGGGCCAAGCGCGAGCTGCTGGAAGAAACAGGCTTCAAGGCCAAGCGCTGGCGAAAAATGGTGCGCTACTTTGCCAGCCCCGGCTTTCTGGGTGAGTTTATGCAAGTGTTTATCGCCGAGGGCCTCACTTTGGGAGAAGCGCAGCCGGAATACGACGAGCAGCTCGAAATCGAGATGATCCCGCTCTCCAAGCTGCTCAGCATGATCGAAGAGGGCAAGATTCACGACGGCAAAACGCTGATTTCAGTGATGCTTTATGAGCGTTTGCGGCGGGCTGGGCAAAAAAAGAACTGAAAACAGGGCATTTGTCTTGCATCGTCCTGAAACCCACAGGCAACTCGCCCGACATTTGAGGAAAACCAATCGAGCCTTCGATGCGTCTGTAAGGAAGAGCAGTTCACCACATGCTCGATGCGCGTCAAGGAAGGTCGACAGGTTAGTGGCTCAATACAAAGGCAAAGTCAAGTGGTTCAATAACGCGAAGGGCTACGGCTTTATCGGCCGGGACGACGGGCCCGACGTGTTTGTTCATTACAGCGCGATCCAACTCGATGGATACAAGAGCTTGAAAGAAGGGGACGAAGTCGAGTTCGACATCGTTCAGGGACAAAAGGGACCTCAAGCCGATTCCGTGGCTAGGGTTCGCGAAGTAGCCTGAACCCGGATTTCCTGCCAGGGTTGGTGGGATCTGCGCACTTCATGCGGTCCTGGCTGGCCGGGACCGCACACGCTGCTATAGGTGGTGCCGCGCAGCGGGAAATCCGGGTCACGCCCGACACTGGAGAAACAGCAGGCCGGACTGCGCGAAGTTGTGGAGGGACCGGTCTTGCTGTTTTGGGCTCCGCCACGCTTACGCGGGCGGAGCAGCAAAGTCGCACGGAAACAAATCGAGGTGCACTGTGGTATGCAAGTCATTTCAAATGTGCAAGTTTGCTACCACGTAGAAGGTTCCGGTCTGATCTCTCTGATGATGCTTCTGTCAGGTGCGCGCTACCTTCGAGCCACTTAATTCCATGCCTCTGATGCTGAAGCTGCCCGGCATTAGTCGAATGCCAGGCAGCTTGATTGCCGTCAGGGTCATCACACTATCATGAGCATCGACATGGAGTCATCGGCCATTGAAAGTCATCGACGCCTGACGGCTCGAGCTGAGGCAGAGTTGGAAACAAGCCGGCAGGTAAATCCTTGCGTTGGCCGCGAAGCGGTGAGGCTTGAGGCGGTGAGCCAGTTTGCAGAGCTCACGCAAGGCTATGCGAACCAAGGCAGCGCGAGCATGAGTCAGGCCATGGCAGTTGCGGCCGCCCATCTGGGCATAACTTTCCGAGATCGAGAGTATGCGTCGACCGATGCACCGGCGTGGCTGGTGCATCGTGTGGCGTAGCGTTCGAGTAGTCCGCATCGCAGCGAGATGCAGCCGCGAAGAGCCGAGGGGTAGCATCGCGGAAGCACCGAGACTGTGTCGCACGGTCCAATCTTTAAGCTGAATCACCCCGCCCGGTACCGTCAACCTCATCCCGAACCTGATGGAAGCGGATGTTGAGGCCGCAACGGTGGAGGATCTTCGCGTGCACGAAAGCTGCCTCGGCGGCTTAAGCGTGGAGGCGATCAAGCAGGCATCATCGCTTCCCGGTCACGAAAAGCAGTAGAGGCTTCGAAGGAAGCCAAAGCTCAGAAGCACGCAGCCGACATCGCTGGTCCATGATGATCACAGTCGAGGTGATTTCCATGCTTACCGCGCTTGTCGGCATAGCAGCCACAATTTACATCTTCAAGTTCATCACGGGCCTTTTCAAACCTACGTTAACAATTTGGCGTTGCACGCAAGTCCATGGCGGGTGTGGCTACGGACCGGAGCAGGCATGCGAGTGTAGCGATGAGGCCAAAGACCGATGGATCCGACAGGGCTGCAGAGAATCTCGCTTTGGTGCGAACGATAGACTTGAGACGCTAAACAATCGCGCCGGGCTGGGGCCCACAATCTGAGCGCAAAAATCCATAGCTGACCGCCATAGTCCTCGCTACAGTAGACTTGACGAACGCAGTAAATCGCTGAAAGTAAAGGGTCGTCGGTTACAAATATGGACAACAAATCCATTGCGCAGTTATTGGCCGAAACCGCCGACCTGCTGGAAATTGGGGCAGGCGATCCTTTCCGTATCCGTTCCTACAGGCGAGCCGCCGAAGCGGTTGAGAACAGTACCGAGCAACTCAGTTCGTTCGTCAACGAACCGAGCCGGCTGCTGGAAATTCCCGGGATCGGCAAGGGCATGGCAGCGAATATTCAGGAAATCGAGACCCGCGGAAGCATGAAGCTGCGCGACGAATTGCTTATCACGTATCGGCCCACGATGCTGGAATTGCTGAAGTTGCCGGGCATGGGGCCGAAGACCGTGGCGTTGCTTTGGGAGGCCTTGCAGGTGAGCGACGTAGAGCAACTGCAGGCTGCGATCGATACCGGAAAACTCGCGACGCTGCCACGCTTTGGACAAAAGCTGATCGAGAAGCTGCAGCGAGGGATCGCCGAATATCACAGGAACAGTGGCCGCTTTCTGCTGGACGACGCGGAAGCCGCAGCCGAACGCGTGACGCTCTACCTGGAGCAATTCAAGGGAATCGAGCGGGTGATGCCGGCAGGGTCTCTGCGGCGCGGACGAGAGACGGTGGGCGATCTGGACCTGCTGGTGACCGGTCCTGCTTGCGCGGAGGAGGCGGTTGCCGCCGCAGTCGAGTACACGGCGGCTTATCCCCCGATCGCCGAGCTGCTCGCGAAGGGCCAGAACAAAGTGAGCTTCCGCTTGCGGAGCGGCTTGCAGGTTGACGTGCGCTTATTGCCAGAGGCGTCTTATGGTGCTGCCCTGCAATATTTTACCGGCTCGAAAATGCACAACGTTTCCCTGCGCCAGCGCGCGCTGAAGCGCGGATACACATTGAGCGAATATTCGCTCGCACGTTTGGACGACGGCACGGTAGTAGCGGCCGCGGCCGAAGAGGAAATTTACAAGGCCCTGGGCATGGATTGGATTCCTCCCGAGATTCGCGAGAACCAGGGCGAACTGGAAGCAGCCGCAGAGCATCGCCTGCCCCGACTGATCGAGCAGATCGACCTGCGCGGCGATGTGCATATGCACACGCAGGCAACGGATGGCCGTAACACCATCCTCGAGATGGCCGAGGCGGGCATTGCGCGGGGTTACCAATACATTGCGATTACGGACCACTCCAAGAATCTGGCCATGACCAACGGACTCGATGATCAGCGCGCACTGGAGCATATGCAGCGGATTCGCGAAGTGGATGCGCAGATGGATGGCCGCATACGCGTGCTGACCGGGATCGAAGTCGACATTCTGGGAGACGGAGCAATCGATCTCTCCAATGAAGTGTTGGCCCAGATGGACGTGGTGATCGCCAGCGTGCATTCTCTTTTCCAGCAGCCAAAAGAGCAGATGACGGAGCGTCTGCTCAAAGCCCTGGAGAACCCCTACGTCAGGATTCTAGGGCATCTGACCGGCCGCTTGCTGCTGCGGAGAGATGCCTACGAGATCGATTTAACGGCAGTGCTCAAGCAGGCGGCGAGGCTGGGAGTGGCGGTGGAACACAATGCCGATCCCAACCGGCTTGACCTGTGTGACATTGACTTGCGCCGGGCCCGGGAGATGGGTTGCAAGATTGTGATCAATACCGACTCTCACCACATCAGCAGTCTGGACATGATGCGTTACGGGATCCGGCAACTGCGGCGCGCCTGGCTGGCGAAAGAAGATGTCCTGAATACGCGGCCGGTCGATGAGTTCCTGGCGGGGTTGCGTCCACGACCATTGGCATAAGCGAGACGTGGAGAGAACTGCAGATCCCTCCACTACGCTACGCTCCGGTCGGGATGACAAATCATAGCTTGGTTAGGACCTCGTGTTTGTGTAACCCATATAACCTTTGTCATCCCGATCGGAGCGTACCCGGATTTCCTGCTGCGCTGCCGTAGACAGGGCCGCGTGTGCGGC
>PLZN01000281.1 GCA_003152195.1 Acidobacteriaceae bacterium
CCCACATCACCATCGCGTGGCGCTGCGCGTTGCTTTTTGTTATCACCGTCAGATGCTTGCGTGGGCGGGATTGGGCCAGGCGAAAAGCAAAGCGTTGGATGCGCTCCACCCCTACCCGCGTCATCAGGGACAAGTCGGTGGCGACTTCGATGGGGTGCCCTTGATGCACGCGCCCACCCACGCCCGAGTACTCACCTTCGGTGTTCTCGCGCNNTCGCGCACGATCACCCAGTCGAGGTCTTCCGTCCTGCAGCGCTTGAGCGGTCCGTCGATACCCGGGAGGATACGTGTCGGGCGCACGTTGGCATATTGATCCAGCCCCTGGCAAATCTTCAGCCGCAGACCCCAGAGCGTGATGTGATCGGGAATATGCGGGTCGCCGGCGGACCCGAACAGAATGGCGTCTTTGCCGCGCAGAGCATCGAGACCATTCTCCGGCATCATCGCTCCATGTTGGCGGAAATAATCCCCACCCCAGTCAAAGTTCTCGAACTCGAACGTAAAGGAACACTCCGACGCGGCAAGCACGGTCAGAACTTGCCGTCCAGCCGGCACAACTTCCTTACCGATACCATCCCCCGGAATCGTGGCGATACGATATGTCTTCATCTATCGAGCCCTCATTAGAATCGGTACACCTACTGTGAAATCGAGCTAACGCGGTAGCTGGCGGGAGGGGGGGTGACGTCGGACAGCTCCTTGAATGCGGCGTCGGGAAGCTTGAGTCCAGCCGCGGCAACATTCTCCTCCACATGGGCAGCCGAAGAAGTTCCCGGAATCGGCAGCATGATCTTGGATCGTTTGAGCAACCAGGCGAGGGCTACTTGCAGTGTGGTTGCACCGACTTCCCTGGCAATCTTCTCCACCACCTCGAGCGCTTTCTTATTTTGGCCAAGGGGAGCCCAAGGCAGGAAGGCGATGCCGTGCAGCTCACAGTACTTGACTACGTAATCCCATTCGCGGTCGGCGAAGCTGTAGCGGTTTTGCACCGAGACGATAGGAACGATTTTGCGGCCGCGCTCGATGTGCTCCTGGGTCACGTTGGAGAGGCCGACATGGCGAATCTTACCCTGCTCGCGCAGCTTGGCCAGAGTGTCCATGGAGGCATCATAAGAGACGGCCGGATCGGGGACGTGGAGCTGGTAGACATCGATGCGATCGAGGCGCAAACGCTGGAGGCTGCCTTCTATTGCTTCGGTAAGGTGCTCCGGGCTGGCATTGTGTAGCCATTGGGCTGGGCCGCAGCGCTCCCATCCGCCTTTGGTGCCGACAACCACGCCGGCTGGATATGGGTAGAGGGCCTCGGCGATCAGTTCTTCGGAGATGTTGGGGCCATAGGAATCCGCGGTATCGATGAAGTTGACGCCCAATTCGACGGCACGGCGCAAGGTCGCCAGTGCTGCTGCCTTGTCGGCGGGCGGTCCCCAGACTCCTTTCCCGGTGATACGCATGGCTCCATAGCCCAGGCGGTTAACGGTGAGGTTGCCACCGAGGGTGATGGTTCCGGCGGCGGCGGCGGAGACGGCTTCGGTTTGGCTCATGCAAGGCTCCTTCACGATAGTATTCAACTGTAAATATAGCCAAACCGAAGGGGGAAGGGGATCCGGTGCATCTTCTGCCCAGCACCGACCTCTTCGGAAGGGGCCTCGGACCTTTCAAATGGTGATTCCTTCTGTCAAACCGAACACCCGGCTGGACATATTTTTTGGCCTGTGGTCCGCTGGTTATCGGAAACTGGATATCTGAAACCGGACACGGAGATTCGATGAGCACGACACCCGTCCGGACCGGTACGCGTCTCAACACGCCAAGCCAGGTCCTCTTCGCCAGCCTGATCGGCACCACCATTGAGTTCTTCGACTTCTACATTTATGCAACCGCAGCGGTGCTCGTCTTTCCCAGGTTATTCTTTCCGCCGTCCGACCCGGCCTCGGCCACGCTGGCCTCGTTGGCGACCTTTGCGATTGCGTTCCTGGCACGGCCAGTCGGTTCCGCGCTCTTCGGGCATTTTGGCGACCGCATTGGCCGCAAGACGACGTTGGTCATCGCGCTGTCGACCATGGGGATATCCACGGTTGCCATTGGAGCGTTGCCGACCTACCACACGATTGGCTTCGTCGCGCCGTTGCTTCTGGCAATATGCCGCTTTGGTCAAGGGCTTGGTCTCGGGGGCGAGTGGGGCGGTGCGGTGCTGCTGGCGATCGAAAATGCTCCTCCAAACAAGCGCGCATGGTATGGCATGTTCCCGCAACTCGGCGCGCCGGCCGGTTTCATCCTCTCCAGTGGCGTCTTCCTGCTGCTCTCCCGGTGGCTCACCGACAAACAGTTTTTTGCTTTCGGTTGGCGCCTTCCGTTCCTGTCGAGTGCTGTACTGGTGTTCCTTGGCCTTTATGTGCGGTTGACGCTTACCGAGACCCCGGTTTTCCGGGAGGCCGTCAAGCGGGGCGAGCAAGTGAAACTGCCGATGGTGGCGGTTTTTCGGGACCACACCAGGGCGCTGATCTCGGGCATCACGTTGTCTCTGGCGACGTTTGTTCTCTTCTATCTGATGACGGTCTTCGCGCTGTCGTGGGGCACCAGCGCGCTCGGCTACAGCCGCGGGAAGTTTCTGCTGATGCAGTTGTTCGGCATCTGCTTTTTCGCATTATTCATTCCGGTCTCCGCGGTGCTGGCGGAGCGAGGGCGCCGGCGCATGATGCTCTGGGTCACCGTGGCGATAGGCCTCTTCGGCCTGCTGCTGGCGCCGATGTTCGTTGCCGGCACCACAGGTGCGGTGGCGATGATGGCGTTGGGGCTATCGTTGATGGGCCTCACCTACGGACCGCTCGGCACGGTCATCTCCGAGCTCTTCCCGACCTCAGTGCGTTATACGGGTAGCTCGCTTGCCTTCAGTTTCGCCGGCATCCTGGGCGCTTCGCTGGCGCCGTATATCGCGACCTGGCTAGCTAAAACCTACGGCCTCCCGTACGTCGGATACTACCTCTCCGCGTCGGCGGTCCTCACCCTCCTGGGGCTGCTTTCGATCCGGGAAACGAAAGACGACGACCTCGCCTCGGCAAAGAGTTAGTTTCGGCGTGCTGCTGACCCGGCGGCTCTACGTAGGGTAGAAAGCACCACAGGTCCCTACGCTTCGCTTCGATCGGGATGACAAAGGGTAGGTTGGTTCCGGACGTGACGGTTTGGGATGCGGAAACAGGAGCTGCAGATCCCTCCACTCCGCTCCCCCGGATT
>PLZN01000265.1 GCA_003152195.1 Acidobacteriaceae bacterium
TAATAGCCCACTCCCCCACGGTGCAGAGACAGCGCCGCATCGCGGACATCGGCACTGGAGACGCCCGGAATGCGAATGTCGATGGCCTTCGCTTCCATGTGCTGGCTATGATCTGCAACGCCGTGCCCGTGTTCCCGGAGATAGTTATTGCTCCACGGGGCGCGGTACCCGCAGACAATGTCGATTTCGCCGTCGGGACGGCCTAGCTTGACCAGCAGATCGTGCAGCAGATCGAATTCCTTGAGGTCATACTCCTTCATGTCACCCGTGCGATGGTCGCGAAGAAAATGGTCCAACTGCGCGACACGCCCGGGCAAGTATCGATCGCCTATGCGGTAGACCACATCGATATNNGTGCGGTGATCGCGGAGGAAGTGGTCCAGTTCCGCAACGGCGCCTGGTAGATAATGATCTCCTATGCGGTAGACCACATCGATATGTTCGCCGGTATGAAGGTGGTAGAGCCGCAGCCGATAGGACGCAAGGTCCGCTTGCGCGCTGAGGTTGACTGCGCTGCATGGGAGCACGCCCGGCAGGGCGAAGAACACAAGGAGCTTAGCGATAGCGGAACCCTTAAACACCATTCGACTTTCCCCGTGGAGCCTAACTTCCTATTATAAAGATCCCGCGAGCTGCGGCCGTATCCAGGCGGTATCCGAGGCTTCCATCTTAAGGTTCAACCTTGACCACCGAAATCGCGGTCAGGTTCCGCACCCAGCGAGCTGGGCGCCTGTCTTCGGTGGAAACCATCTTGAACGCACCATCCTTGTCCAGCTTTTTACCGTCGAGCATGTCTGCAACGATTACGTCGCCCGTGTGTATTGCTGGATCAACTTCAGCCAGGGAATACAAAACCCCGTAGTTGTCGGTCCCTTCTGCAACAATCCCAGTCATGAAAAGCCGTCCTCTCACACTTTCACCGAGAGGTACACCGGCTTTGCTTAACAGATCGGCAAGCGGAACACCCGAGTAGGTCTCGCTGGCCTTGGTATGGGCATTGAAGACCACGACCGACTTGTGTGGCAGAGCGGCCAAATCCTCAGGGCTTAGGGTCAGCGTCTTTCCCTCGTACGTCCGGATGTTCAAGCGGGTGGAGGGAACGGAGGGCGCGGAGTGTTGCATCTGCTGTGCCACAACGGCTGGCCTTGCCTCGCAGAGCATAAGGGCAAGAGCAGGAATGACAAAGGCTGTCAGGCAAGAAAAACGTTTCCGTGTCACGGCATTATTCTAAAGGAAGAAAGCTCAGCTTCCCATTACTGTGTACCGCCGGCGCGAGTGGGCATCGATCGCTGAAACCGCAGGTCCCTCCACTCCGCTGCCCCGGATTTCCTGTCGAGGTTAGGGGGGATCAGCGAACTGCATGCGGCTTTCCTTAAAGAAAGCCGCACATGTGGCCATTGGTGATGGCACGCAGCAGGAAATCCGGGGTTCGCTCCGGTCGGGATGACAAATCAAATAACGTTCTATAACGCTGCTTCACTCAAACCAATTTGTCATCCCGGCCGGAGCGAAGCGGAGTGGACCTGCGGTTTCTTTCCTCCACTCTCCGTTACTCCGTCTGCATCGGGGATTGCATCAGTCCCGGCTGTTTTCGTCAGCTGAAGCACTCCGGGTGCAAGTTTTTCCTATGCGCTGTAACCTCTATTGCGTAGCTTCGTCTCAATTACCGAGTGTTTTCAGGTTGAACACTCCAGGAGACTTAAATGCCCCGTTCGCTTGCGATGCGCAACACGATACTTGCTCTGCTGATGGCCTTTGCTGCTTGTACGGGCTGCTCAGCTGCTGCCAAAACGCCGATACCCGCTCCCGCAGACGATAGCGCCCTTGCCCAGACCTCAGGAAAACAGACCGCGATCTTTGCCGGAGGCTGTTTCTGGGGCACACAATCGGTCTTTGAGCGTGTCAAAGGGGTGCTTGCGACGACCGCCGGCTACGCGGGCGGCTCTGCCGCCACCGCGACGTACGACCAGGTTACTCAAGAGAACACTGGACACGCGGAATCAGTAAAGGTGGTTTTTGATCCCTCGCAGATAACCTATGGCCGGCTGCTGCAGATCTTCTTCTCCGTCGTTCACGACCCCACCCAGCTCAATCGTCAAGGGCCGGACGTAGGTTCGTCTTACCGGTCCGTTATCTTCTACAGCAGCGAGGAGCAGCAGAAGATCAGCAAGGAGTACATCGCGCAACTTGACGCGGCCAAAGTCTTTCGCAAACCCATCGTGACCCACGTTGTGCCCTTGAAAGGCTTTTATGATGCTGAGGCATATCATCAGGACTACGCCCTGCATAACCCCAATAATCCTTACATCATGGTGTGTGACCGTCCCAAGGTCAACGCACTCAAACAGGAGTTCCCGGAACTTTTCAAGGACTACAAGGGTAAGTGAGCTGGGATCTACTGGCCTTTGCTGAGGCGGCGGAAATACTCGGCAACCGCTTCCTCGTACCCGGGCGGGACTGAGGGCTCTTTGGTCGTACGTACCTGACCTGAAGTCTGGTCGTCCGTATCGCGGCGAAGTTGTAGTTCCAGTCTATCGACTCCGCTCAGCACCTCGGTATGGAGTTGTTCGACCATTGCTGGATTACCCGGGAATCGGCGGGGGTCGAGGCGCTGCATCTGGCGAGCGAGCTCCTCAATTTGCTTAAGCGCCGCAGGATCGTTCTGGGCAATGTGATGGAGCTGGTTTAACTCCGCCAGCCCCTCCCGGTAGGTTCGTTCGGGATCGCCCGGGACGGGCGAATTGTCTGGAGCTGCGGGGCGGCCGTTGCGATCGAAGTGATTGTTGCCCGTGTTGACGTTGAAGTAAGCTGTGCCGATGGCGCCACCCCCAGAGCCCCCATTGCCGACGTCGCCGCTGGGGCCGTCCTGACTTACCCGGTTTCCCGCACGCTGATTGAAACCACCGCTCTGACCCAGCTGGCTGCCAGGCCCCGCTTGGCCATTCTGACCGTTCTGCGCCTGGTTGGAGCCCGGGCCCTGCTGTTGGCCCTGTTCCTGCCGCATTCCCTGGCCATTCTGCTGCCCCTGCAGTCCCGGTTGCCGGTCCGGTGTATTTCGCCCACGCCCGGCCAAAGAATCGATCTCATCGCGGAAGCGTTCGATGTGGTCGAGCGCGGCGGCTTGATCGCCCTGCGACTGCCCCTGCGAGGGTTTGCCCGCGCCCAACCCTTGTTGCGCCTGGTGTACCTGTTCGCTTAATTGAGTGAGACCTTTGCCTATGCCCTCTTCTGTTCCGTTCGAGTTGGGGTTAATCCCGCGACGGAGCCAATCGGCAGTCCGCTGCACGCGGTTCGTCAGGTCAGTCTGGTCCATGCCCCCCAGCGCGTCGCGCAACTTCGAGGATGTCTGCGGTTGCGTCGGCGCCAGGTCTCGAGCTGCGTTCCGCAAATTCTTTTCCAGCTGAGAAAGATCGTCGGAGAGTTGCTGGCGGTCCTCCGCCAGTTTGTTGCGCGCCTGCATCCTGGCCGCATACTGGGTCTGCGTGTTCTCGTCCTGTTCACCTTGACCTTGGCCAGCCATGCTGCGAATCCGATCCGCCTGGGCATGCTCTTCCTTGCTCAGACGATCGCTCTCGCGGGAGAGCGAATCGAGTTTGCCCGTTGCCTGCTGTTGCTGCGTACCGCTCAGTAGATTGGTGGCCTGGCGGAGTTGATCGGCCGCGCGTCGTGCAGCCTCTGTGCTCTGCTGCTGACCGGCGCTGCGCTTCATCTCTTCACCGGCCTCGCGAAGCCGGCTAAGTGCCTGCATCACGCGAGGGTCGGCCGCATCTCCAGCAGCATTGGAAGAAGACTGACCTTTCGAGGCTCCAGATCGAGACTGCGCGGATTGTGATTGGCCCGGTGAACTCTGCCCACTCGAAGAACCACTCGATGAGCCGCCCGCGCTCTGTTGTCCCTGCTGTCCCTGCTGTCCTTGCTGACCCTGCTGTCCTTGCTGTCCCTGCTGATTATTCTGGGCCAGCTGTTGCTCCATCTGACGCTGAAGCTGTTCGGCCTCGCGGCGCAGCATCTCCTGCTGCCAGCGCTCCTGCATGGTTTGCGGGCTATTGCGCTGCTGTTGGGCCAGCTCCTCCTGGCGGTGCGCCAACGCATCGAGCTTCTGCAAAGCATCATCCACTGCTTTAGCGCGCTGGTCGGCCGCAGAGCCGGTCTGCGCCGTCTCATATTGATTCTTCTCCGTATCGAGTTCGAGGTCGAACAGGCTGGCGAGGTCACGGCCCGCGCCTCCACCCCCACCGCCTCCTCCGCCGCGCTGGTGGCCGAACGCAACCTCTATCTGGCGGAAGGTCGCTTCCGCCCGCAGCAGATATTGCAGGGCTTTCTGCTCCGCCGGAATCGCGTCGCGCCATTGCATTTGCTGCAATTTGTCAGACGATGGCGTCATGGCTGCTGCTGCTGCTTGCATGTCGTGTCCGAAGCTGTTGAATTCCTCATTCGCGGAGGATAGATCTCTGCTATCCATGCGTGCCGCCAGGGACAACGCCTGTTCCCGCAGCTTGTTCTGCACTCCGGAGAGGAACTTGCCTGCGTCCGCCGCGTCCTTTGGAGTGGCGGTCTTGTCGTTCTGGCGCTTCCATGTCGCCGCTATCAGCTCTTTCTCACGCTTGGAGATGTCGGTCTGGTTTCCCCCGCCGCCTCCGCCACCACCTCCCCCGCCGCTCTGCTGCGATTGCGAGAACTCGCGCTCGAACGGGTCTGCCTGGATGAAAGAGATGTCGGTGCGCGCTTCAGCATGTCCGTCCTTGGCCGTGGCGTAAAGGCTAACCAGATCCCCTGGAACCAGTTTGAAATCTTCGAGGCTTAGCGTGGTGGCGCCGCTCGCGCTCTTTGCCCCCGGGTGTTCCAACAGGCTGACATTTTTTTCCGGTCCGCCATTCACGGAATAGTGAAGGGTGACATTATTCAGGGCAAACTCATCTGACGCCTTCACGCCGACCGTGACTTCCTCGATGGGGCTGGCTCGATAATCGCTGGCGGGACGGTCGATGGCGATCTCTGGCGGGTTCGCTTTGTCGGTAGCAATAAAGTAGTCCTCCGACAAGCGGACCTGCTGGCCCTGGTCGACGGCGGCAACATGGTAGGCGCCGTCCTTTTGCATCAGTATGGAGCCCTTGTACAGATTCCCCTTGCCGCCGCTGAGCGCGATCTGTTTTCCATCATCGAGAGTGAGCTGGCCGTCGCGCAGTGGGCGGTCCATCAGCACCGTCAATTCTGCATTGGTGCCTTCGATGGCGCGCAGATCGCCGCCGTGCTCCTCGGAGACTTGCTGCATGCCGGTCCACTTCGGGTAGTGGTAGGTTACCCGCACTTGTTTAACCGACGGCAGATCAACGACACGGACCTTGAAATGACGGGAGGTGAGGGGACCGGCCTCCACGTAGTACTCGACGTCTTCAGGAAGACCCGCGAACAGGAACTGAAAAGTGGAGCTAGTGGCAGAAGAATCAGGTTGCGGCTGCATGGCGACCGGCTCCCACCCTCCATTCCGCGCCACCTTGGAGATCGAGCTCTGATAGCGCGCAAACAGCCGCACTTTGTCTGGCTTGAGCCCGATGATCTGGGCGGTGACCAGTTGGTCGCTATTACGCCGGACTGCAACGTTGCCGGGCGTGACCCGGATGTCATAGAGTGGCGCAGCCTTTGGCCCGGTCCAAAGCAGCGACGCACCATAGCCGAGGTAGCCGGGACCTGCGGCGACAAGCCACGCAAGTACGCAAAGACAGGCAAAGCCAACGCCCGCCAGAAAATACAACCGGTTGTTTGGCGCCAGGTTTGCCGGCGGGGCGTCCTTAGCTACGGAAAGTGTGTCCGCCGCAAGCAATTCGAGGAAAGGATCATTCCCCCGTTTCTCCCGGTCATCGAAGGTGAGCAACCGCTGCTGAAATTCAGGGTAGGCGGATTCGGCAACGGCTGTAGCGCGGCCGCGCGTGAGACGCCGCAAGGGCAGCGCGAGACCGAAGGCCGCGGCCGAGGCAAGTGCTGCCAGCAGCAGCGAGCGGGCACCGGTGAGGCCGCGTACCGGAAAGGCAAACGCGTTCAGGATAAGGACAAGGAAGACGGTTGTTATCAACGCCGTGGCGGTGAGGATGGCCACGCCACGCAACGACGCACCTAGGCGCAATCGTTGGTGCAACTGCCGGATATAGGAGTTGAGCTTGTCCTGGTTGCTCATGCCTCCTCCCTCTGTGTGCCGAGGTAGCGGCTGGCAACGATGGACTCGGCAACCGCCGCCACCAATACCAGTAGCATAACGTACCACCAGATGCTGTGGCTATTTTTCTCCTGGCTGGAATCAGGGGTGGCTGACCGTGTGGGCGCCGGTTCTGCGGGACTTTTACCCCACAGTTGCTGCAGGTCGTCGGGGATGGGCTCCAGGTTTGACTCGCGGCGGTCTGGATTCACACCAATCAGCGCATTCTTGCCGTTCGCGAAACGGATCTGGTAGAAGCCTGCACGCGCCAACTGGAAGGACTGTGCCGAGGCCGCCTCGGTTAGTGACAAAGCACGGTGGCCGTCCGGGCCGATGATTTCCACGCCTGCGGCCGGACTGCCGGCTTGGGCAGCGGCGGTTCGCAACGGAACAAACGAATCGACCAGCCGGCTGCCAATCCGGTCGCTTCCCGAAAGATAGCGCGCTGTCCGATCAATGAAGGGTACAAATGCGGGACGAACCGGGAAGTCATTGGTCAGGTCGTCCAACCCGGACGCCAACAGCAGCACGTGTCCCTCCCCGATCTGCTTCTCCATGAGCAGCGGTGTTCGATCAGTGAGCCGTGCGATCACGCGGGCTTGGGGCGCATCCACACCGGCGACGTAGTAAAACTTCAGATCGGACCAGCCGGCTGCGTCCTTCGCCGTCATGGCATTGGTTGCTGGATCGTTGCTGGCCACATCCTTTCCTGTGGTTTCATTCATCACCGGGTGCGTGAGGTCAGTCTCGCCCACCACGGCATAGCCATCGCGCGAATAAGAATGCGCGTCGGAAGAGTATCCCCCGAAGATCGGAATGCGCGCACGGTGCGCGGCCGAGGTTCCGGCTGCAATCAGGACGCTGCCACCTCCGCGCACGTACTGCAAGAGAGCATTCTCGAAAATAGAAGGCAAGGCCATGGCGTCAGAAAGCACCACGAACGCGTATTTCGACGGATCAATGTCGGTAGACTTTTCGCTATCGATGGACTGCAAAGTGAAGGATGCCTGGCTCGCCGCGGCCAAGGCAGCGCCGAAGTAGACAGGCGAGCGCGAATCGCTGGCCTGATGGACGAACAGCACGCGTTCCGGGTCAGCTCGTTTGACCGCAAACACACTTATGTCGTCGGCCGGAAAGCCGTCGGCCGAGTCGATCTTGATCGCACAACGGTTGAGACCGAAAGGCACATCGAGCGGTTGAAACTCGACTGTTGCACGGCCATCCGCCGGAACCTCCACTTTGCGAGTGGCGATCGTGTTGCCATTGACCACCAGAGAGACGGTCCTGGAGGCAGCCGGAGTTCCATAGCCGGCGATCACTGCCTGCACGCGCGATTTCTTCGGGTCCTTCGGGTCGGCAAGCTGAGCCGGAGCGTTGATACTTTCGACCGTCCAGTTAGGGACGACTTTGCCGGCCGGGTGCAGAACAACGGATACATTCGCGGGCAGCTCCATGTCGGCAAAGTTTGCCGGCATGCCGGTTTTCTGCATGTCGCTGAAGAGGTGGAGCTCGATCGGCATGCGCACGCTCTCGACCAGGGCGCGCACGCCGTGTGCCAGTTCGCCTAAATTTGCCCGCGAGTCTCCAGGCGGGATACTCTCCACCGCGGAACGCAGAGCCCCTGCGTCCTGAATGGGCTGGATCAACACGGCGAGCCTGCCGCCGAGAGCCATCACCTCGGCACGCTGCGACCGGGGTCTCGATGCCAGCACCTGCAACGCGGCTTGCTTGGCGTCTGCAAACCGCGACCCGGCCTTCATGCTAAAGGAATCGTCGACCACCACCAGCAGGAGCTTGCCGCTGGCTCCGGCCCCTGCACGCCGGATAAAAGGATTGGCAAACGCGAGCACCAGCAGTAGCAGCAGCGCGGCGCGCAGCGAGAAGAGCAGCAGGTAGCGCAGCCGCCGGTGACGCGTGGAGCTTTGCGTGCCCCGCTCAAAGAACATCAATGAACTAAAAGGCTGTGGCGGAGTGGTATGGCGGCGCAGCAAGTGAACGTAAACCGGCAAGCCGATCCCAACCAGGCCAACCAGGAACCATGGACTGAAGAAACCCATCAACGCCCTCCCTGGCGAATAGCGAGGTACTCGCGCAGCGTGGCGTCGAGCGGCTGATCCGTTACGAGCAGGTGGTAGTCCATTCCAGCGCCGCGCGTGCGATCGCGCAGTTGCTCGATATGGTTGTCGATCTTCCTGATGTAGTCGTTGCGCGCGTACTCCGGAATGACTTCCATGCGCTGGTCCGTCTCCAGGTCGACCAGGATGGCAGGCCCGTGTAGCTCTGGCCGTATTTCCTTGGGATCGAGCACATGGAACAGGACTACCTCGTTGCCGTGGTAGCGCAACGGCTCAATCGTCCGCACGATGGCTGCGGGGTCCTCATAGAAATCGGAGAACATGATCACAATGCCACGCCGATGGAGAAGGTTCTGGAAGTGAAGCAACGGCTTGGCAAAGTCGGTGCGGGCATGCGGCTCGGCCTGCTCCAGCCCAGCCAGCAGGCGATACAACTGCCCCTGTCGCGTGGAGGGCCGGATATAGTTGCGTACCTCATCGTCAAAGACAATGAGGCCGGCCGCGTCCCGCTGGTTGTGGATGGCGAGATAGAAAAGCGAGGCGGCCGCAAAGCGGGCGTAATCCATCTTGCTGGCCGTCTTTCCCCGGCCAGAGGTGTAGTCCATCGAATTGCTGGCGTCGAGCAGGATGGTGAGCTGGCTGTTGGTATCGCCGCGATAGCGCTTGAGATAGCAGCGTTCGGTGCGGGCAAAAAGATTCCAATCGACATGGCGCAGATCGTCCCCCGGCGTGTAGGCGCGGTACTCGGCGAACTCCTGGCTGAAGCCAAAATCCGGAGAGCGATGGAGACCGGCGACGAAGCCATCCACCACTGTCCTGGCGAGCAGGTCAAGGCTCGAAATGCTGGCCAGCACGGCGGGATCTAGAAAGCGCTGCATCATCGGGGCTGCCCTGAGGCCTCCTTAGGTGGCGGCATATATTCGATCAGCCGGCGGAGAATTTCATCCGCATCGATGCGTTCCGACTCCGCGTGGAAGTTGAGCAGAATGCGATGGCGCAGCACTGGGATGGCAAGGGAAGTGACGTCGTCGTAGGTAACGTGGTAGCGGCGGCGCGCGAGTGCGCGTGCTTTCGCCGCCAACACGATAAACTGTGCGGCGCGGATACTGCCGCCGTAGTTGACGTACTTCTTGACGAAGTCCGGCGCGCTCTGGTTCTTGTATCGTGTCGCGCGAACCAGGTTGACGACATACTGCGCTACCGGTTCGCCAATCGGAACCATGCGGACAAGCTGCTGGAAGCCAAGTAACTCCTGGGCCGTGGTGACGGCTTCGATTTTGGCGACGCGCGTCGTGGTTGTCAGGTCCACCACCTTGAGTTCGTCGCTGGCGCTGAGGTAGTCGAGGATGGTGTTGAAGAGGAAGCGGTCAAGCTGGGCCTCGGGCAAAGCGTAAGTGCCTTCGAGCTCGATCGGGTTCTGCGTTGCCAGCACGAAAAAGGGCGCTGGAAGCTGATAGACGTGGCCGCGTACGGTGCAGGAGCGTTCCTGCATGGCTTCGAGCAATGCGGCCTGGGTCTTTGGCGGAGTGCGGTTAATCTCGTCGGCAAGGACGACGTTTCCAAAAATCGGACCCTCGACGAAGGTCCACTTACGATGCCCGGTGGTGACGTCTTCCTCAATAA
Organism: Acidobacteriaceae bacterium; assembly: GCA_003152195.1. Classification (GTDB taxonomy): domain Bacteria; phylum Acidobacteriota; class Terriglobia; order Terriglobales; family Acidobacteriaceae; genus PALSA-350. The sequence continues at coordinate 9,889 of PLZN01000265.1, forward strand.
TGTCGGTTCCGGTAATGTCGGAGGGCATCAGGTCCGGCGTGAANNGTGAACTGGATGCGCCGGAAGGTGAGGCCGAGGGTCTCCGCGATGGTGCGTACCATCAGCGTTTTGGCCGTACCGGGCAGGCCGGTGATCAGGCAATGCCCGCCAACAAACAATGCGGTCAGGATCTGGTCGAGAACATCGTCCTGGCCGACGATCACCTGGCGTACCTGGGCCAGAATGCCATCGCGGACAGCGTGGAACCGGTCGATGCGCTGTTGCAGTTGAGCTGCGTCCTGGCTAAGTTCAGGGAGCGTGACCATCGGCAATTTCCTTCCTCAGTGCGCGTTTTCTGAAAAGTGCAACAAATCTCCGGGTGCCCCATATCCCCGGATTCCTGTTGAGCTTACTGGGTTCCGCGAAATTCATGCGCCTTTCCTTATAGAAAGGCGCACACGCGGTCTTGTCCAGCGCTGCGTGGCAGGAATCCGGGGTCCGTCGCGTTTTTTGCGAAGGGTGGGATCCACGAATCTCGATCAGAGAGTCGCGTATCCCACCCTTGAACCCAA
>PLZN01000478.1 GCA_003152195.1 Acidobacteriaceae bacterium
CGTTCATCTGCGGGTTGTAGTAAGCATTCACCGTGGGCGGGCTCATTCCCCATTCACCACGGTCGACCGGTTTGCCGATTTTTGCAATGGCACGCTTCTCTTCAAATACGGATGCCCGCAACGCATTGCCAAGGGTATCGCCGCGGGTAACCATCAGGGTGGAGTAGTCTCGCCATTTATCCGGATAGCCGATCTTATTGGCGACGGCCTGCAGCTTGTCTTCCGCACGCGCCTTGGTGGTCGCGCTCATCCAGCTGAGCTGTTCGATGTCGCGGCCCATCGCCGCTTCCACATCGTGGGTCAACTCCAGCGTTCGCTGTTTGTCTTTAGGACTGAACCGCTGCGCAACATAGACCTGGCCCAATGCCTCTCCCAAAGCGAGGTCTGTCGCTGCGACACAGCGCTTCCATCTCAGTTTCTGTTCCGGTTGGCCATCCAGAACTTTGCCGTAGAAGTTGAACGACTCCTCATCGAGCGCCTGCGGCAAAGCAGTGCGCGCCAGCTGGCGGACGAGTGCCCAGCGCAGATAGGTCTTCCAGGCATCCAGGCTGGTGCTCGCAAGCAGCTGATTCAGGCCGGTGAAGTATGCCGGGACAGCCACATTGAGAGACTCTACGGCGGGCGTATGGGCGGCGCGCAGAAATTGCGTGAAGCTGAAAGATGGCATGCTGCTATCGAATTTTGCCAGGGTCATTTTGTGGTAAAGGCTCGCAGGATCGCGCCGCTCCACATTGCTGAGTGAAAGCCTGGCAACCTCCGTCTCCAGCTTGAGCACGGTTTCCGCATCTTTTGCCGCTTGATCGTGGGTTTCACCCAGCAACTCGAATGTACGCGCCACATGAGCCTGATACTGCCCGCGCAGCTTGACGGACTTGTCATCCGAGCGCTCGTAGTAGCCTTTTTCCGGCAAACCAAGATCCGCCTGGTCGAAAATCGCAATCTGCTGCGTGGCATCTTTAAAGTCCTGGTCGGAGCCGAAGTCGAATAGCGTGTTCACTCCTATGCTATCCAGGTAGGCCGTCAATTCCGGCAATTCGTCCTTGGATCGCAGCGCTGCGACGCGATCCAAGAGCGGCTGCAGCGGCTTGAGCCCCGCTTGGTTGACCGCATTCACATCCATGCAGGTCCCGTAGTAGTCGCCGATTTTCTGTTCATTTGCCGAGCGTTCCGAGGTACCCGCGGCGGCCTTTTCCAGAATCGCCTTCAACACCACTTGGTTCTCGTCGATTATTTCGTTGCTGCGCCCATAGGAGGATTCATCCGCTGGAATCGGGTTCTGCTTTATCCAGCCGCCGCAGGAGTACTGATAAAAGTTCACGCATGGGTCGACACCCGTATCCATCAACTTAGGGTCGAGCGCATTCAGCGTCTTTGCCGGCGGTGCCTTCTCTTGTGCCGAAGCGGGCATCGCAAGCAATAGCGTTCCCGCAAACCATAAAAGTGAAAGGTAACGTGTCGTATCCGCGCTCATAAAACCTCATAATTCCCCGGGATGGTATTCCCGCTCTGTGTGCCCCTTCAGTTGCTCACGGTAGAAGTACACCTCCCGCAGATTTCCGGTGCTGTACCTCTGCACTTCATCATTGAAGTGCAGCGACTCCGGATGCCCGCTCTCCCCTCCGGCTGTCACCGCCCTGGCTCGCACCTTATCGCCGAACTCGACCACGGCAACAAAGCTATTTCCGCTCGTCCCGTACCACTTCTTCGTTCCCGTCTCCCTGCCTGTTTCCTCCGCTGAGTAGGGCCTCGCTCCAAACGAGGCCAGCGAGCCCCAAGTCGAAGACGTGAACCCCACCGGGGTGCTCGGCTGCGCATCGTCGAAGCGCTGCACAATATCCCCGGTCAAGCGTTGATATCGATTGATCTCTCCCCACGGTGTCTGCCAGTTCCCGAAGTCCGCAGCCAGCTTGGCGGAGGCCGTAGCCAGGGCACTCAGGGCCACATCGTCGGAGACCTTCGGCGCGGCAAACTCGTCTTCAGAATCGTGGCTCGCGTTCACGGCCTTGGCTATCTCCTGCCCCCAGAAGACCGCCAGCGAAGTCGCCACCGAGTCGACCCCCCAACGCAGATCCCACGCACCCAGCACGGCGATCTGCCCGGATAGCACAGCCTTCCTCTCCGAAGCTGCCGGCAGGTTGGACCATGCCTTGATCAGCGCCGGCAACGGCTTCTCGAACCATGGCAGATAACTGTCGTAGGCCGCCGCGATCAGCGAATCCACGGTAAAGTCTTTCTTGCCCTGCAGGACGCGGATCGCGTGCAGTCCGCGAGCCGACTCCCTACCTGTCTCAACGTAAGCCGGGTAATCCTGCTTGCGTAAGCTGCTCTCTCCGGCGCCGTTCCAGGGCGAATCGTTCACGTTGAACAAATATCCGCTCTTCGGGTCCAGCAGATGCGGCGCCTCATCGACGGTCAGCAGCCCATGCCAATCGGTTGCGGGGTTGCTTCCATCCACCGGCTTGGTGAAGTCGAATTTCGCATCCCTCCGGGGAATGAAGTTGCCGTGAAAGTAGGCAATGTCCCCGTCCGCATCTGCATAGATGGTGTTGTTCGACGAGTTCGCCTTCAACTCCATGGTCTGCCGGTATTCCTTGTAGCTTCTCGCCTTCGTCCGCAGGTAGGACTGCATCAGCGCTTTCACCGGCTCCTGCATTAGCCGGATCGTCACCCACTTACCATCCTGATCGCGAATGACCGGCCCGTGATGGGTGAAATAGGCAGTAAACTTCTTCTCCTCCATTCCGTGCTCTGTCCTGTAGGGCACGGTGATCTTCTTCTCCACAACCTGGCGCTCGCCATTCCCGTACTTGTAATAATGGTGGCCGTTCCTGGTGTGCACCGTCTCCAGATATTCATCGACCGCGTCCACGCCGCTCGAAGTATGCATCCACCCGACGCGGTCGTTGAAACCCTGATAGATGAAGAACTGACCCCAGGTCACCGCCCCGTACGCATCGAGCCCCTGCCCGCTGACCATCTGTAACTCCGACCGAAAGAAAAACGACGTATGCGGATTGATCAGCAGCAGTGCGTGCCCTCTCGCCGTGTTCGAGGGCGCGATGGCAAAGCCGTTCGATCCACTGGGCTCCCCTTCTTGCTGCTCCCCCAGCACTCCCACATTCGGCGCGCTGCCGTAAAAGGCCTTCAGTTTTTTCAGGTCCACGCGTTCGATGTCGCCTCCGATGCTGCCTTCGGTAAACGAAAGCGCCATCCACGGCTCGAAGTGTTGGATCACGCGCGGCTTCACTTCCGGGTGCTTTGCGAGATAGAAGTTGACCCCATCGGCGAAGGCATTCATCAGCTTCTTGAGCCACTGCGGACTGGCTCTATACTCTCTCTTCAATGCCGCGGGATCGATGAACATTTTCATACGCAGATCCTGGTAGACCTTAGTCTCGCCCTCCGCCTCCGCCAGCCTCCCCATAGCGTTCAGGTAATTCGTCTCCACGCGGTTGAAGTCGTCTTCGGCCTGCGCATAAATCATTCCAAAGACTGCATTCGCATCTGTCTTGCCGTAAACATGCGCGATTCCCCAACCATCACGGACAATCGTGACGTTCTTCGCCTCTTGCGCCCAACGCGCCTCTTCGGCAGTCGAAGCGGAGGCGCGCCATGGCGCCGTCAACACGACAGCCGCGATCAGCGCAGCAGTCTTCACCAGGGCAAAGCTGATCTTCATTGGGTCCGCCAACGCTGCCCTCCTGCTTTGGATCGAGACCGCATCATCAGAAGGGTTGCAGCGCCAACCAGGCTGGGAACGATCAGCGTAAGCAAGCCGGGCTGGTAGGTTCCGGTGAAGTCTTTGGCCAGACCCATCCAGTAAGGTCCAGCGAAGCCACCGAGAATTCCGATCGTATTCATCGTCGCGATTCCCGCGGCAGCGGATTTGCCATGGAGGAAACTGCTGGCAAGCCCGAGCAGCGGTCCCTGCATGGAGAAGTAACTGAGAGACGCAATGGCCAGCGCGGGAACCGCCAGGAACGGAGCTATCGACAATCCACCGATGAAATAGCCCCCGGCCATCACCAGGAAAGGGATGGCGATATGTAAGTGGCGCTCCCTGGTGTGGTCGGAGTGCATTGCGTTGAGAATCATGCAGGGCGCCCCCAGCAAGCTCATCGTCGCCACCAGAAAACCGACATTGCGATTGCTGAGAGCCGTGATTGCTTGCAGGATCGCGGGCGCTGAAAAGATATATGCATAGCTACAGGTGAGCATGCACAGGAAAAGAAGGCTTATCTGCCACACGCGGGGATCGCGCAACACACGCCTCACATTTTCGCTATGAGGATCGACGGCGTCGCCGTAGTTCACGTGATGGAGAATCCACTGGCGCTCATCTTCCGTAAGCCACCTGGCTTCCACGGGAGCGGCAGGTAGGTAGAGCCAAAAGACAATGCTCAATAGGACGGCGGGCAGCCCTTCGGCCAGAAACAACCATTGCCATCCGGCGAGCCCAGCCTTGCCTTGCAAGCCGAGAAGGCTTCCCGCGATAACCCCCATTAGCACTGAGCCGAGGGGAAACGAGATGTAAAAGCGGCTTATCGCACGGGCGCGCATGTGCGCAGGGAACCATTGCGCGAGATAGAAGATCACGCCGGGAAAGAATCCCGCCTCTGCCATCCCCAGCAGAAACCGCATGACATAGAACTGCACCGGCGTCTTGACGAACATCATGCCCATCGCCAGTAGACCCCAGGTCAACATAATGCGGGCAAACCAGCGGCGCGCACCTACACGATAGAGCAGCAGGTTGGACGGGATTTCGCACGCGGCGTAGCTCACGAAAAACAGGCCAGCACCAAAACCGTAGATCGACGCGCTGAAGTGCAGATCACGGTTCATCTGCAACGAAGCAAAGCTGATGTTCAACCGGTCCATGTACGCGATGCCGTAGCCCAGGGCGATGAGCGGAATCAAGCGCCAACTGGCCTTGCGGAGTGCACTGCGGCCGATCGCATCGTCCGTTAACAGAGTAGCGAGGGCAGGAGGCACAGGCTCGGTAACAGACATTCGGCTCATAAACGAAAGCATTGGAGAGGGACTGGGCGATTGAGGAGAGGATAACATCCGTTGCAAATGCCTTATCTAGGTGGACGGGTGGAGCAAAGAAACCGCAGGTCCCTGCGCTACCCCGGATTTCCTGT
>PLZN01000554.1 GCA_003152195.1 Acidobacteriaceae bacterium
CCCTGGCTCTGGAAGGCGAAGAACCAGTTGTTGGCGGTGAGCCCGGAGGAAGCGAGCAGCGCGGCCACGTTAGCTGCCGTCCTCTTGGCTTCCACAGGGTAAGGATCGGGACCTGGATTTCCCGGCGCTTGCGCCGGCTGCGCTGCGGGCGGCGGCGCGTGGATAGTGCTGCAGGGGACGCTGTGCGCCGTAAAGAGCACCGGCGCCATCGACCCAATCCGCGCGCAGAGGCTTTGCCAAACCGGGCGCAGGCGCTCGGCGAATGCCTCAGCCAGCTGGGGATGATCGGCCCAGCCGTCGATGAAATCCATATCGATGGCGCCCGCGGCCGCGGCAAAGGCGACGCGGCGATAGAGTCCAACACTGGTGCGGGAGTTCTGCGGCGCAAGACAGATAACGACTGCCGAAGCGATGCCGTCCTCGCGCATCTGGCGCACTACATCGGCGATGTAGGGCTTCCAGTTACGCATGCCGACATAGACGGGCAAGCCAAGTGCCCTGGAGAGCAGATGTCCCTGCTCGAGAGTGAGCTCCGTGAGCGGGCTCGAACCAATAAGACTGTAGCGGTGGCGAATCTCTGCGACAACAGGCTCGGGCATGGGCCGCCCGCTGGTGATATTGCGGAGGTACTCGGGTATCTCGTCGAGGGTCTCAGGCGTTCCGTGGGCGAGCAACAGGACGGCGGTCTCAGGCATGTGAATTTGCTCCCGCGCCCTCTATGCTGAACTCGCGCACGTACTGCACCACTCGCTGCACGTTTTCTACCGGCGTCGCGGGAACAATCCCGTGCCCGAGATTGAAAATGTGTCCGGGACGGCCTCCGGCCTGTGTCATTATTTGGCGCACGCGTTCGCGGAGCAGCTCCTCGCCCGCGAAAAGCATGATGGGGTCGAGGTTGCCCTGCACCGCAACCGCGTGGCCGAGAGCAGACCAGCCTTGATCCAGAGGAATTCGCCAGTCGAGGCCGATCACGTCAGCGCCGGTTTCGCGCATCGCGGGCAGCAGGGTCGCGGTGTCCACGCCGAAATAGATCACGGGGACGCCCAGCGCCTGCACCTTGCGTACCAATCGCGTAGTCACAGGCAGAACGAAATCGCGGTAATCGGCCGGGCTGAGGGCGCCGGCCCAGCTATCGAAAATCTGGATGACGTCGGCCCCCGCCTCCACCTGCTGGGCCGCATACTCGCCCAGCACGGAAGCGAGCTTCTCCAGCAGAAGCCGCCAGACGGACGGCTCGCGGTACATCAGCGACTTGGTGCAAATGTAATTGCGTGAACCGCCGCCTTCGATCATGTAGCTGGCAAGAGTGAAGGGGGCACCGCAGAATCCCACGATCCCGATGCGGTCCTTAAAATGGGCCACAACTTTGCGTATGGCTTCGGCCACATAGCCGAGCTCATCCGCGCGATCGGTGCGCAGATCCTCCACATCGCTCGCCGTGCGCACCGGCTGGTGAATCACCGGGCCTTCCCCTTCCTGAAACGTGAAATCGACGCCCATGCCTTCCAGCGGCAAAAGCAGGTCGGCAAAGATGATGGCGGCATCGACGTCCAGCTTCTCCGCGGCCGTGATCGTCACCTCAGCGGCCAGGGCTGGGTTCTTGCAGATCCCCAGCAACGAATGGTGGCGGCGGACAGCCTGGTACTCCGGCATGTAGCGGCCAGCCTGGCGCAGGAACCACACTGGCGTCCGGTCCACCGGCTGGCGCAGGCAGGCGCGCACGAAACGGCTGCCGCTGGTAAGGTCTCCGGCCGCGATCGGAAGACCGGAGCGTGCGCTCAGATGGGGGCTGAGTTCGGGAGAGGGCTTTAGTAGGGTTTTTTCCGGCATCAACTCTTGAGGGTAGCATCCCTCCGGCACCATCCGGCAGCCGCCGGATAGTTGCATTTCCTGCAATGAAAACTCGGATCGTTGCCAGCCGTCCCCGCGGGACTCGGCGCGTTTCTTGAGCCCTACCCAGGACTGGCGTCCTGGGTAGTCTTACCCGCAATCCGAGTCCCGGAAGGGACGGCTGAATGCTTGTTCCCCCGGGCGGCACTCACGAGCCGGTGGAGAAGCGGAATACGGTGACGTTATGGTAGGTCTGCCCCGGTTTCAGCTCCGTGGAAGGAAACTTGGGATGATTGGGAGAATCCGGGAAATGCTGGGTCTCCAGGCAAAAGCCGGAGCGCCGGGCATAGACGTGACCATGCTTGCCGTGGAGCGTTCCATCCAGGAAATTGCCGGAATAAAACTGCACCCCGGGCTGCGTCGTTTCCACGGTTAAGACCCTTCCGCTGGTTGGTTCGAGCACGCGAGCAGCCTCCTGCAGCACGCCCGCTTTCCCGTTCAAAACGTAGTTATGGTCATACCCGTGGCCGAGCTTCAGTTGTTCGTTATCGTCATCGATCCGCGCCCCGATGGCGGTTGCCTTGCGGAAGTCAAGGGGCGTCCCCGCCACCGGCGCCAGCTCCCTGGTTGGGATGAGTCCGGAGTCGACAGGAGTGTAGCGGTCCGCGGGGATCATGACCAGGTGGTTGAGAATGGTTCCTTGCCCCTCGCCGGCAAGATCGAAGTAGCTGTGGTTGGTCAGATTCAGGACGGTGTCCTTATCGGTGGTGGCAGAGTACTCGATCCGGAGCGCACGGGCTTCCAGCGTATAGAGCACCCGCGCAGTCAGCGTGCCCGGAAAGCCCTGATCGCCATCCTTGCTGACCAGGGTCAGCTCGACCCCATGGGGAATCTCATGCGCTTGCCACAGCCGTTTGTCGAAGCCTATGGTTCCGCCGTGCAGGGTGTTGACGCCGTCGTTTGCCGGAAGGTCATAGCGCTTGCCATCGAGGCTAAAGGTGGCGTGGGCAATGCGGTTGCCGTAGCGTCCGACGATGGCACCAAAGTAGCTCTTGGGATCCGTGGTGTAGCCTTTCAGCTCGTCATAACCGAGGACGATGTCGGCGGTTTTGCCGCTGCGGTCGGGCACCTCGAGGGATACCAGCCGTGCGCCGTAGGTGATCACACGCGCCTTCAGCGCGCCCTCTTCCAGTGTGTAAATCTCCACCTTGGTTCCATCGGGCATCTCGCCGAATACAGACTTGGTCACCTTCGCCTCCAGATGCGATCCCACCGATACGAGAGTCAACAGCAGACAAATACAGTTAAGTACCTTGCAGTGCATCGAGCGACTGGCCATGAACAGACTCCTTGAATCTCTTTTGCGTACACGCCTCTTGAGCCATGCAGCCTGGGAGCGTCCCTGCTCGCCCCGTCTGCACGCCACGGCGACCGGCATCTTCAAACCGTACTGGATACTAAAGCATTTCCCCCGCGGGTGTATCTGGAAACCGATATACCAAGAGGAGAAATGCTCTAAAGCATTGAGCCAGCAGGTGCAAGCGCGCCGGACGATCACCCTCGCTGCCCGGGAGCGCCAGCTGCCTTTGTCAAGGAAGGCAGCTGGAAGCGTTCATACATTACCAGTCACGAGTACCTTTATGCCGCCTGTTGTTACCCAAAAGTTGTAGCCATCTGCGCGTGAGCCGCTATGCTACGAAACAAGCGGTGGTTCTGTACGACTGCTTGTTGATTCTTCGGGGGAGGGATTCAATTGAAGCAGCCGGCCACGAATCACCGCGAATACATTTCCAGCAACGTCGAAGTCACACTGGACGATGCCCGGGCAACGGCTTTGGAGCGCATCGTGAGCTTGTCGATGGACTACCAGCGTGGCGTCGGCCTGGTGCAATTCCGCAATGGAGTAGATGCGGTCATCTCGTCCAGCGGATACCCTCAACTGATCGAGAAATTGCTTGAGATCCTCTGAGTCAAGCTCCGAGCAAACGGTCGCCGGCGCGGCGCCGACTGGCGATCGCCGGTTGCCACCGGCAAGTTGTATCTCTCTTGTGGAAAAGGCCCGTCCGGGTCAGCTTGCACATCGCAAAACTCTCACTCTGACCCAAAGCGACACTAGTCTTCCATGACTAGGGTATGATAAAGCGGCTGCGGAGCCACGTTGGCAATCGCTCGGGCCGAGATCACAACCAGGGTAGAATCCGCCAGTCGATCCAGCCTATTATCCCGTTCCACGCGGCTGCGAAAGCCTTCATCGCCAGAATCCCTCCGCCCCTGCCGTCGTCCCGACGCAAGGGAGCGCGGGTCTCACGAGGACAAAAATCAATGGTCAACTATCTTGAACTGCCAGTAGGGGAGAAGTGCCCCGAAGTCATCCACGCGGTCATTGAGATTCCCGCCGAAGGCATCAACAAATACGAATACGACAAGACGCTGCACGTATTCCGCCTCGACCGCAACCTCTATTCCCCGGTGCACTATCCCGGCGACTACGGCTTTATCCCGTCCACGCTGAGCGAGGATGGCGACCCGCTGGACGTGCTGGTCCTGGTCGACGCGCCGAGCTTCCCCGGCTGCGTCATGCAGGTAAGGCCCATCGGGCTGCTTGAAATGCTCGATCAGGGCGTGCCCGACGAGAAGGTTCTGGCGGTGGGCAAGAACAACCCCCGCTATGCCGACGTATGGAACTACTCGGAAATCTACCCGCACATGCTAAAGGAAATGACACACTTTTTCGCCATTTATAAGGATCTCGAAGGCAAGCGGGTCGAGGTCAAGGGCTGGCACGACGCGGCCTACGCCCGAAACAAGGTCGTTGAAGCAGTCGATCGCTTCAAAAGCAACAAGCGCTCACAAACAGGTGGAAACCGCTAGAGCGTTTGAACGAATGCTCTAGCGCATTTTCACTTCTACACTGCACTGGTGAGTGTAGCGAAGTGCGGCTTTTCGTGGAGAGAAGCCGCGTCGGGATCGGTCACTCTGTAAACACCAGAAGTGAAAATGCTCTAGGGGCGGAGCTTCGGATATAATCCCTGCAGCAAAGTCCGGAGAGATGGCCGAGTGGCTGAAGGCGGCGGTTTGCTAAACCGTTGTAGGGGCTAACACCTCTACCGGGGGTTCGAATCCCCCTCTCTCCGCCATGCGCTCTAACCCACCAGTTTTCAATTAGTAAGTCATTGAAAATGGATGGGTAAGTGATTGAAGCTGGGGTAGCCTAAATTACGGCTACCAGGCAAAGTCACTTTTCGGCTCCGATAATTCCGGACACCACTACGGCATCGGTATTAGCTCTCAAGGAGCCATATACCGTGCGATCGCCCAAAGCCAAAGCCTACATCCGCATTTCTTTGCCAGATGGTAGCCGCCCCCACTGCCCCCCAGTCTACTCAGGGAACCACAAAATTAAACCTCAATACGCCTTGGTAAATGGCAAACCGGAGCACCATCCGGAAGGCGTGTACTACCTCAGATACTCCGCCGGTGGGAAGCGTCACTGGGAGCTGGTCGGCTCGGACGCGACCCTCGTTGCCAGCCGACTCAACGATCGCAACTACATCCTCGCCGGTGGCAAGCTGGCATCCGAGCCCGAGGCAGAGCCCGAGCCGATCGCCGGACAAGTCCCCCTGGCTGACTCCGTCAGCGAGTACCTCAAAGAGACCCGAGATCACAAGGGATACCGCACCTTCCTTGCCTACCGCTGCGCGTTACAGTCCTTCCAGAGGTTGGAAGGAGACAAGACCGACCGGACGTACAAGGACGAGAAGCGGGAACAACGGGAGGTACCCGTCTGCATAAACGGCAGGGAGATGCCGACCCGCACGATGCCGGTTGAGAGGATCCAGCGTAAGGACATCATGAGCTGGATGGGCGAGCTGAAGGAAGCCAAGCTCGACCTCCGCACCATAAGCAATCGTGTCACGTTCCTCAGGACGTTCATGAGGCACTTCAAAGTGATGTGGCCCCTGGAGCGGAAGGATATGCCCCACCCCACGCCCAAACCACCAGTCCCCTACAGCAGCCGTGAGCTGGCGCTCCTGCTGGAGCACGCGACCCAGGATGAGACCGACTTGGTCATGTTCTTCTTGGGCAGCGGTGCCCGAGAACAGGAAGTCCAGTTCGCAACATGGCGGGACATTAGCTTTGACGAAGGGCTCTTCTTCATCACAGAGAAGGCTGACGATGAGCTGACCTGGACGCCGAAGGATAAAGAGGAAGGGCAAATCCCACTTCCTGAGGAGCTAGTCGAGCGCCTCAAAGCCCGCCGTCTGCGCTATCCACATACACGTTTGATCTTCGCCACCGAAGACGGCAAGACCAACGGCCACATGTTGCGTATCGTCAAGACTCACGCCTTGAGGGCGGGCATCAACTGCGGTGAGTGCCTCGACCGAAAAGGCAGGAGCTGTGCAGCGCACCCCGTCTGCCAGCGCGCCATCCTCCACCGGTTCCGGAAGTCTTTCGCGTTTCTCCACTCTGAAAGCGGAATAAATGTTCGAACGATCCAATCGTGGCTTCGGCATTCCAGCCTCGATACAACTTTGGGCTATTTATCAGCCAGTGACAACAAGAGTCCGGTGATCAGAGCAAAAGTAAACAGCGCCTTCAGGGCGATCACGGCGGGCGTTCGGAATCGTCCCCAGGTCGAAGCCTGACCGTCAACGTTACTTTCGTTTCGGAAGCCACATGAATCTAAATTTCCGTACGGGCGTCAGGGTATGTGAGAGGAGAAACACAATGCCTAAAGCGTCAGCTAAGGCTGATGCATTCACCCACGGAACACCTACCTTCACATGCATTGCCGGCAAGCAGCGCGATTCAGATAGCTGCGGTCGCGAGCATCCAACGATCATCGGGGCGCTCAGATGTTCCCATCCGGGGAATCACGTTTGGGACAACGCAGCCGATCGCCTAGCTACTATTACTCCCAGGCAGCGTAAGGCAGCCGAGAGCCTGAGCCTACTGCAATCCAGGGAACTTTCTCCAGATGAGATAGAAAAGTTCACCGAGGGAGTCCAGGACTACAGAGCGCGGAAGAGCGCCGCAGAGAAAGCGGGCTTTTACTGGGAGGAAGTCAGGGACCTCCCACTTTCAGAATTTAACGCACTACTTCGGGGAGCACTTGGCAGGAGGCAAGTGTGATCTGCCCCAACTGCGGTCGCCCAGTCCCCCAGGCCCCCCGCCCAGGCGCAGGACGTAAGCCGGTGCTGCGCCCCTGCAAGCAATGCGGCGTCAAGATGGGCACCATCGAGGGTTTCATTGCGAAGTTCGGGAACAGGACTGATAAGGTAAAGAGGGCATGCCGATCACAGTGACAAATCCGTTCAAGGGACGCCAGT
>PLZN01000570.1 GCA_003152195.1 Acidobacteriaceae bacterium
GTTCCCGAACTTCGCAATGAAACCGTCCGATGGAGATGTCTTTCACAGGTGCTTCGGTCGCGTCGCCGCAGTCATCGTCAATCCTGTGTCGTAGTCCAGTTCACGCGGCAGATAGCCGTCATCCTCGCGCTGCCGGGTGTAGCCTGCGTTCTCCCATGTCACCGGAAAATCCGGCCGCCATCGACGTCGTCCCCAGTAGTAACCACGGAATGCATCGCGCGACCTATTCATCCAGTCCAGCAGCCGGTCATGCAGCTGGTTGCGGATCGCCGCGTGCTCCCCCGAATCGATGAGGTTGTTCATCTCCGATGGATCCGCCTGCTGATCATACATCTCATCCGTCGTCATCAGATTGATTGTCAGCTTGTACCGTCCATCGCAAACGCAGCGTATCGGCTGGAACCCTCCAAAGCCGTCATGATCCACCTCGTACCGGCCCCACTCGATGAAGACCTCTTTTTGAACCGTTGCATTCGGGTCATGGAAGAGCGAAAGAGCACTGCCACCTTCCAGCGTCTTGGGCACGTCGAAGCCGAAAAACTCCATCATCGTGCCGGCAATGTTGATGTGCGACACCAGGCTCTTCGAGCGCGTATTCGCCGGCGCGTGCCCGGGCCAGCGTACCAGGAACGGAATCCGCGTGATCTCGTCATACATCGCCGGCCCCTTGTCAGTGAGCCGGTGCGATTCAAGAAATACGCCGTGGTCGCTGGTGTACATCAGCAAGGCCTTCGGAGTATGCGCCTCCACACTATCCAGCACGCGGCCAACCTCGTGATCGATGAACGTATGGGCACCGAAGAAGTGCGGAGCTTTAATTGGTGGCTGCGTCTCCTTCAGCCGCGGCGCAGCCCACACGCGCTGCTCCTCCGGCTTGTCCGCGAGCGAATCCCTCACATTCACATTCATCGGGAAGATGAAGTCCTTGTGCGTCCGCGTATATTCGATCGGGCACAGCGCAGGCCCATGCGGCTCGTCGTACGAGATGACCAGCAGAAAATCCTCGTCCTTATGCTTCTCCAGGAAATCCAGCGCATGTTGCGTGCAGCGGTAGCCGTAGCACTTGTCCGCAGTCCACGTGGGATCGTCACCGGTGTCCGGATTGCGTGAACGCACGTGGTCCGCGGGCGTTAGCTCCTCTAAATAATCTCGCATGTCGTACCAGTAGTTCTTATCCCATCCCGCTGCGGATCTCTCGGTGTCAAAGTAATCCGTACCGCTCAAATGCCACTTGCCAATAAACGCGCAGTGGACGCCCTGGTCCGTCAGCCGCTGCCCAATGGTGTGCGTCGTGTTCCCCAGTGGCATGCTATTACCCCAGACGCCAGTAGTGTGCGGATACAGCCCTGTCCAAATCGCCGACCGAGCCGGCGCACAGACGGGCTGGCAGTTGTACGCCCGCTCGAAGCTGATGCCGTCCGCAGCGATGCGATCGAAGTTCGGCGTCTTCAAGCCCGTCCGCCGGTTGCAGTTCAACATATCGTAGCGAACGGACTCGCCCAGAATAATGACTGCTTGCCTCGGCCCTTCCCCGGGCTGCCGCGAAAGCACCGGGGGAGCAGGCTGCGTGGCGCAGTTCACACCGGCCGCGCCGGCAAGTTTTAGAAAGTCTCTGCGATTGATCACGAATGAAACCTCATAAAATGTCACAAACGCTGCTTATCAAAAACGGGCGACGAGACCCGAATTATATGGGAGAAATGACGATCGAGCACGAAGTTCAAAAGGATTAGCAGCATATAGACACGCTGGACCGAAGATATTGATAGAAATTCTAATCCCATAAGCTTCTCTAAGCTATTGCCAAAAAACTGCATAACCTCGCGACAAAGGATGCGAACTAAATACATAAATCAGTCAATACCAGATAGGACAGCAAACCCTGGACAAATTACGCTGGATTTCGGTAGGGAGCAGAATTCTGCTCGAAATCAAGAAATGAGGGCGTGGCAAATGGCATCGGAGCAGCGCACGGCGGCCAACTCGCGAGATTGGCTTGAGACCTACCGGGGGTATGCAGGTTTGCCGCCATTGGTTGGGCTTCAAACAATGCGGGAGGCAGTTACAAAAGGGCTTACCGTAGCTGATTCGGCGGCACGCCTGAAGCGCTTGCATTGGTCGCTGAAACGGCTCCACGGCATTTTTGTGGCCCGTCTTGCGGCGACTCCAATTTACGAATTGAAGATGGCGTTCAGCCTGCACGCATACTATTGCGCGGAGCATGTAGGAGAGATCGCGAAACGCATTCGAGAAATGCGGCAGGGTGGATTCAAGGTTGAAGTGCAACAGGAGTGATTTTAGCTGACCAGTGTTGTACGAAGTCGAAGGCGCCTTGTGGGAGGAAGAGTTCTGCAGGAGCTTTCCAGGCGAGAGTTTTTCTTGGCCGGGTGTTGAGCAGCCATGCGATGTCGTCGAGTTGGTCCTGGGAGAAGGACGATAGGTCGGTACCCTTGGGCAGATACTGTCGCAATAAGCCGTTGGAGTTCTCGCAGATGCCTCTTTCCCATGGGGCGTGGGGATGAGCGAAGTAGACATCGACTCCTGTATTTTTGGTCAGGGTTTGGTGGTCGCTCATCTCTTTACCCTGGTCGTAGGTGATGGATCGGCGCATCTGGCTTTGGAAGCGATTCAAGATGGCGGTGAAGGTTTCATTGCGAAGTTCGGGAACGGACTGATAAGGTAAAGAGTCCATGCCGATCACGACAAATCCGTTCAAGGGACGCCAG
>PLZN01000040.1 GCA_003152195.1 Acidobacteriaceae bacterium
AAGGCGTTAAGGCGCACCCCTTCCCCCGCGCCGGTGCCCCAAGCAGCCGTCACCCTCCGTGTTGCGGAAAATCGAGACGCCGGCGATCTTCAGATTTGTCGATTCGATCCTGGCCGGGCGCGCGATTGAGCTGTATAACTTCGGTCACTTGCGGCGGGACTTCACTTTCGTCGAGGATATCCTGGAGGGAGCTGTTCGTGTTTTGGCTTTTCCGCCAGGTGGCGGCTCCGCGCAGGGGCGGGGGTCACAGGCTCCTATGCGTCTGTGCAACATAGGAAACCGGCAGCCAGTCGAGCTTCTCCACGTGGTTCACACCATCGAGCGATGCCTGGGGAGATCCGTGCGGATTCGCCTGATGCCCATGCAGCAAGGAGACGTTTACGAAACCCATGCCTGCGTGGATAAGCTGAGAGAGGTTACGGGATATTGCCCGCGCGTCTCAATCGATGAGGGCAAACAAAGGTTCGTGGACTGGTATCTCAATGAGTACCTCCCATTAGGTTTGGCGGAACCGCCTCTGTTCCTTCTGCCCCCGCCATGGGCTTACAGCGTGCATATCAAGAGGTCTCCTCGCCTGTTCTCGGTGGCTGGGCTATCGCGAAAGATGTGGGGATGTCGCAACGAGGAGGCAAGGATGACTATCCAAAGGCGCAGCGCATCTGCACCAGCGGATGGAGCAGAGTGTGAAAGCGACGGCAACTCGACCCGCTTGATCTTCCGGGCCACGCACACCGGTCCACCCGACTACAAGGAAAGCAATGGTCTATCCATACGCTGGCTTTGCCGTCGAGGACCTGTACCCTCCGTCTACAACTGGGACCCGTGGCTGGAGGATTGAATGCGAGTGCCCGTTGGGGAAGGAACGGAGACAGATCATCATCGTCCTACGTGCGCAAGATGCTGTAAAGGAACCTTACTCAGCACCTCCCCCGGTCATTGATCGTAGGTGCGCCACCCGTCGCGGTGTTTGCCAAGGGTGGGGGCCACGGCTGTCAGTGCTGAGGGTTCATGGAGGCACCTCGCAATCGGGTCTTGGCAAAAGATGCCAGGCAGGCCCGCGGCGCTTTCGATGACCAGCCAATTCAAACGGTTCGAATCGAGTAAATCGGCCAATGGAACTCGTCTGAAGAGCGCCTCAGCTTACCGTCTGTTACCAGGGTTGCAGCACGGATTAGAGCATTTTTACTACTACTGTGAGTTGGAGAGGTTGGCTATGTGCGGCCATTTTCGGAGGAATGGCCGCGTTTGGTCCTGTTCCCTCACTTACACCAATAGTAAAAATGCTCTAGCCGGCCGCAACAGGCAGGCGAGACGACCAGGAGCGCGAGAATGACAGTCAGTTCATCTCCATTCGAGCGGACGAGCAGTGGGCCGCCGGGCGCAAGGTTCTCTCGAGCCAACGCGTTCCGGGTGCTCGCGGTTGCCGCCGATGCGGAACTCAAACAGATCTACAGGCAGCAGCAACGCCTCCTGGTTGCATTAGAACTCGATGAGCCGGCCGAAGCGAAAAGGTGCGGCCTCTTGCCGCCTGGCTATCTTTCCAAAGAAGAGATTCTGCAGGCAGTCCATCTGCTGGAACGGCCCGACGACCGTTTAGTCGAAGAGTTGTTCTGGGTCCACGAAATGGACGGCAGCGGTGATCCGCTCGATAAGCAATTGGACACGGTGATCGGCTCCCTACGTGGGGCTGCAGCAAGCAATACGACCCGCGGCGCAGTGGCCAGACACAACCTGGCTGTGCTGCAGAGCATCCTCGGGCAGGAGTTAGCCGGGAACCGCAGATTTGACCATTGGGAAGAGGCCCTAAAAACATGGGAAAAAGTGATTGGCGATGATCTCTTCTGGACCTTCATGGAAGGCCGGGCCCATCAATGCGAATGTCAGATCTCCGATGCCGGAATGATGAGAGTTACCGTGTGCCACCACCTGGCTTCGAGTTTGGCAGAAGAATTGGCCTACGCTGTCAAATCGAGAGAGGTTACGGCGGTCAATGCGCTCGCGAAAATCGCCGTGCAGCATAGGTCCTGGCTCGAATTAGATGCGGCTCTCGATTCCGTGGGGGAACGAGCGATCAAGGATGGGTACGCTTCCCTTGGGGCAATCCTGGATCGTCTCTCCGGGCTCACGCAACAGGACAACAAAGCCAAGATCCAGAACTCATTAGTGGCGGGGGAAAAGGAGCTTCGCGGCGGGGCCGCCGAGTACGGAGCAGTCGTTCGCAGCCTGGGCGAGCTGGGTGACGCAGATGGTTGGGATGATGCGGTCGCATCGTCCTATCAAAAACTCTCGGCCGTGCACTTGAATCTGCTGGACGATCTGCACCAGGTCATCCGGCTCATCGTACAAGCTCGAGAGATTGCTCGCGATCCGCAACTGCTGCAATCGCTGGAGCTTGACTGGCAGCATGTTCAGCGGGCGATTCTCTGCCAGGAAGCTGACGCGCTGATGCAAGGAGGCTACTTCGGAAGGGCTGAACAAACGCTCGCGGCTGCTCTTGCATTCTCCACCGAAGAACAAAAGACTGCTATTAAGGCAACTCAAGATCGGTGCCGGTGGGCGCGCGTCCTGCAGGGGGTCGATACAAGAAAGAACAATCCGATGCTATCTACGCTCAACGTCGTTGGTGGGATGTTTTGCGGCAACCGCGACTATGATTCGCGGACGCGATCGTATGCAACCAATCATTGGCTTACCTTTCTCTTTTGTCCCATATTTCCCCTGGGGGCCTATAGGGTTTCAGATGTTGACTTCCGGTCCTATTGCATCCACGGAAAAGTCCCACTTGCGAATTTTCTCAGGAGAGCCCGCTGGGCAATCCCGGCATCCGTCATCGTACTCGCGCTCCTCGTGGCAATCATCAGCAGAGGGACCTCTACGAAGGCCGGAGGACCCACGGGCGGCACCGCCTCCAGGAAAACCGCAGGTGTCACGAAGACACGTCCTGTGGTATCTGCCTATGTTCAGCCTTCCGAAAGAAGCGATATCGAGGAAGAACGGAAAGCCCTCAGCGTCCTCGGCCAATCACTCGAGGATAGGAAAATAACATTGGACGCCGAAGGCGCAAACCTAGACAAGCAGAAGGGCTACCTTGCGGGCGTTGCGTCCTCCTACAAAGGAGAAAGGGTCCCTGAAGGCGGTCAGTTGGTATATGGGGCACTGTTGGCCGACTACAACACCAAAGTTAATAAATATAAGAGGAAGCTCGCGGCATGGAAGGCGGATTCCGCGGCTTACGCCGAGCGTGTCAGCTCATCGAATGCACGGGTGCGAGGAAAAAATGACCAAGAGTAAGAAACCTGCCAGGAAGGCACAGCCAAAGGCGGATCGTGCTCCGGATTCTGCCACCGCCCTCGGTGACGGATCGATGAAGCTGCTGGCTCTGGAGTGCTGGCGGATCAAGAAGCTCATCCCGGAGTTTGCAGCCAATCGAAAGCATCTCGTCCTTCAAACCAGTGTCGGCAAAATGATCGATACGCTGGCGGCGTTGGGCGTTGCGATCGATGATCCCCAGGGCTCTGAATTTAAGGATGGGATGACTCTCAACGTAGCAGTATTTGATAACTCTGACCAATTGGAAATAGGCCAACGCATCGTGAGCGAGACCCTTTCGCCCAACATATTTATCAGGGATAAGTTAGCCAATACGGCGCGCGTGATCGTGTCGGTTGGAAAAAAGGATGGCTTGCATGGGACGTAAAACGATTGATTTCGGCATTGATTTGGGCACCACCAACAGCGTAATTGCCTGCATGGATCGAGGCGAGCTGGTGCTCATCAGAAATCAGGTTACAGGGAGCGAGGTGACACCGTCTGCGGTCAAGATGGACGCGCGTGGATCGGTGACTGTTGGTCAGAACGCGTACAACGAGCTGGGGTTTGATTCGGACAATGTTGTAGGCGAGTTCAAGCGCTGGATGGGAAATCCGGAACTGAACGGCTTCACATTCAAGAAGGCCGGCAAACGGATGAGTGCCGCGGAACTCAGCGCGGAGGTGCTGAAGAATCTGAAAGGTAGCGCAGCCGCCCGCTTTGGCGGCGAGCAAGTCAGCGCAGCGGTGATCACGGTTCCAGCGCACTTCCTTATCCCCGCGTGTGAAGATACTAAAGTTGCGGCCAAGCTCGCCGGTATCGAAGTGTGTCCGTTTATACAAGAGCCGGTCGCCGCGGCGATGGCGTATGGATACAAGGCGGAGGGCCTGTCGGGAAACCTCCTCGTCGTTGACCTGGGGGGCGGCACCTTTGACACCAGTCTTTTGTCTGCTCGCGATGGAAGGCTCATTGTGATTGGGCATGATGGTGACGACAAACTCGGCGGTAAGGACTTCGATTGGGCGCTGGTTGAAATTATTGTCCAGCGCTTGCAGCAGGAATATGGGGATATTCAGCTTTGCAGAAGCAATCAGGCTGCCAGGCGGGCGATGGCGAAGCTGAAATACCTTGCGGAGGACGCCAAGAAGACGCTATCTGCCCTTCAGAAAGTACCTATCGAGATCGCACGTTTAGACTCTCCGTTTGAAGAGATTGACACCGTCCTCGAACTGACCAGGGCGGACCTTGAGCGGGCCACCGAGCATCTCACTGCCAGGTGCGTATCAATTTCCAGGCGATTGCTAAAACTGTCTGGTCTGTCGACCGAGAGCCTGGTGAACGTGCTGGTTGTGGGCGGTCAAACGCAAACCCCATATTTTCGCGAGGCCATCCTTTCCGAGTTTGGTAAAGCGGAATGCAGACTTGATCCTTTGACCGTAGTCGCCGCCGGGGCCGCTCTCTACGCATCCACACAACGAATGCCTTCGAGTTCCACGCGAGCCGCGGCTCGCGGTTCGGCCGTATCCCTGAACATTGCCTACCAGGCGGTATCTTCCGACCTGGATGCCGACATAGGTATAGCGATTGAGCCGCTTCCCCCTGGAGCAACCGTTACCGTCCTGCGCGTCGATGGAGGGTGGAGCAGTGGCGCCATGCCAGTTCCGGCTTCCGGGAAATTGCTTACCACCGTTGTGCTCCGGCCGAAACGGGTAAATTCCTTTGAGGTTCAATTGAACGATGCACGAGGGTCGCGGATAAGCGTCGACGAAAGCTCGTTTAGCATCACCCAGGGGTTAGCCGTTGCTCAAGCGACTACATCCCGAGGGGTGGCGATTGCGATGGCGGACAATGTGGCGGAAGTCATGATCCGCAAAGGTTCACCTCTCCCGGCCAAAGGTAGCCAGAAATTCAGCACCGTGCACGATGTCATCGCAGGTGATCCAAAGAGCGTCCTGCGAACCTACCTTCTCGAAGGCGAGGACACCAGGTCAGATCGGAACATTGAGATAGGCACCATTGAGCTCCGTGGGAGTGATTTGCGTAGGACGCTCCCCGCGGGAGAGGAAGTTGAGATTCGATATCGGCTGGACGACTCCAAGACTTTTTCCGCCGAAGCATTTTTCTCCGCGGTGAACGAAACATGCGTGATGGTGAGGAGATATAAGCGTCCTGCGGTCCTGCCCGGTGACATCGATTTGGAACTGAGAAGAGAAACCGACCGCCTCGCGGTCATTAAAAGGGCGTCTCCGGAGAGGGTGGACTCCCTGATTAACGAGCAGATTCTGCTCATCGAGAGGGAAAGGGAGGCTGCCGCCGAAGACCCCGATGCACAACAGAAAGCCGCCCAGCAGCTCATTGAGCTGAAGCAAGCTATCGATGCCATGGAAAGGTCATCGGAATGGGAACTGCTCGCCGTGGAATTGGATAACCTTCGCGGACGAGCGCGGCAGCTATCGCAAGCGAGCGGCACCAGGGACCAGGTGCGCGAGGTCGAAGAATTGATTCGCTCCGCCGAAGGCGCGATTTCCCGCAGAGACCTCGCCGGGTTGAGAAGTGCTACGGAAAAACTCAGAGATGCCTATTGGGCGATCAATCTCGCACGAGATGAGTTCTGGAAAGAACTGCTTGCGTGGCTGCGGAAGCAAACAGCTTTTGTCGATTCCCTTAAGGCGGAGCGTCTCAAGGAGGAGGGGGCCCAGGCACTGAAGAGGAGCGACATTGGATCACTGCGCACCATCGTCTGGAATCTGTATGAGCTTCTCCCCATATGGCAACAGGGTAAACTGGACAAGCGGTTCGACGACGCAGGCCTCGCAAATACACGCTGATGCGGCGCATGAAGACCGATCGGCTGCGCTCGGGACAAATTATAGATAAACCAGAGATAAACCAGGACAGATAAACCAGGACAGACGGAACTG
>PLZN01000370.1 GCA_003152195.1 Acidobacteriaceae bacterium
CGCCACCAAGCTGGTGCTGAACATGTTGAGCACGGGCGCAATGATCCGCACCGGCATGGTCTACGGCAACCTGATGGTCAACGTGCAGCCGGCCAACGTAAAGCTGAAGGACCGGGCCATACGGATCATTGCGGCCGCAACAGGAGTCGACCAAGCGCAAGCCGCGTCGCTGCTGGCCGAGGCCGGCGCGGTGCGGGTTGCGGTCGTGATGCAGAAGCTGGGAATCCCGCGCGAGCAGGCCATTCACCGGCTGGACCTAGCGCATGGGCGGCTACGGGTGGCCCTGGACGATGGGTCGGGGCTGGTTGGCGGGTAATCACAACCGGCGGCTTGCATCCCTGCCGCTCATGGCTGCGTCTGTACAGTAGGCGCATAATATAGAGTCATGCCTGGAAACGGAATGGGAGATAAAGCCATGAGTAGAGGTTTGGCGAAGTTGCTGATTCTGTTAGCGCTTGTGCCGGTTTCGGCGATGCCGCTGCTGGCCCAGAGCAAATCGACGACGGATCAACCCGACCAGGGCTTTGGCCCCGTCGACACCAGCGCTCCCGCCACGCCGCCGGCCCAAATCATCCAGCAGTTCGCGGCCAAGGAAAGCGAATTCCGCCGTGCTCTGGACAACTACACTTATCAGCGTGACGTGCGCATACAGACGATCAACGATGACGGCAAGCCGGATGGCGAGTACCGGCAGGTGGTGCAGATCACATTCGATTCCGGCGGGCGCAAATCGGAGAGGGTGACCTTCGCGCCACAGAATACGCTGGAGCGCATTCAGATGAGTCCGGCCGATGTTTCGGACATCGAGCAGCGCCTGCCCTTCGTGCTTACCACTGAGGACGTGGGGCAATACAACCTGACCTACGTAGGGCGGCAGAAGGTCGACGAGGTAGATTGCTACGTTTTCGACGTGGCGCCCAAGGTCATGGAAAAAGGCAAGCGCTACTTAAAGGGGCGCATCTGGGTGGACCAGAAGGACCTGCAAATCGTAATCACCAGCGCCAAGAATGTTCCCGACGACATGCGCAAGGGACACGAGGATCTGTCCCCGCCCTTTACCACCTACCGCGAGCAAGTGGATGGCAAGTATTGGTTTCCGGTGTATACCAAGGCCGATGCCGAGCTCCATTTCTCGGGCGGGAGCGGGTACATGAGCCAGGATGTCCGCATCCGGCAGATTGTGCGTTACACCGACTACAAGCAATTCAGGTCCACGGTCAGGCTGATCTTCCAGGGGCAGGACGTAACCAACAATACGGGACAGCCCCAACCCAACAGCCCACCGGCCAACGGACAACAATCGCAGCAGGCCCCGCCGGCCGCGACGCCGCCACACTAAACAGGCTGCGGACAGCCTGCAGGACATGGACAGGGCGCGTCGTGAAAGAACGGGGCATCTCTTTCACACCAAAAGCTTGGCATGTGCTCGCCGATGTTCTGTCTACTCGGAGCTGACAAGCTGTGGCGTCACCGGCGATCTGTCCGCGACCTGTGATCGGTTGCGCATCAGGCCCCCCCGCAGAAGCTCATATACTTCTCCCCTCCACAGCACTTCGTTGCCAAGATAGCTTGCGCTCCAAAAGAAAAAGCCCATCAAGTCGCGAAGCGGATAGAGCATTGCATTACGCCAGGGGTCAGGCTCCCGAACCACTAGGCCGCCCACCAGCGCAGCCAGCGCCACACGCGCCGCCCAACTCCAAATTAAGAGAAAAATAGCCAACACAGGCCGATGCAAAGCCAGAGCAACGACCGCCGCCAGCAGCCCGTACGGCATGCCGAAGGTCAGAACGGTTCCAAGATGCCCCTTGGGACGGTCAAATCGCGTGCCCCTCATCCAGCGAATCTGATGGCGCGCCGACGAGACAAAGGATGTATTCAAAATATGGTGCTCGATTGCGTGCGTCGACAAGACCACCTTATGCCCATGCGCTGCCATCAGGTTCCCCAGCACGAAATCGTCACCGTGGTATTCTCCGATGGCTGTGAAGCCGCCTGCCCGATCCAGGCAGTCGCGGCGCACAACCATTGTCGGTCCCAGAGCAAATTTCATTCCCTCGAGCATTTCCGCCACAAGCACGCCAGAGGACATCTCGATCGACATACCCACCGCTTCGAGTCTCGACCAGAGGCTGCTGCCTTTAATTGCCGTAGCCGCCAAGGGTACTCCACGGTAGAGGCACGTCACCAGGCCGACCCGATCGTCAGCAAATGGCGCCACCACCGCGCGCAGATAATTGGGTGTCACCGACACATCGCTGTCGCTGACGACAAAGATCTTGTGCTCGGCGGCGCGCTGCATCCGTTCCAGCGACCAAACCTTCGCATTCGCATAGGGCGGCTCACCGCAGGAGAGGAATTTTGTCGGAACATGCGGATAGCGCGCCGCGACCCTCATCGCAATCGAAAGGCCTGGGTCCAGTGCGCTGCGTGCGCAAAAAAGAATTTCGAACACCGGATATTCCTGTTGAAAGAAGCTTTCGAGACGGCGTTCAAGCTCCTGTTCCGATCCGTGCAGCGGCTTGAGCAGGCTAACGGGAGGTGTAAATTCGCTGGATTGCGCCGTTCGCCGGCGCTTGGCAAAATGCAGTGCTCCAGACACCACCAAGGTCGCATACATGGTCGACGTAGTAAGCCCCAGGATGCCTAGAACCAGCAGAAAATGCATCATGCTTCGACTTGATCCTAAGAACTCAACTACAAGTTGAAGATGCACCTAAGGCCTCTCTCTACCGGAAATATAGGTTCGGGCGCTCCCATGGGCCCGCCTACAGCAACTTAAGCCCGGCGAGCTATAGCGTTTAAAAACCATCAGACGCGCTCTATCTTTATTGCTACTTGCCCGGACCCATGTATCGGTTTTTTCACGACCCGTTTTCACAGCCATCAGCTTCGCATCGAGCAGGGTGGCTCGTTTCAGTGAGTGGATACCAGCTCCTATTTCTTGGCTATGAAGTCGAGGTAGGCGAAGTTCATATTACCCGCCGACACCACGTGCAGAGTCAGCACACTCACTCCCCGCGGCAGTTTGACCTCGACGAAATCTTTCATGATGTTCCAGTGGTGCCACTGGCGCCAGGCGATAGGGTCGGCGGCGTTGTTTGTCGACAGGACGTTGACAGGGCCGGTGAGCTTCTTCCCATTGAGGTCAAGCGATATCTCCCCACCACGATTCGAAGTATATAAAAGGTCAATCGCGTAGACGCCTGCTCGCTCGACTTCTACCGCCAGGTTGAACCATTCGCCCGGCTCGGTCCAGCCTACATAGAGTTGACCCTCGGACGGTTGCACTAGGTTGTAGGGATTGTTGTCGATCTGATCGTGGAACTTTGTATAAGAGGTGTCAACTCCTTCGCCCATGCGGAACTGGTTTAAATAAGTCCCGTCCGCCGGATTTAGGGCGCCGCTACCGTTGTTCTTCATATCGGCGTCGTGGTATGCAATCCCTTCCCCGCCTAAATCGTAGTAAGCGCAGTACACCTTCCCGGGAATAGGTTGCGGCCCGCCGTTATATTGACTGTCGTGGAACGGTTTGCCCTGGTAATGGCCGGCTTGGCCAAAGGCGATC
This sequence comes from Acidobacteriaceae bacterium, assembly GCA_003152195.1. Classification (GTDB taxonomy): domain Bacteria; phylum Acidobacteriota; class Terriglobia; order Terriglobales; family Acidobacteriaceae; genus PALSA-350. The sequence goes on from PLZN01000370.1 coordinate 3,566, forward strand.
GCAGGCAGGCAAAGACCACCGAGCAGAAGGAACGAGCGACACAATCTTAATGGCTTCCACATGATGTGGGGAGTCCTTTCCAAGGTTTGCTGACTCTGACTAAGCAAGGGAACCCTGCTCCTCAAAAGCGGGGAAGCGCTTCACTTCCCGGCTGCCGCGGGGTGGCTCAACCTCCTGCCCGCATCGTATTCGTTTCGGTCTGCCCTGTCTGCAAATGACCCCCCTATCCAAAATCCCATCGCGCAACCCGGCGCCGAATCGCCAGCGCCTCAGGCCTACAAAAAACACCCCCGGTCCAGCTATCGATTCGCGTTCAGAACCCGCACAGGGCAGCGGTTGTCTCACAAATTCCACTCGCCCCATGGAATGGATATAGCATCCAGAGCGTGAGCCCTCAAGCAATACATCGAGAAAACAATCGTTTGTCTTAGGTTAACCCCCAAAATTTCCGCTTGACAAGGATTGGAGATACGGACTACCGTTTCGCCTGCCATAAGAACCTCACCTAAAGGAAGCCTGGATTGTTTCCAGGGACTTCTGTGGAGGGAGCTGGGGTCACATCGATCGCTCATAAAGGTCAACGGCTCGAGCAAAGCGCTGCCGTCAGGCCGGGGGTCGTCATCAAGGGTTCAAGTTCATTTGGGGAGGCTGCAATGAGGAAATCANNGAAATCAATTCACATCGTTCTCGCGTTTTGCCTTCTGCTGTGTGTGGCCGGCTTAGGTCGTGCACAAAATACCAACTCCGTTGACATTCGCGGCACAGTAACGGACGCGTCGAAAGCGGTTGTGCCGGACGTCGAGGTGACGGTCACGAACGACGATACGGGCGTCAGCAAGAATTTCGTCACCAACGGCGAAGGTTTCTACGATACCGTTTCGACTCTGCCTGGAAACTACACCATCACCTTTACCAAGGCAGGTTTTGAGAAGCTCGTGCATGGACCTGTCGCCCTGCAGGTCGGCGAAGCGACGGTGGACGCCACGTTGAGCGTCGGCTCGGCTACTCAGCAGGTTGTCGTCTCATCCGATGTGCAGGCGATGCACACGGAGAACCCCGAAGTATCAACCACGTTGAACACTTCGGCTTTGGCTTCTCTGCCGAACGTTACCCCAAACTGGCAGAACTTCATGAAGATCCTCCCCGGCGCCTCGGGCACTGCTGCATCCGGTTCGGGAGCATCCAATCCGGGAGTGGGGATGGCTATCAATGGAACCCTGCCGTTCTACTCCAGTTATCTCATTGACGGGGGCACAATCAGGTTGCCGCACAGTGCCAATATTGACAACCAGATCTCAGAATCCATTGCGGAAGTCAATGTCGTTGCGACGTCATTCTCCGCCCAATATGGCAGCGGCGGCAATGTTTTCAATTTGATCAGCAAAACCGGTTCGAGCCAGTACCACGGCGTCGCTTACGAGTACTTC
>PLZN01000195.1 GCA_003152195.1 Acidobacteriaceae bacterium
TCGCCACCCGGCCATCTGCTGTGCATCACGGGCTTCCTGATGAACATGTGTGACAGGCGGCCCTGAAACACCTCCGACGGCAGGTAACGCCGATGCTCGCCGCATAGCGGACACTTCGCGGCGATCGGTTGCGCCGGCATGGTCTCTACGGGCGCCGGGATGTTCTCGAGACAACCCTTGCATCGAATCACTACGCTCCGGCCTGGCGGCGGCTGAAACATGGATCCAGTATAGGCGAATAAAAGGCGAATCTTTCCACAAGGGGGGCGCAAGATTTAGACGGCCTTCTTCGGGAGCTGAAGAGAGCGCGGTGGCGCCCGTGAGGATTGACCGCCCTCTGCCCTAACGCCCATGCGGTCATCCTCTCGAACATTCCCTCTGGCAATAAAGTCCCTCCTCCACTGGTCCATTGGCGTTGTAAAGCGGTGCGAGATAGATTCCATGCCGTGCCGCAATTGTTTCAATCTTCTCGACCCGCTCCTGCGTGATGTACCCTCTTCCCTGAGAGAAGGGTTCGAACCGGCCCTCCAGTGCAAGAGCCATGCCTTCGAGTAGACATCCATGGACCACGTCGGGGAACGGATGCCGATTCAGAATTCCGTGAAAATCCGGCGCGAATCTCAATCCGCCGGTGATCTGTCCCAGACCTCCGAAGAAGACTCTGGCGCCAGGCATCTCTGCGCTTGGAGACAAGTTCTTGGGGTAGCCCGCATCGCAAACGATGGCGTCGGGCGCGATGCGGCCCAACAGAAGCGAAGGGGACGCCAGACTCGCCGCGCAGATCACGACGTCGGCCTCTGCGGAGAATCGCTGGACATCCGTCGCGATCTCCACCTGAACTCCATCGGCTTGCAACTCCGCTGCGAGCCTGCGTAGCCGCTCCACGTTGCGTGCGCTGAGCAGCACGCGTTTCATGATAGGCGCTAAACAACGGGCGCAGCCGGAACCCACATCCCCCGTTGCTCCAACGATGAGCAGCGTTGATCTGCGGATATTCCGGCCCTCCAGCGCGCACATCTTCTTGATGCCCTGGACGATGAAACCAACGGTCAACGTATTGCCTGTGGTGAAGGCCGTATCGTGTCTTTCCGGAAGTTGATCGAAGTTGCCCTCGATCAGAATGGAGCTGAAGCCGCCGAGGCTCACGATCTTCGCTCCTGCCTTGATCGCATAGGCCGCCGCCCCCCGAACGCGGGCGATGTTCTCGTGCATGTAGGCGGCTTCCAGACGGTCGGGAGGAATGAAGGAGTCGATATAGAGGCCACGCGCCTTCACACCGGCAATCGATCCGGCCTCGACATGGCAGACCGCTCTGGGCGGAATCCATGGAAGGATGTCCTTGATCTCATCGTCCGGCAGAGGCGTACGCTCCGGTCCGCGCAAGACGGCGAGCACGTCCGCAGCCGCTCTCCAACTGTCCTGATGCCCGACCAGGGCGAAATCGACCTCCATAACCTGCCCTCGCCTGGCTACACTGGCAACTGAGCCACCCATGTTAGTGTTACCTCCCCAGGTATCCCCAGCACGTCCAGCGTTTTCAGATACTGTTGTAGCGACACTCCGCGAAGCTCGGCTGTGCTCAAGCTGACCTCAAACAGGGATGGTTTCACACAGCTGCCGTGGCACACTTCGCAATGCCCATCCTTGCATTCCTTCGCCAGCATCTTTGCCAGGGTGGTCATCACTTCCAGATGCAGCCCGTACACCTTGTCGTCGAAGCGCTGCGGGTCCAGGGCTCGCTCCTTTCGGAGAATGGCCATTGCGTGATCGACGTGATCTTCTTCCTCTGCTGCGATGGAGGCAAAGGTCCTGCCAAGACTCCCCGGCGCCACCTTCCCGACGCGTGCATAGCTGGCAACGGCAAATGATTCCAGCATGATCTCCTGGACGATCAGGCAGCCAATAAAGTCACGCGCTGTGATGCAGCACATGAATGCCTCGCGGAGCCGCTTCCAATGCTTTCCGCCGACATTATTGGGGACGTCTACTCCAATCTTGCGGCCCTCGGCAGCGAACGCAGCGGCATGCCCCCGTTCCCCCTCCGCATGCTCCAATGCATCGGCTACCTCTCCGGGATCGTCACATATCTCCGCTAAGGAGGTGTAGTTCATCGCGGCGATTAGTTCGCCGGTCATTGCCTGTGCCAGGATGTCCTGCCAGATCGCAGCACTGGGTGAGAGGGAAGTACATTCAATCGCTGAGTTAAGACTGATAACGGGTTGCATAGGTCCTCCTGAACATCGAATCAGATTGGTTCACGATAACGGCGCAGCCGGACCGCNNCCCCGGAGCAAGTTGGTTCAGCAGAATAAAATGGGGATCGAGCGGGGGGCTACCTGGCGCATGTAAGACGAAAGCGTCCGCAGCGAATCCAAACAAACGGTCTTTCAACAGGGAGCCGAAATACGACGAGTGGAACGCAATCCTCTCGACCAGGCAAATCGCCACTAGCGGTAACACGGCCCATAGAAATGTCGTGCGCCGCGCCCAGCCTGAGACCAACAGCAGCCACCCGTAGAGTGGCGCATGCCAGAGCGTAATCACGGCCAGAGCGTAGAGCAGCACCAATTCCATCTGGAACAACGGCAACTGTCTCCACAGCGTCGCGGCACTGCCACCCCTCACCAGCAGCGCTACGGTGCTCAGAAGCAGCATAATCAGCTGCAGGATAACGGTGATCGCGAAGACGAGCAGCGGCAGGACCAGGAGCGGAATGCTCGCCTTCGAGAGCACGGTCGTACGATCGGAAACCGGGAGCGACTTCCAGAACANNGATCGCGACGTTCGCCGTGCAGCGCGTCGAGCGAGTAGAAGATGCCCACGATGAAGGCGGTGAGGATGAGCAGCATCGCAGCGTGGCTGTACGGCATGGCGAGGGCGGCAGGCTGATACGCCGGGTCGAGCGGCGCCAGTCCATGGTTTTTCGGCGGAAATATCAGGCTAATCAAGAAGCCGAACAACCCTAAGGCAGCGACGGCCAACGGTGCGATATAGAGGGAACGGTTCTCCCACAGTTCGCGTCGCACGGACCAGTACATGGGTCGAGTCGGCGACATGGCCGCGGGCGCGACACCCTGCGAGTCGCGGGAAGCCTCCGGCACGGCGTCCGATTGGGTATTCATCAAGCCGCTCCTTGTGCCATACCAGCCTGATTGCCCATCACGGCAACGAA
>PLZN01000608.1 GCA_003152195.1 Acidobacteriaceae bacterium
TCCACCGCCACAACAAAGCGGCGCGGGCAGCACTGCATACCCATACTCCTTACACCACAGCGCTCTGCCTGATTGCGGGGGCACAGCTGGAGCCGGTGAACATGGCCGGTTTCCAATTTTTCGGAAAGATTGCCTACGATGAGAATCATCAGGGTGGTGCTCACTCTACCAACGAAGGCGATCGGGAAGTGAGCATACTGGGGGACAAGAACATCCTCATGATGCGCAATCATGGTCCGATGGTGGTTGGTAAGACCATCGCGAGTGCCTTTGACCGTCTTTATTACCTGGAGGAGGTCTGCAAGCGCCAGGTCCTGGCAATGTCGACGAATAGGCCGCTGCAGCAAGTTCCTCCTCATGTTGTGCACCAGATGTCCGATGACGACGCATTGTTCGATGCTTATGCGGAAAAGCACCTTACAGCGATCAAGCGAGTCCTCGCCCACGAAGAGCCGGAGTACGCACGGTAGCCTTGTTAGGGGCTCTCCGGGTGTTGAAGTCAATCCCTGGCGGCCCGAGGAAGGCCTGCTGATCCCATCGCCAGCTTGCCTTGCGGAGGATGATCCACCCGTCATTGGCAGGCGCTTCAAGGAAATCCTGGCGGAACGCACAGCGATTTCCCAATCGCAATCACCAAGATCGGTCCGCACTTGAGGTAAAGTTCTCCCTGCACTGCGAAAAACCTCATCCGAGCACCCAGCGCTTCCCTTAGGAGCAGACTTGGATAATCGTCCACGTGACTAAGAGAGACTCTAAGCCGTCTTGCTGCGCTTGCCGGCAACCAGTTTCAGCTTGCGCTTGGCCGGTGTGGTGGCGGAGGTTTTCGCTGCGGACTTGGGGGCTTTCGGTGCCTCTTTCGCCGCCAGACTCTGACGGAGGGCGGACATCAGATCGATCACCTTGCCGCGGCCCTTCGCGGCCTTCTCCTGAGGCAGAGGCTTATTGGCCAATTTCGCCTCTACCAGTTCACGCACAGCGTCTTCATAGTTGTCGGTGAACTTGTCGAGCTCCAGCGGACGCGTATAGGTCTTGATCAACTGCTTGGCCAATTGGACTTGGGCGGCATCCTGTTTTGCGGAAGGAATCTTGCCGAAGTATTCGTCGGGATCACGTAGCTCTTCCGCGAATCGAAGGACGTATAGCATCATGCCGAGCTGTTTGCGGTCGGGTGGCGGCGCCAGGGCGACCACGTGTTCCCGGCCGGCGAAGGCGATTTCGCCCAGTGCAACCATGTCAGCATCGATCATCGCTTGACGCACAATCGCGAAGGCCGTCGCTTGCGGACCTTTCTTAGGGACAACGAAGTACGGCTTGACATAGAGCGACGGAGGCACCTCACTCGCGGAGGAAAACTGGACGATCTCCAGGGTGTCCTTGCCGGGAATGCGAAGCCGCTTGAGGTCATCCGGTTCGATGATGGCGTACTTGCCCTTCTCGTATTCATACCCTTTCGCGATCTCTGACTTTTCCACCGGGTGCCGATCTTCTGCGTCATGCCCTCTGGAGGCGACATGCAGAGTTCCTGACTTCCGCGCAGTTTCCGGTTCTTCCTGTTCGTCGCCGTCGGCAACCACGTTCTGATAATGGATTCGCTGTCCCGTCGCCCGGTCAATCTGGTGGAATTGGAACTGGCGGGAGGAAGTGCTCGCGGGATAGATTTCGACCGCGAAACTGACCAGCGAGAGGGAGATCTGTCCGGACCAATAAGGGCGTGCCATGCAACATATTCGATGCCAGATCAACCCGCCGGGTTTATCTGGGTTTCATGCGATTTTCATGGCAGAAAGGGGTATACCGGCTGGCAAATTGGACCAGTATGCGCAGTTGGCCGAGCTCGATGTTGCTCCCGGTTTCTTCTCTTCAAGTCCTACAAATCATTGACAATGCGGTGACAAACGCCATGTGCGAAAGGCCTAATCTTGATTCTGGAGAACTTCATCTTGGAGCAAGCCGGCCCGCTTCTTAGACGCTCATTTGCCTGTATGTTGAGACATTCTCCCGATGTTAGAGGGAGAGGCAGGATTTCCGGAATCATCAATAAGTACTTGCCGCCGGCATCTCATCATTCCAAGGTGTGGACTTCCATGCGCTTGGGCCATCAGATGTTGGTGGATCTACGGTCCGGAACGGAATTGGCTGCCTATTACACAGGAGACTATGAAACCAAGTCTATCGAAACTGCCATAAAACTGATCAGGCCCGACGCAGTAGTTTTGGACGTGGGCGCAAACGTGGGCTTTTGGACGGTTCCGTTGGCCCGTGCGCTCAACGCAGGTGGCCGTCTGCATGCATTCGAACCTGTCTCAGCAAATTTTGTCCGCTTAGGCGAGAATGTTCGACGGAATAACGTGGATGCAGTCGTGCGGTTGCATCATCAAGGCCTATCCGATCAGAAGGCAACCTTACAAATCAGCTTGCGAGAAGATTTTCAGAATGGCGCCGAAACCGGAAATGCAGCGATCGTGATTGATTCCGATGATTATAAATTTACCTGCACAGACATTGAGGTGAGTCCGCTGGATGGCGAAACGTTCCACTCGCTTGCCATCGATCATGTCGATTTCATCAAGCTCGATATCGAAGGGCATGAGGACAAATTCCTCGCAGGCGCGGCTAAGGTCTTGGAGCGCTTTCGTCCAATCCTCTTCATGGAAATAAACGAGGCTTATTACGCCAGGCGTGGTGTAGATGCGTCACAGCTTTTTGGGCAGTGGATGCAAGGAGTCAGCTACAAAGCTGCCCTGAAGACACCGGCTGGCTGGCGACTCGATAGCGTGAAAAACCGGAGACGCCGTTTTGACAACATCTTTTGCTTTCCCGCAGAGGCTGCTGATGATCTGACTAAACGCCTGAATCGTTGATTCCAGGATGATGCAGCTGAGGAACTTGGAGTTTTTGACCCCGTTTGGTAGTCTGTCTTGGTGACACATGCGCGCGTAGCTCAGTTGGATAGAGCGTCTGGCTACGAACCAGAAGGTCGGGAGTTCGATTCTCTCCGCGCGCACCACGCGGAATCAACAACTTAACATTCCATCACATCGGCAAGTTGACCGTCCTGTGCGCCCCGTTTTTTGTGCTCTGCAGAGGAGCCGACCGTGAGATTATCCGTCCGCAGGCTTGCATGGATGCAGCGGATCGCTGTGTTGGCCATTGGTTTTTTCTGGATCTCGTTCTGGACGAACCACAATCAGCTTCCCGCAGACGTCGTCGATTTCGAGTGGTGCTTCCTTTTGCCCGATATTTTGTGGATCGCGGCAGCTTTTTGGATCGCGAGCAACTGGCTGATTGCCCGCGATTCCCGCGCCGGAATCGCCACCGCGGTCGCCGGCGGTTCGATGGTCTATCTGGGGCTGCTGGACGCAGCGTGTAATTTCCGCCACGGCCAATATACAGATTCGTTTTCGAGAGGCGCTTTGAATGCGGCTGTCAATGTCGCCTGCCTCGTGTTTGGAGGCGCCAACATTTTGTATGCGATCACGCGAAGCAAGTTTGAGGATGGGGAGCAGTGAGGCCGCGGGTTTCGAGTCACATAAGCTAATTGAAAACGAGATCCGATACGATGATTCGATTCCGTCCGATCTCCTTGGCCCGGTACAGCGCGGCATCGGCAGCCGCAAGCATCTCCGTTTCCGAGGTCGTGCCGCGGGCTGCAACTGCCGCGCCGATGCTGACGGTGACGGGTACTTCTGAGCCATTGACGAGGATTGGTCCGCTATCGACGGCTGATCGAATCCTTTCGCCGCTCTGTTGAATCTGACCCCTGCTGCAACCGGGCAACACGATCAGGAACTCCTCTCCGCCGTAGCGCCCTACCGAATCGTATGCTCGGGCAGCCTTGATCATGCGTTGCGTCACTTCCCTCAGCACTCCATCTCCAGCCAAGTGCCCGTGCGTGTCATTGACCGTCTTGAAGTGATCTAGGTCGAGCAGCAAAATGCCGACTGCGCTTTCGGAACGGGCTGCTCGCCCAAGCTCTCGGTGTAGCGTCTCCAGGATTGCACCCCGGTTCCAGATACCGGTGAGCGGATCATGGGTTGCCTGAAAACGAAGTTGCTCCTGAGCTTGGATCTGATCGTCTTGGAGCGTGAGGATTCGGGTGCATGCCCTCAACCGGGCCTGCAATTCGCTCCTGTCGAATGGCTTGGTCAGATAATCGTCGGCTCCGGCCTCCAATCCCCTGACGAGATCCTGTTTCGCGTCTTTGGCTGTGGCTAGAAGTATGTATTGGTAGGGAACTCGGTTCTGTTCTCGAACTTTGCGACATAACTCCAAGCCATTCATTTCCGGCATCATCCAATCCAGGATGAGTATTTGCGGTGGGGGCTCTTGCTGGAGAATGTTCCAGGCGATTGCGCCATTCTCAGCGACCGTGACCCGGTACCCCCAATTTTCCAGCCAACTCTGCAGGATCCTGCGGAACATGGCATCATCTTCGGCAACCAGGACTCGGTCGCAGGAACTGCCCGGCCGCTCGAACTCCAGGAGATTCACATTCGCCGGTTCGGTGATACTCATTGGCTTGCCCCTGACCATCCGGCAACCGTCTGCGTGTCAGCCCTCTCGCCAATCGTTCTGCGCATCGAGGTAAGCACTTCGGAAAGCTCTGTTTCAAATTCTGTGAATATGCTCGCGGCGCGTCGCAGATCAGACTTGCGAGCGACCTCCTCCAGTTCACGTGCTTTTCGCGAGACTTCTGAAATTCCCAGGTATCCCAACTCTCCTTTAAGAGTGTGGGCCGCCATCTCTGTTGCTTCTGCATTTCCCTGCGCTATGGCCTGCCGTAAGCTGGCTATGTGTTTGGGCACCTCTTCCAGGAAAATCTCTATGACTTCATGAAGAAGCTTTTGGTCGCCGCCCAATCTTTCCAGGGTCTTGCCCATATCCCAAGGGATCACGTTGGCCGCGGTGGCATGCTCATCCTGGGTTTTCGAGCTCGTGGCAGGTCTGGCGGCACCCGGGCCGCCAAGGGCGCTGGCAATCGCTTCTTCCAGCAGTCGGCTGCTGATTGGCTTGGAGACATATCCGTCCATCCCCGCTTCGAGACAACGCTCGCTATCCCCCTTCATGGCGTAAGCCGTCATGGCAATGATGGGCAAGTGAAGGTGAGTCGATCGCTCACTCTCGCGAATCCTCTTTGTCGCAGTCAATCCGTCCATATCCGGCATTTGAATATCCATCAGCACAAGGTCGAAGGTCTGCGTTGCCAGAAGCGAGAGGGCTTCATTGCCGTCGCCGGCGATCACCAGAGAGTGGCCCATCTTCTCCAGCATGCGCGTGGCAACGGTTTGGTTGATTCGGTTATCTTCAGCCAGGAGAATATGTAAGCTCTTAGGTTGCGCTGGCCGAGGGGTCTGTATGACGGCTAAGGATGGAGAGGCAGTCTGCCGTTGCCCAAGTGCTGTCAAAATCGCTGCAAGCAACTCCCGTTTCCGGACCGGCTTGTAAAGATAGGACAGAATTCCTAGCCCCCGGCAGCGCTCCACATCTCCCCGATGACCGGCTGAGGTAAGCATCATGACGTTGACCGGCAATAGTTCCGGGCTGCGCCGGATTTGTTCGACCAGGGCGAAGCCATCCATGCCTGGCATGTTCATATCCGTCAAGACCAGCTGATAGGGCTTTTCGGCTTTGTAGGCGGAAACCAATTCCGACAAAGCCTGCTCTCCGCCTTCGGCGCACGTTGTCTGCGTCCCCCAGGGTTTCAATATCCCTTGCAATATCCGCCGATTCGTTTGGTTATCGTCGACCACCAGGATCCTCAGGCCGTTCAATGTCTCCATCGGAACGATGAGTCCTGATTCAGGTCGCTTGTTGAGTACTTTCAACTGCACGGTGAAATGGAATTGGGTGCCTCTTCCAATTTCGCTTTCAAGCCATATTCTTCCTCCCATCATCGATACCAGGCGCGCCGAAATGGTTAGACCAAGCCCTGTGCCGCCATACTTGCGGGTCGTCGATGAGTCAGCCTGCGTGAAGGGAGAGAAGATAGACATCTGCTTTTCGGTAGGGATGCCGATGCCGCTGTCGGCTACCGTAAACCTCATGACTCTCGTGTCGTGGTCTTCGCTCTCGATTTCCACCTTCAGCGATACTTCACCGTGATGGGTAAATTTGATCGCGTTACTCACAAGGTTAAGAAGAACCTGGCGGAGCCGTCCCGGATCTCCCTCTACCAGCTCCGGCACTTCAGGCGCGATGTCACAGAGAAGCTCCAACCCCTTTTCATCGGCGTGCAAGGCGAATGTCTTCAAAGCCTCTTCGGCGCAATCGCGCAGGTTGAAGTCGATCGCTTCCAGTTCAATCTTTCCTGCTTCAATCTTGGAGTAGTCAAGGATGTCATTGATCACCGCGAGAAGAGAATCGGCTGACAACTTTACGGTTTCCAGACAATCTCGTTGCTCCGAGGTAAGCTCAGTGTCCAGCGCCAGATCGGTCATGCCGATGACCCCGTTGAGCGGCGTGCGGATTTCGTGGCTCATGTTCGCAAGGAATTCGCTCTTGGCTCGGTTAGCGACTTCTGCAGCGTCTTTGGCCAGCCGCATTTGTTCCTCCGCCCGTATGCGCTCGGTCACCTCTATTTGCAGATCCGCGGTCCGCTGTTGCACACGCAGTTCCAGTCCGTCTTTCGCGTTCTGTAAGGCCATGTCCCGTTGCTCAATACGCTCCAACATCTGGTTGAATGAGCTGACTAGCTTTCCGCTTTCATCATTCCCCTGGGCGATCGCCCGGAGCGAGTAGTTTTCTTCGGTCGATACCCGCCCGGCAATCTCGGCGAGTTGCACAATTGGGTCACTCACGATTCGCAGAAGGCGCGAGGAAATCATGTACGTGGCAAGAATGGAGATGAAAAGGACCAGAATCGCGATCTTCGTGTATTCCCAGACCCTGGCGCGAGTTCCACTCAAGTCCGACACGATGGCGATGGAGCCGGTCTTGTCACTTTCCAGGAAAACGCTTCGGAACAGAGTGATGGTGTGTTGCTCGAAGTGGGCTCCATCTTCCCGCGATGGCGGCATCTTGAATTCGGTGCCGAGGCCGGCTCGGCGATACTCAGCAAAAATGCGTCCGTGGTTGTCGTATAAGCAGGCGCCTAACACATGGTGTTCTTCTCGTAGTGCTCCGAGCATCTGCCGCGCGGTCTTCTGATCGTTGAAGGCTAGAGATGCAGCGGTATTTGCTCCAAGGGTGTCGGCCAGCGTCGAAAGTTCATCGGCGGTGTTCGCGCGAAACTTCTGGCGCTCGTAGATGGCGAATCCCAAACAAGCCAGGATGACTGCCAAAACACTGGAGGACAGGATCAGCAAAGCCAGTTTGCGTCGAATTGGAAGATCTCTGAAGTTCATGCTTTTACTTCTCCGGATTTTTTCCAACCACGTTTTGGGCCAGGACCAACAACCGCGACCCGATTTTGAGTCCTGCGGATCGGGCTGCATCCAAATTGATTTCGAAGCGTACTTTGTTCTCTTGCAGCAGAAAGCAGACCATTCCCCCAGCTGCGAGAAAGCCAGGTGTCTCTCCCACGGTTAGAACCGGGGCGTTTCGCAGATCCGCGAGTAGCATTGGAATGTGCTTGCTCTGGGCCTTGCCGAGAAAAAGAATGCGGCATCCCTGCATGTCTTCCGGTCGCAAGAGGTGACGGATGCGAATAACTCGATTCTCGATCGCCTTGCCCTCCACCGTACTTTCCAGCGCTCCTTGAAAAGGGTCTTCCCCAAAAGTGCATAGATAGAGCGAATTGTCAGCGCCTGTCGGCGTGTTCGCAGGCCAGTCGACAAGTTGAGCAAAATGGAAAAGGAAGGCCGCCTTCACCCGATACTCGTCGTCACTCGACTGCGCTGTGACGATTGCCGAAGTCCCCACCAACAACAGAGAGATAAGAACCACAAGCGACGGGATCGACGGCATGGAGCGCCTGGTCCACGATGCCGGATCCGCGCCCACGGTCACTGGGTTTGGGTCCGCATGATCCGCACGGCCCAATGGTTTCCTTCTCATTCAGAACCGCCACGTGATCTTGGCGTAGGCGCTGCGACGGATCAGGCTCGGCAGTACCGTCAAGTCAGGTCCCGCGTACTCCTGGTGGAGATTTCTAAGTAAGTTTTGCCCAACCAGGCCCAGCGATATCCTGTCCGACAGTTGCCATGCCAAATTGGTGTCGAGGCGTGTGTAAGACGGGATTTTCGGTGCGGCAAGGCGTCCTACAAAATAGGCCGACGTGGTCCACTGCCAATGCCATGGAAGGTTCACCTGCGAGCGCAATTGAGCTTGCTGGTTCGGGATGCCGCCCTCGGTTTCGGGGCCGGAGGTCAGATCCAGGCTGGCTGCATCCCGGTGTAGGTGCATGGTGAGGAATGAGTACCCCGGGCTAAGCGTCCATTGGCTGGCCAATTTCACATTGGCGAACATCTCGATGCCGTGGGTCTCTCCATGCAACAAGTTGGCGAAATATTCGGGCAGGAGCAAATGCACCGGCGGAGGGTCCGCCTCCAGGCGCGTGGATCCCGGTTCCTCTGAAGAGAGGTCGCGATACTGGTTAAAGAACGCCGTTGAATCGAACGAAAGCCTCTCCGATAACTCCTTCCGAAAACCTGCTTCGATAGCGGTCAAGCGCTCATTCTTCTGGTCAGGGTTTCCGAACAAGCTGATCAAAATTGGAAGATTGTCCGGTCCGGGAAACGCGGCGTAATTGACGCGAACCGCGGTGTCGATGTGCGACGGCGTTCGCCGGGCGCCAGAGATCGCTGCCCAAAACATGTCGCGATCCTTGGGAGTCCACGTGATCCGAGCGTTGGGTTGCAAGTTAATTCCGTTAAAGTAGTCGTGTTGGAGTTTTGTTCCCAGGCTGACATAGAGACGATCGGGACGGATTGCGATCTCGTCCTGAACAAAGGAGCTGAAGATCTGAGTGGCCAGGTCCGGTGGATTAAACGAGACTCGCAAAGTTGCCGCCGTATCGTCGGAACTCAAACGGTATCCCAGTCCCCACACAAAATCCTGCCGTTGGCCCCACCTCACGTGGTGCTGAAAGTCGATATCAAAGGTATTCAGTCCGATGCCGTAGGTTGTATCGCCGCGGTTGCTGCGATCGAAATAGACCTGTAGCGAGGTTTCCGAGTTGGGCGACTGCACACGCTTCCATCGCGCGAGAATATTCCAACCGGAAAAACGGTCACGCAGGGCAAGGGTTGCATTTACGGGCGGGAGTAGTGAAACAATAGTAGTGGCCATTTCTCCGGCGTTCCCTCTGACCGCCTCCCCCTCCAATGTCAGGGAATCTTTAGAAGAGAGATTTGCGTCCGCCCGAAATCCGCCATGGAAGAGGTACCAGTCGTCTTTGCCGCTCTGGTTATCTGGAGTGAGGAAGTGACCCATTTCGAAACTATCTGCGAACACGCGGTATGTCCCACGGCTGCCGATCTTTCCTCCATAGCGCACCATCCCAGCTCCGTGCTCCAGGGTCCCTCCGGCAGCCGTTGCAATTGCACTCTGCGTCTCCTCCGCGCTTTTGGTGATGATGTTGATTACACCGTTAACCGCATTAGTCCCCCAGACAGTAGCGCCCGGACCGCGAATGACCTCAATGCGCCCGATGGAATCGAGTGGTACATCCTGGGCATCCCAGAACACTCCAGAAAAAATGGGTGTGTACACGGTGCGGCCGTCGATCAAAACCAGAAGCTTATTTGAATACTCACCGTTGAAACCCCGCGCGCTGATAGCCCATATGCTGGGATTGATCTGGGCCACGTCCAATCCAGGCACCATCCGCAACAAATCCGGAATGTTGGTCGCACCAGAGCGGTGGATGTCTTCCTGCGTGATCACGAAAATGGCTGCCGGGACCTTGGATAACTTCTGCTCTTTTTTCGAGGCCGAAGTCACATCGATATTCATGAGGTCTTCGATCTTCAGGGTGGTAAGGTCGGCCGGAGGGCTCGGAGTTTGAGCGGCCAGAAACGTCAACGCAGAGAGCACTGACTCGATGGCCACAACTCGCAAGAGGACTGGCTTCATTGCGCTCCGCGTTCTGGGTTCGCCATATCGTCTTGGCCATACCAAACATAGATACTCAATTAGGCCTATCGGCATGCTTTCGACGCAGCTTCAGGTCCCGGTTAGAGAACCGGAGAAAGGAGGTCACAAGGCAGGTTTTGCGGAAGGCGGGGAAGTGATTGGTGGCTTGTCACTTTAGGCCAATGAAGAGTACCGCGCCATGATGCGATACGCCGATAACCGATCATTTCCGGCACTCGAAGAGAGGGACCAGATGCTAACCACGGCGGCTGCTGGGCAGTGTGGCTAGTATGGTGAGTGAGAAGTATGCAGGCGATGTGGTCTTCGGCTATCTAAGCACGCCCATGTACGCTGGAGAGGGCACCCTCCGCTTCGCTTAGGCGCAGTCGGGCAATGGCTGTGAATACTCGCTACTGGTGACGGGCTGGGCCGGTTTCAAAGCAACCGCTTTTTGATCGCGCAAACTGCTTCCCAATGCATTTCCTGGTTACCTCCCTGAAGAGGTTTCCTCTTATCTCTTGGAGTGCGACCAAAGCGACATAAGCGTCAAAAGCCCTGATATTGGTAACATTTGTCGCTTATGTCGCACTCCATCGAGCGATTTCGCATCCCGGAGAAAAGTCGCAGTTACCTTAGTCCATCGTTGTTGTGCGGTTGGAAAGTTTAGACCCAGGGTGGAAGACGTTATCGCTTCGTGGCACGAACCTTTCCGGTAGCTGAGGGCCAGTATTGCTACTGGCGGCGAACTTTTGTAACCACTTCGTGGCAATATCGTTCATCGAAGCTGCCCGCGTTCAGGCCCTTCTATCCCATTCCCGGATCGGTAGCATGTTCCGCCCCAGGAACCTCAATCCGAGTGCTCGAATTGCTCTGAATTATGGTGAGAAATTCGGACTAAGCTTTCAAATGCGCCGTCTGAGCCTTCATCTGAGCCTTGATGACCAGCTCGGCCGCCAATAGGCATTGCGTCTGGTCCTGCGCGGTATGCGTACGGTTGACAATGTCGGAGACAAACTGAGGCCCGAACGGCAGAGTCAGATTATTGCAATCGATATAGCGCGACTCCTTCTGGTCCACGAGAAACAAGTTGTTCCCAGCCTTCTTGACCGCGACATCGATGTACTTACGTATTTCGATATAACCTTCTGTTCCGAGAACAAACAGCCGGCCATCCCCCCACGTGCCCAAGCCTTTCGGCGTAAACCAATCCAACCTTACGTAACCAAATCCGCGATCACCCCGCAGCATCATGTCGCCGAAATCCTGGAACTTTGGATGCTGCGGATGATTCACATTCGCGATTTGAGCCGCGACCACCTCGGCCTCAGTCGACCCGGTGTAATACAGAAATTGATCCACCTGGTGCGATCCGATATCGCAGAGAATCCCGCCATACAGGGCCGGATCCCAGAACCATTCCGGACGGCCGGATCCTCCGCCGGCATCACCACCTGGCGACTGATTGATCTGATGCGGCGCAATGTTGATGGTCTGAATCACCCGTCCAATCGCCCCGGCTTGGATCAGCTCGCCAGCCCTTACCGCCGCCTTTACTTCCAAGCGTTCGCTATACAAAATGCCGTAGATCCGCTGTGTTTGCGCGATCGCCTTTCGTACAGCGGCAAGCTGATCGAGCGTCGTCGCCCCAGGCTTATCGCTCAGGTAGTCCTTGCCATGCTCCATTACCCGAACACCCANNGGAGCTCTATGGTTTGGAATCGTCGAACTCAGAACCAGCTGAACCGACTTGTCGTTCAAAATCTCTTCTTCGGACTTCACCATCCTTGCCTGGGGAAACCGCTTGGTGAACGCAGCGGCTTTGTCCGGCTCCTCCCCGTAGGCTGACACCAGCACTCCCCCTCCGCGTTGTATCGCTCCGACCATGCCGTAGATGTGGTCATGGCTCATTCCGCAAACCGAAAAGTTCACGGAATACTTCGGGGTTGCTCCCACGTCCTGGGCTGGCTCCATAGCGTCGTGCACGACAGGGCCTGCGCCGGGGTGTACCCCTAACGCTGCCTCTGGAAGGGCTGAAAATAGACCCGCTGCTCCCATTTTCCTGAGAAAGGACCGGCGATTTGCGCCTTGATTCTCCATTTTGCCTCCCTACCCCGGCCTTGAACGGTATCAAGTCTTCAGGCCTAAGAGATCTCATGCATGCTGCGCGTTCTNNATGTCGATCCCGGCGCCGCGAAGCAGCTGTGCAACCACAGCACGGTTGAGCCTGGTGAAGTCGAATTCTACCCGCATCGTCTTCTGCTGCTCGTCCAGCACGATCTTACGAATCCCGTAAACACCGCGAGCCTTACCCAACGCGGTCATGGCTGCTTCCGTCGGATGCAGCTCGTACCGATAAAGAACGTCAAGATTGGTCGTCATGAGCCCATCATAGCAAGTTGAATTACTTTGCGACGGCTCTACAGACGGGAAAGGTAATCGACAATTTCCGGCGAGGTCCAGTCTTGCGCATTGATGAACTTACGCCGAATTTGGCCGCTACGATCGATCACGTATGTGTCAGGAAAAACAAAGGTTCCATAAATCGCGTTGATGCGCCGCTGCGGATCGCGGATGGTCACGTAATCGACTTCGTGCCGGGCAAGAAATTGCCGGTAGGCGCCTTCATCTTCGTCTACATCCACGCCCAGCACGACCAACTGGGGCATCTGGCGCTGGAGCTGGTTGAGCGAGGGAATTTCTTCGATACACGGGGCACACCAGCTTGCCCAAAAGTTGAGCAGGACAACCTTACCGCGGTAGGTGCTCAGCTGGAGGCTGTGTCCGCCGTTGGCGACGGTGAAATCCGGTGCCGGCCTTCCAATCTGCCTCGGATGGTCACCCCGGTCGCAGCCTGCGGCAAGCAGGAGCGAGAGCAAGAAGACGAAAGCGCTAATCCGC
>PLZN01000408.1 GCA_003152195.1 Acidobacteriaceae bacterium
GGGCCGATCATGATGATGTTCTTGGGCATGATCTCTTCGGCGATGTCGGGGGGAAGCTTTTGCCGGCGCATACGGTTTCTCAGCGCGATGGCCACGGCTCGCTTGGCGGCGCGTTGGCCCACAACGTGCTTGTCCAACTCGGCCACGATTTCCCGTGGCGTCAGGTCTTCCAGCGACAGTTCCTGCTCTTCCGCGGTTCCGGGTAAAAAGATCGCCATATGCCTGCTCCTTCTGGGCGGCAGTCTGTAACCGGCCCCTGCTCAATAGCTAGAGCGGTTTCACGATTACCGTGTCCGATCCGGCCTCGGTGAAGTGGGGCTTTTCTTGGTGAAAAGCCCCGTGGGACGCATTTTCACCGGTTACACCTATCGTGAAACTGCTTAGCCGTGCAATTCCTCAATGGTGATTTGATCGTTGGTGTAAATGCAGATCTGGCTTGCGATGCGCAGAGATTTCTCGGCAATGGAACGCGCCGGCAAATCGGAGTTCTCGACCAGCGCGCGGGCGGCCGCCAGGGCGTAGCTTCCACCGCTGCCAATCGCGGCAATTCCCTCATCCGGCTCGATCACGTCGCCCGACCCACTGATCAGAAAGGTCTGCTGCAGATCGGCAACCACCAACAGGGCCTCCAGGTTGCGCAACATCTTGTCCGTGCGCCAGTCCTTGGCCAGCTCGACGGCTGAGCGCCCCAGGTTACCGGCATATTGTTCCAGCTTGGTCTCGAAGCGGCTGAAAAGCGAAAATGCATCCGCCGTCGATCCGGCAAAGCCGGCCAATATCTTGTCCTGATAAAGGCGCCGGATCTTGCGCGCCGAATGCTTGATCACGCTCTCGCCAAGCGTTACCTGGCCATCGGCCGCCATCACCACGCTTGAATTTCTGCGCACGCAGAGAACGGTGGTCGAGCGAATACGCCGAGTCTTGCCTTCGGAGCGGGATTTTACGGTAGAAGCGGCCCTCGAGGAGGCGATTGCCGTCGAGCCGGGGACAACAGACGAGCGAATTGACATCGTCTGTCAGTATAGCGCAGGCTGGCCAGCATCACGCGACCACCCGGCGCGGGCGAGAGCGGTTTCACAATCGGTGTAACCCGAACCCGAATTTCCTGTGGAGCTTAGGGCGCCACCGAACTGCATGCGGCTTTCCGTGAAGAAAGCCGCACATCATTGCCCTCGGCTAGTGCCGCGCNNACCACACCTCGCGATCTTTATGAGGTCACCGTAATTGTGAAACCGCTTTTGGGGTGTTGCCGATTGGGGTCCAGCGCCGTTCTGCACCTCCCAAGAGGCGCTGGCCTGCGATATCCTGCAACTTGTAGCCCCCATTCCTCGCCGGAGCGTCAATGAACNNGCTTGGCTATGCGCGACTCTTCGTTCTTCGGCACGCTTGCCGCCGCAGGAGTCTGTCTGGGAGGAGTAGCGGCCTACGCGCTGCTTCGCCGCCGGCCCAGCCCCGATGAGCTCGAACGTAAGCGCAGGGATCTGCTGGTCCAGCAAGGGCGCATCATCGACGCCACCGTCATCGACATCTCCGACCTCGATGCGGAAGAGAGCGGACGCCCCAACGGGATGCAGCTGATTCTCTACAAATACGAGGCCGCCGGGGTGGTCTACGAATGCTCCCAGGACGTGACCATGCTGCGGCACATCGTCAACATTTACGACTGCCGCCTGGGCTTTCCCGCATCCGTGCGCTACGACCCCCACAACCCTGGCAACTCGCTGATCGTGGCCGAGGGCTGGAGCGGGTTGCGCGACACGGCCAACTCCGTCCCACTCCATGGCCGACCGAGGACCGCGGCTCCCTCGCTACGATAAGACGATAAGTTCGTTTTGCGGCGGGTGAAGGTGTGACGCTTCCACTCCTGCGGTCACTCCCGATACACTAAAGATATGCACGTTCACGGCGATGCGTCGGCGAAGACGCAGCGAATCTTACGCATCTCGCTACTGGCCACGTTAGGTTATGTGGCGCTCACCTTCGTTGCCGGTGTGCGTGCCCACTCGCTTGCCCTTATCTCCGAGGCTGGCCACAACGTATCCGACTTTCTCGCGCTGTTGCTTTCGTTTGTCGCGGTGTACTTTCAAACTCGCCCGCCCACGGACAAAAAAACCTTCGGCTATCAGCGCGCCGGGGTGCTGGCGGCGTTTCTCAACGCACTCACACTGGTTCTAATCGCCATTTGGATTGCCATTGCGGCGATCCACCGCCTGAGCGCACCGGTTCAGGTGCAACCTCGGCTCATGATGATCGTCGCCGCAGCCGGCGTGTTAATGAACGGCGTGATCGCCGCCCTGCTTTGGACCACTTCGCGCGACGTGAACATCCGCAGCACCTTCATTCATATGCTGGGCGACACCCTTTCCACCGCAGCGGTGATCGTCGGGGGCGCCGCCATCCTGTTCACCGGTCATAACTGGATTGACCCGGTGCTCTCCATCTTCATTGCCGCGTTGATTTTGTGGAGTTCGCTTTCGATTGTGCGCGAGACGCTCAATATCCTGCTCGAGGGCACGCCGCGCGATTGCTCCCTGGCCGAGATACGTCTGTCGCTTCAGGCCATCGCCGGGGTGGAAGACGTGCATGATCTGCATGTGTGGAGTCTCGGATCGCAGACCCACGCCCTGGCGACGCACATCACCATTGCCGACATCCCGCCGTCGGAGAGCAGCCGCATTCTGGAACAGGTGAACGGGACGCTTCGGCAAAAGTTCCGCATCTACCACACCACCATCCAATTCGAGCATGTCGAATGTGAAGTGGCGCACGGTTGCGCCCCGCCGATCGAGATTAACCAGCACAACCACCCGGGCCATGACCAATCGCACGCTCACTCGCACTAATCTCTCGAGCCATCGGGAAACGAGAGCAGCTCAGACAACCTTGTCCAGTTGTGACTCATAAATTTCGGCAACGCGTTCCAATGTGTCGATTTCCTCTGCCGGCTTGTCATCGCGAATGCGCAGGATCCGCGGAAAGCGCAGCGCAAAACCGCTGTCGTGCCGGTCCGATCGCATCACGTTGTTGAAGGCCACTTCAAATACCACTAGCGGTTCCACGGTGCGAACGCTACCGAAGTCTTCGAGCGTGTGCTCCAGAAAGAATTGCGTCAATCGGGCAATCTCAGCGTCGGTCACGCCGGAGTAGGCCTTGCCCACGTTGCGCAGCCCGTCGCCATCGCGGACCGCAAAGGTATAGTCGCTTAACCACCCGGCCCGCCTTCCCTGACCATACTCCGCGGCCGTCACCACCACATCGAGAGTAGCCAGCTCGCGCTTCAGCTTAAGCCAAGCCAGACCGCGCCGTCCTGGTTGGTAGATGCTATGCCGGGCCTTCAGCATGACGCCTTCATTTCCGCGCGCCCGTGCATCCACGTATGCCTGTTCCAATTGTTCGACGCTTTGCAGTTGGACAGCGGGCGCGAGTACCAGCCGTGCAAAGCTGTCCGCCGCGGCGACCTCCCCAAAGTGCAGCTCCGTCTGCTGCCCGCTCGCCATCGATGACAAGCGGCTGCCCACCCTGGTTCGCGGCTGCTCCCGCTGGACCAGCTCTTCCAGAGCTCGCCGGCGCTCATGGAGCGGCTTCTCCATAATCATTTCACCATTGGCATAAAGCAGATCAAAAGCCATAAAGACCACCGGAGTGTCTTCGCGCATCTCCGCCGTAACCCGCTTGCGTCCCACCCGCGCTTGCAGCGAAGCGAAAGGCAGTGCATGGTCTGCCACCGCTCGGGACCCATCCGGCACCCCCTCGTTCCCCCGGCTCCAGGCCAGAATTTCACCGTCCAGCACCAGCGGATTGTCAAAGCCGGCAAAGGCCTCGACGATCTCAGGAAAACTGACTGTCATGTCCTCCCGCGACCGTGAAAAGAGCGCCACGCGGCCGGGCTGCTCGGGCGAGCCACAGTGAATCTGCGCCCGGATGCCATCGTATTTATCTTCCAGCTGCGCCTCTTTCAGTAGCGCGTCTTTGACGGCCGGTCCATCTTGTCGCGTCTCCGGCGGGGCAGACTTGGCTTCCTCGGCCACCTCGTTTGAGAAGCGCTGCAACGCCTCTTCCACCGTCTCGACAGGGCTGGCAAGCATGAAGCCGAGGGGATGAAAGAGCTTCATCCGCGCCTCTCCCAGCCGCCCACTGGCCGCCAATTCCAGCACCTCCGGGAGATTGCCGTTCAGCATCCTGGCGTTCCGAACCTCGGCGATGGCAGCGCTGTAAGCGGCGGCGATCGCCTCCTCGACCAGGCTAACCTTGATCCCGGTCCGCATATCTCCCAGGATGATCTTGATCAGGTACTTGGCTTCGAGCGGCGTGGCGCTTTGCAGCAGGCCTAGTGTGATTTGCTGTTTGGCGGCAGGCTTGGCGGCGCCGGCGATAGTCTCAAAGGCATCTGCTACGTCCGGCAAGGTGAGCGTGGGCACGGTACTGCGCACTTCCAGAAGGTCGCGGGCGGCGCCGCCCAGGTCGCCATGGCGTAAGTAGGCGGCAAGCATGGCGGGCTGGCTGGCCCCGCTCAACTGGGCAATAACCCGGCTCAGCAGTGCTCCCCCCACCTTCAATTCGCGCCCGTCCGTCTCCGCGAAAGGCGCCCCGGCGAGGTACAGCGCCGCCAGCCCGGCCTCGGGAACGGGGAGTGCGTGCAGATATTCGGCCATGAGCGCGCGCTTCTGCAGCTTGCTGCCGGTCCCGGCCAAACGCTCGCAAAGCTCTACGAATTGGGCCAACGTAGCAGGCATGACAGCCTCTCGTTTGCTCAGGTTCCCATTGAGATGCAGGGGTCGCCAAGCCCGGCGCGGGGTTATTCAAACCTGATAAAATAGGGGATATGGTTCATCGCGTCGCCAATACGGTTCCTGTCCGGCACGCTCTTTCCTAGCGGCTCCCGCCGCCGAATGTGTCCCTCTTGTTTTGCCCCGAAATTCAAAAGTTGACCTCGCCCGGGGGGCGCGGAAAGGAACCTCACCATGTTGGATCGCCTGGAACAGATCGAAAACCGATACGAAGAGCTTGGCCGCCAGCTCGCCGACCCTCAGTTGGTGAACGACCAGCAAAAGTATCATAAGACCGCGAAAGCGCATCGCGACCTGGAAGCGACCGTGGGCAAGTACCGCGAGCTCAAGCAGGCTCAGCAGGGAATCGCCGACGCCAGGAGCATGCTGAACGAAAGCGATGCCGAGCTCGCGGCCATGGCGCAGGAGGAACTGACCCGGCTGGAGAGCCGTGCCGCGGTCCTGGAAGAAGAGATCAAGGTCATGCTCCTGCCCCGCGATCCCAACGACGAGAAGAACGTCATCCTGGAACTTCGCGCCGGCACGGGTGGCGACGAGGCTGCACTGTTCGTGGCCGAGGTCTTCCGCATGTACATGCGTTTTGCCGAGCAGCACAAGTGGAAGGTCGAGGTGCTGTCGCAGACCGAGTCGGGCATCGGGCATGGGCTGAAGGACGTGACCGCGATCA
>PLZN01000187.1:0-307 GCA_003152195.1 Acidobacteriaceae bacterium
CGAAGATGGCGATGAACTCCCCGGTCGCCGTGCGCAAACCTTCCTGCAGCGCCCCCGCCTTGAAGCCCACGCGATCGGTTCGGTGAATGTACTCGATCCTGTATCCCAGCGATTGATAGCGCTCCACCGCCGCCTGGGCGGCCTCTACCGTGTCGTCGATTGAATCATCCAGAACCTGAATCTCCAGCTTGTCCTTGGGATAGTCCAGGCTGCAGCAGGCTTGGATGAGCCGTTCAACAACGAATTGCTCGTTGAAGATCGGCAGCTGCATGGTGATGCTGGGGAGCTCCGCGAAGTGCGATTCGGG
>PLZN01000187.1:314-10087 GCA_003152195.1 Acidobacteriaceae bacterium
GCGTAATGCGTCTTGAGATAGTGCTGCAGACCGTGCTGCGGAAAAATCAGGCCGGGCAGCCATGGGACGGCGCGCAGAACCGCAACCGGGAGCCCGCTTACGGTATCAGCGATCATTGCCAGCAGGGTCCTGCCTCCGCGTACTCCATGTTAGTCGCTAAGATGCTGATCTCACTCGATCCGATGCTGCACGGAGAGGATCAATTGAGAAAAAAGGTGGTGTAAAGCGTATCCCTTTGCACCGGCCGGAAGCCGGCGCCGCGGATAATCTGCCGCAGCTCTTCTTCGGTGGTGTGGTTCGAGGTTCCAGCGGCCTTGACCACATTCTCCTCGAGCATCACCGAACCCACGTCGTTGCCGCCGAAGCGCANNTCTCCACATTGTCCAGGTAGAGACGTGAAATTGCCAGCACTTTGAGGTACTCCACGGATGTCGCTTCATCCCACTTGCGCCCCCCCAGGGCGGTGTTCGTGGGCTGAAAGCTCCACGGAATGAAGGCGGTAAAGCCACCGGTTTCTTCCTGCAATCGCCGCACCTGCTCAAAGTGGTTGATGCGCTGCTCAAAGGTCTCCCCGACGCCAAACATCATCGTGGCCGTGGTACGCATGCCCAGCTCATGGGCGGTCCGATGCACATTGACCCAGTCCTGGGTGGAGCACTTCAGCCGTGCAATGCGATGCCGCACCTCGTCGTCCAGGATTTCGGCTCCGCCGCCTGGGATCGAGGCCAGTCCTGCGTCTCGCAGCCGGGCAATGGTATCCCGCACCGAAAGCTCGCTGTACTCGGCGATGGCCAGAATCTCCGATGCCGAGAAGCAATGCAGCCAAATCTGAGGGAACCGTTGCTTGATGCCCTTGAGCAAACGTTCAAACCATTCGATCTTGAGGTCGGGGTGCAAACCGCCCTGCATCANNCCTGCATCAGCACGCCGGTGCCCCCCATCTCCACCGTCTCGGCAATTTTCTCGTAGATGGTTTCGAAGTCGAGGATGTAGCCTTCCGCGGCAAGCTTGCCCTTGAGGGGCCGGTAGAAGGCGCAAAAGCTACAGTACTCGGTACAGAAGTTTGTATAGTTGATGTTGCGGTCGATGATGTAGGTCACCACGCCCTCAGGATGCAGCTTGCGCCGAAGCGCATCTGCTTCCATGCCCAGGCCGACGAGGTCGTCGGACCGAAAGTAGTCGAGAGCTTGATTCCTGGTAAGCGCCACACGTTGATTTTACGGGTATGGCAGCCTACATTCCAGTGTACAGTGCAAGAAGTGTGGAATTGATTGATCCCCGGGGTCGCGTCCGTCCACGGCCCGCGTCATTTCCGGCTCAACCGAGGTGGTCTGTGTAAGGCTGTTGGACCCAATCCCAGCAAATTGCCGGTCCTCTCACCAACTCTTCCGGTTCGTTCGCATCAAAATTCTTACGCCATTGCAGCTGTGTCCCGGCCCCGTCAGTCACCACTTAGCGCCCTATGGTTCTCGCGCTATCCCATCTCTCGAGGAAGGTACCCATCCCCCTATGTCTCACGCCAGACTCGCCAGCCGCCCCTTTTCCCAGCTTCTTCTTGCCCTGTTGATTGCCCTGCCTACGATCCTTTGTCTGGTCTCGGCGGTACCACTGCGCGCCCAGGGTGGCGCCGCGGCCGATGCCAGCAAAACTGCTGCGCCCGCTCCGGATGTCATCTTCTTCACCAACGGCGATCAGCTGACGGGCAAACTGTTGCGCGAGGCCGGTGGTAGCGTGACGTTTCACAGCGACATCGCGGGGGATATAACCGTGACCTGGGACAAGATCAAGTCCATTCGGTCTTCCCAACAGTTTGCCGTGATTCAGCAGGGCCAGCATGTCACCCGCAAGACCCCTGAGGCGGATGTTGCCCAGGGCAGTGTCCAGGTTCAGGACGACCAGGTCCACGTGACTACTGGCACGGGTGGGGCGACGAAAGATATTCCTGTGAAGAATGCGCAATACATGATTGACGAGGATACGTACGGCAAAGAACTACGCAGAAATCCCGGCTTCCTCTATGGGTGGACCGGCGCGATGACCGCGGGGGCTGCGCTGATCGAGGCGACGCAGAACAGCCGCAGCTTCACCGGCGCCGCAACGCTGGTGAGGACGGTTCCCACCGTGAGCTGGCTTGACACGCGTAACCGTACCACCTTGGACTTTAACGGAGCCTACGGCTCCATCAGCCAGCCCGGCACCGTGGGGACCAAGACCAATATCATCCAGGGCGATGCCGAGCATGACTGGTTCTTCTCGCCGCGCTTCTATTTCCTGGTGGATGCGGCCTGGGATCACGATTACTCACAAGGTCTGAGTCTGCAGCAATCCTACGGAGCCGGCGTGGGCTACACCGTCATCAAGAGCCCGAAGCAGCAACTGGATGTAAAGTTCGACATACATTACGAGAAGCAGCAATACTTCATCACGCCCGGCATTGTGCCGCCACCTCCTCTCACCCCCAGCAAGGACCTGGTGGGAGCCGACTTCGGCGACACCTACAAGTTGAAGCTGCCCCATGGGCTCGTCTTCAACCAGACGGCGCTGGTCACTCCTGCGTTCAACATCAGCAGCGCGTATTCGGCTATGGCTACCGCGGGGCTGCTGTTCCCGGTGTACAAGCGCCTCGGCTTTACCGTGGGAACGCTGGACAACTACCTGAACGACCCTGCCGCCGGCAGCAAGAAGAACTCGTTCCAGTTCACCGCGGGTGTGACCTACTCCCTCAAGTAGTGAAAAGGGGCACGGCATCGAAAACCCGGGCTTGCGCTACTGCTGTGCGCCCGGATCAGGATTCAGCGGCTGTTTTAACAGGGCTAGAATGCCAGGGGGTAGGGGCTTATCCGCGTTTGCCAGCAGCAGCGACACCTGCCACATCTGCGTCTGGTTCAAAACATGGTTGAAGGCCGGCATGCCTGAAAGCCGGATACCGTTGGCAACTTTCCAGTATGTCTCCCCGGGCAGATCGTCGCTCACGCCGACGACTCCGTTGCGGTGCGGTTCCCAAAGTTGAGGTGCTTCCGGGAACATACCCTTGGCGAAACCGGCAGGAAGTCCATAGAGCCCGTGGCAGGCCGCACATTGCTGGCGGTAGATATGGGCGCCGATCTCCAGGTTGGTGGAGCTGGGTTCTACGGGGGGTGTCTTCACCAGCTCGCGGTCAATGCGTGCGTGCAGGGGGAGCTGGACGATCCTGCCCTCAAACGGAAACGGCGCGTCGCCGGTGGCGACGGGGGGACTACCGGCCGTGAGATAGACCCAGATCCCTAGTGGTGGAATTAGCAAGCCGATCAGCAGACCGACAACGAAACCTCTCATTTTGTTCGCCTCATTTTTTTCGCGGCTGCCAGGGATGTTTCTCCAGGAAAGCAGGGCCCGCGTAAGGATGCAAGTGCTTCATCGACGAACGGTTGCATATAACTACCGTCCACTACACCACATTAAAAGTGAAAATGCTTTAATACTAACCAGGACACCAAGCGTTTTTTTCTTCGCCCAATGGCGGCAGGCAGTGGAGGCTTTCAGGTTCATGCATCATAGCAAGCGTTTCGGATGCCAAGTGTATCCGCTTCTTTTTTTAATCATTTTTGCGGTATCAGGACTCTGGGCGCAGAATCCCAGCGGTAACCCTACCCCAGCCTCGCCACCGGCACAGGCGCAGCCAGAGAATCCGCAGGAAAATCAGATTCGCCTGGCCCAGGAGGCTCAAGCGAGGATACGCGCACGCCGCCGGGAGCGCACCCAACGCGTTGTTGAGGACACCTACAGCCACAAGTTTGAGGTCTATGGAGGGGGTGGCTACACCCGGTTCCGGCCGGGCGGCCCGCTCCAGCACATCAACGAATCGGCCTGGAATGGAGGCGTCACCGGGTATTTTTGGCCGCGCCTGGGGATTACGGTGGATTTGCGCGGTTACTACGGAAACGCCTTCGTGACCCCCAATCCATTCAACATATTCAAGCCCAGCATCAGCGAATACACTTTCATGGCGGGTCCGCAGTATCGCCTGGTGCGTAGAGAGCACTGGGCCATCAGTGCACAGGTTCTAGCAGGTGCGGCCAAGGGCAATTTCAATGGAAACGGCGCCCAATTCCCCGGCACACTGATCGGACTTTGGAGTAACGGCAGCTACCTCAGCGCGGCGGCTGGTGTCCCAGTCGACTACAACCTCGGTCCCGGGCTTGCCGTGCGGCTGCAGCCAGGCTATATGCTGACGACTTTCGGCGGCACCCCGCAGGTGAAGAATCTTGGCTTCACCGCTGGCCTCGTGTATCGATTTGGGCGTCAATGAAGCGTCTTTGTGGGTGAAGAAAAGAAACCGCAGTGGAGGGATCTGCGGTTCGCGCTTTAGGCCGAGCGCTGCCTAGTTCTACTACCTGCCTCTACTATTTGTCATCCCGACCGCAGCGCGGCGGAGGGACCTGCGTTTTCGCTTTGGGCCACAAAAGACAACCGGGTGGGTTGCGGCAGCCTCAGGCGGTCACCGGCTTGTCGCGTTCTTTTGCCGCTTCCAGCGGGTATTGCGGCTCTGTCATCCTGACCGGGTCCAGGATCTCCGCAATCTCTTCTTCGCTGAGCAGATTTTTGGCGCGTGCGATGTCAATGATCGACTTCCCGGTGGCGACCGACTCCTTCACGATGTCCGCCGCCTTGGCATAACCGATGTACGGGTTCAGCGCCGTGGCCAACGACACGGTGCTCTGCGCGTAGAGTTGGCAGCGCTGCTCGTTGGCCGTAATACCGCGGACGCAACGCTGGTCGAACTGGCGCAGCATGTTGCTCAGGATATTAATGCTCTGCAGCACATTAAAAGCCATGGCCGGCATCATCACGTTCAGCTCGAGTTGCCCGGCCTGCACGGCGTAGGCAACGGCCGCGTCGTTGCCGATGACCTGGAAGCTCACCATGGCCGCCAGTTCCGGGATTACCGGGTTGATCTTGCCGGGCATGATGGATGACCCAGGCTGCAGGCTGGGAAGGAAAATCTCCGCAAAGCCCGTATTAGGTCCCGAGCTGAGCAGACGGAGGTCATTGGAAATCCGGATAATTTCCAGCGCAATACCGCGCAGAGCTGAGCTCACGTCGGCCATACAGGCATTGGATTGCATGGCCCAGCGCATATCCTCGGCCGGCACCAGCTTCTGCCCGGAGATGCGGGCCAGATGGGCAATTGCTTTCAGCCGGTAATCCGGATGCGTGTTGATGCCTGTGCCGACGGCGCTGCCCCCCAGGCCCAACTCGCGCAGCGTGCCGGAGGCCATCACCAGGAACTTCCGTCCCTTTTCAATGGCCAAGCCATAGGCCGCAAACTCCTGCCCCAGGCGCATGGGAACCGCGTCCTGCATGTGGGTGCGCCCCGACTTCATGATGTGGTGAAAGGCACGCGCCTTTTCCGCGAAGGTCGCCGCCAGCTGCTCCAGAACCGGGTACAACGTATCCAGAGCCAGCAGCGTGGCCACGCGCATCGCGGTGGGATAGACGTCGTTAGTCGACTGCCCGTAATTCACGTGGTCGTTCGGGTGCACCTGGGCGTACTCCCCAAGCTTGCCCCCCAGGATCTCATTGGCCCGGTTTGCGATCACTTCATTGGCGTTCATGTGCATGCTCACGCCCGCTCCGGCCTGGAAAACATCGACCACGAACTCGCCATGCCACTTGCCGTCGATCACTTCCTGGGCCGCCTGCACGATGGCATCCGCGCGCTTGCCGTCCACCACGCCGAGTTCCTTGTTGGCTTCCGCGGCGGCTCGCTTCACCATCCCCAAAGCGCGTATCAGGTGGGGATGAGCACGCATGCCTGAAATCGGATAATTCTCCACCGCGCGCGCTGTCTGCGCACCGTAATAGGCCTTTGAAGGCACCTCGACAAAACCAAGCGAATCTTTTTCTTTGCGGAGATCAGACATGGAAGATGCCTCCTGAACAGCCCTTTAGCTGCGCTTCACACCGCGCCTCTAGAGCATTTCACTTTTGGTGTAGTGGGGGCAACTGGGCGTGGCGCAGCCGTTCCGCAAAACCGGGGCCCCCGGCACGCGATCTTTGCGTGTTGGGGTGGAAAGAACGGCTGCACATAACCACCGTCTACTACTCAGATTAAAAGTGAAATGCTCTTAGAACGCTCAATTATAACGATTTCGAGCGATTCCGGTCACCGCCGGGAAAGGACATAGCAAGCGGACAAATGCTTTAAGCTATAGAAATGGAGCAGAAACCGAGTGTCCTGAAGGAAAGCTTTGACGTGCTGGTTGTGGGCGCCGGTCCTACCGGCCTCGCCTGCGCTATTGAGGCGCAGCGCGCGGGCTTGCGCGCCGTCCTGGTAGACAAGGGCTGCCTTTGCAACTCTCTCTTTCACTATCCATCGAACATGACGTTTTTTACTACGCCCGAGCTGCTGGAGATTGGAGACATGCCGTTTTCCAGTCCCAATCAAAAACCGAGCCGCAACGAGGCGCTCGAGTACTACCGAAAAGTCGCAGAACATTACCGGCTGGAGCTTCGCCAATATCAGACGGTTTCCAGCCTTACCGGTGAAGACGGGGATTTCTCCATCACCACCATCGACCGGTTTTCCCGTCACCGGTCATACGCCGCCCGTAAGGTCATTCTCGCCACCGGCTACTATGACCTGCCGAACTACCTCGAAGTGCCCGGAGAAGACTTACCTAAGGTGCTGCACTATTACCATGACCCGCACCCTTATTACGACCAGAATGTTCTGGTTATCGGCGGCAAGAATTCGGCGGCCATCGCGGCGCTGGACTTATGGCGGCACGGTGCGCATGTGACCCTTGTGCACCGGGGCGAGGCCATGCACCACCACGTCAAATACTGGATTTTGCCCGATATCAACAATCGCATCAAGAACGGCGAAGTAACTGCCTACTTCTCCAGCTCCGTGACCGGCATCTCGCAAGACTCGGTCAAGCTGCTCACTTCGCGTGGAGCGGTCACCCTGGAGAATGACTATGTCTTCGCCTTGACGGGATATCATCCCGACTTTGATTTTCTGGCCGCCCTTGGCGTACGCATGGAGGGGCAAGACCGCTGCCCGGAATGTGATCCGCAATCCCTGGAGAGCAACGTGCCTGGTCTCTACCTCGCCGGAGTCATCGTGGCGGGTGCGCGGACCAATGAGATCTTCATCGAGAATGGCCGTTTCCATGGCCGTCAGATCGCTCAGGATATTGAAGCGAAGCTAGCGGGCCGAGCTTCGGTGAACGTTGGCTAAAGCATTTTTACTATTACTGTGAGTTGGAAATGTTGGCCAGGTGCGGCCATTCTTTCCACCCCATCACGCAAAAGACCGCGCGCCGGGGGCCCCGGTTTTCGGCGGAATGGCCGCGTTCAGGCCAGTTTCCTCGCTTACACCAATAGTAAAAATGCTTTAGGGCGTTTTCACAGCAGGTGTAGACGGGACGTTGGTGGTTTTCTCCCAAAGAAAACCATACTTCGAGATCTTATGAGACCACAGCAACTGTGACTCCGGAGCATTTCTCCTGTTACTGTGATGGGTGGGATCAAAAGCCATGCGGATTCACTGCAAGCATGGTAGGTCACGCCAGAAGCGATGGCGGCGCGATCTGGAAGTAAATGAACTTTTGCTGCTTTGACCGTGACATTCATGATTGAAGGAAAGGTAGCCGTCTTATGAGTTGGCTCAAACCTCGCTCGATCCGAGGTCAGCTCATCTCCGGTCTTATCCTCTTCGAAGGCCTCCTGGTGGTCGGCTTCGCTACGCTCCTGGTGCGCGAACAGGCCTCTGAAATTCATGAGCGGGCTCGCGTGCGGCTGGAATCAGAGGTGAATCTGCTGGCGCTGCAGACCCAGGAGGCGCTGGCCCATGGCCAAGCGGGATATCTGGTGCCGATCCTCCGCGCCATGATCAACTCGCCCAGTATCCGTGCGGCGGTAGTTACAGACAGCAACGGGCAGGTGATCGCCAGCAGCGATCCCGGCATGAACGGCAAGAACCTGCTGACACGGCTGGAGAGGAAGCACCTGACAGACACTGCCGGCGCAGTGCTTTTTCGCGCACCCGGCGGGGCTCGTGAAGCGGTCGTGGCCATCCACGTTAATGGTCAACTCAGCGGGTTCGTCTGGGTATACGAAGATGCGACCGCGGCATGGCAGCAGATTTACTCGCTCATACGTATCACAATTATCTTCGCCGCGCTGGGGGCTCTGGGCACCGCGATCATTGCCGGCTCCCTCGCGCGTTCCATCATCCGCCCGCTGCGTGCATTGCTCACGGCGACCCGCAAGTTGATCCGCAACCCGGAAACCAAGGAGGGATTTCCCCTGGAAGTAACCTCCGCCAACGAAGCAGCGGATCTTACTCGGGCCTTCAACCTTATGGTGACTTCCATGGAAGAGCAGAGAGCCGGGCTCAGCGATACCCTGGCTCTGCTCGACTCCATGCTGCAGAACGCGCCGATTGGGTTCGCCTTCTTCGATCGCAAGTTTCGCTACGTGCGCGTGAATCAGTTTCTCGCCGAGATGGATGAGGCGCCGATTGGCAGGCATCTGGGGCGCACCATCGCTGAAATGCTCCCCGATCCAGCCGCTACGGTGCTGCAGGGCTGCATACAGAATGTCTTCGAGACCGGGGAGCCGGTGGCTCAATTTGAGCTGGACACGGACATCTCCGGGAACACCGGCCAGGTGCGTAGTTGGCTCATCAATGTGTACCCGGTCAAGACTACGTCCGAGGCTGTGCGATGGGTGGGGGCGATCATCGTCGAGGCAACCGAGCGCAAGCGCTCGGAGGAAGCGCTGCGGAAAACGGAAAAGCTGGCCGCCGCAGGCCGTCTCGCGACTTCCATCGCCCACGAAATCAATAATCCGCTGGAGGCGGTCACCAATCTTCTCTACCTGCTGCGGGGCCAGCCATCGCTCGATGAGCAGGCCATTTCCTATGTCGACATGGCGCAGCACGAAATCTCCCGCGTAGCCGAGATGACGCAGCAGACCCTGGGCTTCTACCGCCAATCCACCTCGCCGGCGGTGGCCAATTTCGCTGAGTTGTTGGACTCGGCTCTCATGCTCTATACGGTGCGGCTCCAAGAGTTGCAGATCGAGGTCTCTCGCAAGCAGGGGCCGGATATCGAGCTCTATTGTTTTTCGGGAGAGTTACGCCAGCTCTTCGCCAACCTGATCGGCAATGCGATCGACGCCATGGCTCAGGGAGGTCATCTTTGGTTGACCGTCCACCGATCTCGTTCGTGGGTGGACGGCGGACCCGGTATTCGAGTGTTCGTCGCGGACAATGGCTCCGGGATGACGCAGGCAACGCGGCGGCAGATTTTCGAGCCGTTCTTTACTACCAAGGAATCAACCGGCACTGGCCTGGGCCTGTGGGTGAGCAGCGAGATTCTTAAGAAACACGATGCCACGGTCCGGGTCGCCAGCCGCCCGGCGGAAGCGGCGATCGGTAAACCGTCCGGCACCGTGGTCATGCTTTTTTTTCCAGATGGCGGAATTGGTTCCCCTCCGCTGCCTTTCCCGATCACTGCCACGCAAGACGCGTAAAAGAATGATTCACAACGCCAAAGACCTCTGATCAACTCAGAGCGCACAGTGGACTTCGAGCGTAAGCACCGAGAAGGGGGAGTAAACGGAGGGTGCCCCACGTTCGCCTCAGCGTACGTGGGACGAAAAAGATGGGCCGCAGCCCCACCATTGCTTTTGCCATACAACCGCGAAAGTCAGTGCGGTTGCGCCCTTCTGGGAAAGCAATGGAAACAAATCATCATCATCCCAGGTACCCCGGATTTCCT
>PLZN01000384.1 GCA_003152195.1 Acidobacteriaceae bacterium
TGACCTGTTTGCGGAAGCGAAGAAATACATCGAACAGGCGCACGAGAAATGCCGCAACGCCCTCTCAGCTCTAGAGCAGCACTGGGCAGAACATAGCTGTCGTGCTTCACTTACGGGGATAATCTTATAGAATAATTGACACCATTTGACACCAATTGGAAGAAGGACGGTGGTGCTACGCCTTTAATAACTCAGGACTTATTTTTTGGAGATGCAATTTCGATTCCCACCGTCCCTATGCTCATTGCGCCCAGGTCAATATTCTTCGGGCAGTAAAATACAGGTTGACGAGCGGTCCGCTTCTGTAATCACCCAAATCTTGACCCCGGTAATACTGAGTGTGTACACGGACATGAGCCGGAATTCCTGCTCAAGTGAAATTTGATTCTCCCTCCGGTCGTGAGCGTCAATGTCACCCCAATCACCGGACAGATGGCGGGCAAGGTAGGTAGAAAGGTCGTCGCCCGATACCCCAATTGCTGCTAGGACACCGGGCGTCGCGACCAATTGACC
This sequence comes from Acidobacteriaceae bacterium, assembly GCA_003152195.1. Taxonomy (GTDB): domain Bacteria; phylum Acidobacteriota; class Terriglobia; order Terriglobales; family Acidobacteriaceae; genus PALSA-350. The sequence goes on from PLZN01000384.1 coordinate 514, forward strand.
AAGTGTGAAGAGAGGCTTCACGGCTTGGTCTTAACGGACGCCAAATGTTTTTGGTAGCGTTCGTGGACAACGGCGTTCTCGGGCTTCGCCATGAACGCATCGCGCTCCTTCCACGTCATCGCTGCGAAGCGGCGGCATTCCTTCCCGCCAACTTGGTTGAAGATGATCTTGGTGAACATGCCTTCCGCTGTACGCCGTGAGGCTTCGGACCGAACTCCAGTTGCCGCAGGCTTGGGAACCTTCGGAGCCTTCGGAGCCTTGACCGCCGCCGAGGTCGCATGTTTGGTGACGCCTTTCACCCGACGAACCCTTTTCGTTTTCGTAGCCATTTGTTGTTCCCTCCTATGGAACTCGCGAACCATAGCTCAGTAGTCACTGATAAGTAAATACCACCGAGGTACTGCTTTTGGTGGGTACTAGAGTATGCGAAGCGAGGGCCTTCGCTTCACGCTGCCTGGTAGCAGAGTTAGCGCGGCGCTAATTAGGGAAAGCCATTTACTTTACGGCGGATACCGCTAATATACGCTAAGTCCGGGGTACCGGGAGGTACCTCAGAGGCGAACCGAAACGAACGGATTTGAGGCAAAACCCACGGTTTTAGGGAGTTTTTGGCTCCTCATCTAGTTTCCAGGCCTCCCAGCCAAACTTTTAGAACAGAGCAGCCGAGAGCGAACTCTAAACCCACTCTCCGGCGCGCATCACGGGCGCCGAACCGCCCGCCGCGCTGATGCCGTCCACGTCTATGCGATTCGATCCGATCATCCAGTGAACGTGAATCAGACTGTTGTTTGCGCCGCGCGACGCCAGTTGTTCCTGAGTGAGGCTGTCGCCATCCTTCAGGCATGTGCTGTAGGCCTGTCCCAGGGCAATGTGGCAGGCGGCGTTCTCGTCGAAGAGAGTGTTCATGAAGAGCAATCCGCTCGACGCAATCGGCGACGAGTGTGGCACCAGAGACACTTCGCCGAGCCGCCGCGCTCCTGCGTCTGTCTCAATCATCCGCTGCAAGACTTGATTGCCGCGGGCGGCGTGAGCCTCCACAATCTGCCCGGCCTGAAACCGCACGGAAATCTCTTCGATCAACGTCCCCTGATACGACAGCGGCTTGGTGCTGGTCACCTGTCCTTCCACGCGATCTTTGTGCGGCGTGGTGAAAACCTCTTCCGTGGGCATATTCGGAATGCAATACGCGCCATTGCCCGCGTGCGTGCCTCCGCCCATCCAAAGGTGATCGTCCGCCAGTCCCACGCGCAGATCGGTCCCCGGTCCGCGAAAATGGAGCGAGGCGTAGCGCTTTTCGTTGAGCAGATCCGCGCGGCGATGCAGCCCGGCGTCATGTTGTTTCCAACGTGCAATGGGATCGTCCACGTCCGCGCGCGATGCGGCAAAGATAGCGTCCCACAGCTCTGCCATCGCTTGATCGGACGGCAGGTCGGGAAATACAGCCGCAGCCCACGCGGGCGTGGCGCTGGCAACGATGGTCCAATTGATGTCATGCCGGGTAATGAGTTCGAGCGCCGGTCGATAGGCCTTCGAAACGGCACGGTTCGCCCGGCCAACCTTCTCCGGATCTTCCTTCGATAGCAGCGATGGATTTCCGCCGGCAATCGCGAGCCGCGCTGCGCCGTTGCGAAACGCCTCCGCCATTCCGTCATACAGCCACCCTGCGGCCTTGTCGAAGCCGTCATCCGCCCCGTAACGGTAGCGCAGCAGCGTCGACTGCTCATCGGTAAATAGTGTTGTCACGAGCGAAGCTCCGGCCTTGTAGGCCTGCTCGGTAATCAGGCGTGCCAGCGGCAACGCGTGGAGCGTTGCGGTCATGACCAGTTCCTGTCCCCGTTGGAGCCCTAAACCCGCGTTCACCGCGACCGCCGCCAGGCGATCGAGTTTTTGCTCAAAGCTCAGAGATGTTTCCGTAAGCTGCGTTGTCGCACTCATAAATCCCTCGTATTTTCCATTATCAACTCATCGTCTGGCGACGGCCACCCGCGGAATTCCCTGAAGGTCATTCTGAAAACTCACATCGGTCCAGTCGCTCAGCAGTCTGAGAAGCGCGGGGCTTTGTCCGAAACCAACCTCAAGCAGCAACCAGCCCTCGGGCTTGAGCACTTTGCGGACCTGCGGAATCAGGCGCTCATACACTTCCAGGCCCGTTGGCCCGGCATAGAGCGCGGAGTGGGGTTCGTAGTCGGACACTTGCCGCTCCAACACCTCTGCGTCGGCGACGTACGGGGGATTCGATACGACAGCGTCGAAGTCCGCGCTGTCGACGGCCTCCAGCAGATCCGAATGCAGGAACCTTACTCGCTCAGAAACCCCATGCCGCTCAGCATTGCGGCGCGCAACCTCGAGCGCAGCGAGGGAAAGATCCAGGGCCGTCACTTGAGATTGCGGCAGAGTATGCGCAAGCGCAACCGCGATTGCGCCCGAGCCCGTGCCCACGTCCAAGATTCGCGTGTTGACAATGCGCGCGTTGGCCTGGGGGCCGATGCGCTCGAGCAACGCTTCCACCAGCTGCTCGGTTTCCGGACGCGGGATGAGGACATCGGGCGTCACCTCGAAGAGCAGGCCAAAAAACTCCTGCGCGCCGGTGATGTACTGCATCGGCTCGGAAGCCAGGCGTCGGGTGAGGAAGCTCTCGTATCGAGCCAATTCAGGCAGGGAGAGAGGGCGCTCCGGATGCGTGAGCAGAGCGGTCTGACCGCATCCCAGGATGTGCGCAAGTAGTACTTCGGCGTCACGCCGCGGATTTTGTGAAGTGGCGGCAAGTCGCGATCGCGCGACTTGCAGTGCCTGACCGGCGCTGGCCGGCACTTTATGCCACAGTGGCTGTTTCAGCCTTGAGCCGCTCGGCCTGGTAGTGCGCAATCAGGGCGTCGATGGTCGGCTGGAGCCTGCCTTCCATGACTTCCGCGAGCTGGTGGTTGGTAAGACCGATGCGGTGGTCGGTGAGCCGGTTCTGAGGAAAGTTGTAGGTGCGGATCTTCTCGCTGCGGTCGCCAGTCCCCACCTGCTGCTTGCGCTCTTTGGCCAGCGCTTCCTGCTGCTTGTCCATTTCAACTTCATAGAGCCGCGCGCGCAGTACGCGCATCGCCTTCTCGCGGTTCTTGATCTGCGATTTCTCGTCCTGGCA
>PLZN01000269.1 GCA_003152195.1 Acidobacteriaceae bacterium
AAAGAAAGCCGCACACGCGGCCATCAATAGCGCCGCGCAGCAGGAAATCCGGGTACGCTTCGGTCGGGATGACAATTTTGAGAGAAAGCAAGGACTCGGGAGACAAAAGCGTTCAGCCGTCCCTTCTCGGACTCTTCCGGATTTCATTCGGGTCTACCGGACTGGCGTCCTGGGCTACTTTCGTACCCTCCCTCTTACTAAACAGCAATAGCAAACATAACTAGAAAATGAATTGTCATCCCGGCCGGAGCGTAGCGGAGAGGGACCTGCGGTTTGAGCGATTTGTGCCGCTTCGAGTCCCAAGGCCGTTCTTTACGGCGGCGGAAGATGCTGCAGATTTGCCCGCGCCTGCGCATGATCGGGCGCGAGTTGCAAGGCGTGACGGAAGTCCTCACGTGCTTCGGCGATCCTGCCCGCCCTGGCCTCCAGCACGCCCAGATTGTTCCAGTCGTCGGGGTCGTTCGCCCGCAGATGCAGCGCCACTTTTCGCTCAGCGATCGCCTGCTGCAGCTGCCCGGCGCTGGCCAGCGCCTGTGACAGCAGCGCGTGCAGTTGAGGATTGTCAGGCGAGAGTGTGATCGCCTCGCGCAGTTGAGCCGCTGCGTCACCGACGCGTCCCGATAGCGCGTAAGCACCCGCCAATTGCTCGTGAGCATCCGCGTCGTTTGGGCGCTGTTGGACGGCGGTTTCAAGAAGCCCTACGGCCTGCTGAGGCTGACTGGTTTGCAGCGCCAAATCTCCCAAATTGTAGAGCGCAGTGAAATCGTGGGGGTCGATCTGGAGCGCGGCGCGAAACTCGGCCTCCGCAGCCGCGGATTGGCCTTCACTCGCCAGAACGACGCCAAGGCCGCTGTGCACCGCCGCGTCGGCGGGGCACTGTTCGAGCATGGTGCGGAACTGCTGCCCGGCTTCGCTCGCCTGGTCATGCTTCAACGCCAGCCTCGCCAGATTGAACCGCGCATCGCATGTCCCCGGGTGCGCCGCGATGTCCTGCTTATAAGTTTTTTCCGCCTGCTCCCAATCGCCGGAATTCTGCAACGCCGCGCCGAGTTCATTGAGCGCGCGTTCGTCGCCAGGATGCAACGCGAGCAGGTGCTGATAAGCAGTGACCGCATCCTGGTGCCTGCCCTGACCGGCCAGCGCGGAGGCCAGGTTATATAGCGGGATGATGTCGTCTGGTTCCTTGCTCAGCCAGTTTCGCATCCATGCCTCTTCCAGCAACAGCCTCGGATCGCGTCCGTTCCTGGGCCTATTTACCGGCAGAACCTGCAACCACAGGTGCGCCATCTCGTCCTCGGAGCGATTTCCCGCTTTCACGCGCACCGGCGGGATATGGGGATTGTGCTCGTTGTCAGAAGAGTTGTCGTAGATGTAGCGCATGTGCACGACCGAACCCTTGGGCAGAAACACCGGGTTGCGGTACCGATAGACCGACTGCCGGTCAATGTCCCAGCCGGGAATCAGGATCAGCCATTTCTTTTGCCGATCGGGCAGCATCGCCCACGCCTCCAGGCGCTTGCCCAGATAATGCGCGTGCGGATAGATCCCCAGAACTTCAACATCGACCGGAAGCTGCAGCGCATCTTCGACAACAAAGTTACGTTGGCCGGCTGGAATGTCGAGCGCACTGTCGTGCTCGAGCTGCAGCAACATTGGCCGCTTCGACGGAGGTTGATCGGTGAAGTACAGCCCGACCTGCGCCGAAGCAACCTCGGGCTTGCCCGAGGGCTTGAGATGCATATTAAGGATCAGGTCATTGCCGGGATCAAGTCTCCAGGGCATGCCCTCCGGCTCAACCAGCACGGGCGTGTCCGGTTTCCAAAAGAGGAAGTTACTATCCGGGTCAAACTCGTTTCCCGTATCCACCTCAAGCTCCATACCTGGAACGCCATCCTTCCACTGCTCAGGATGCTGACGGCGATACGATGCCGTGCGATCGATGAGGATGTTGGCGTGATGAACGATCTGTGGCGTACCAGGGTGGATCTCCATGGCGCGGATGTAATGCGTTTGCTGGAGAGGATAAGGAAGAACGAAGTTGCGGAAGACATCGGTTCCGGAAGCGGTCAGGTTGAACGGGCGTTCCACCGTCAGGATCAAATCGGGCGTGCCATACTGCCAGGTTTCACTGTATTTAGGCGCCGGCGGGGCCGCGGCCCGATCGCCTTCCGGCATGCCGGTCTTAACCCATTTGCCGATCAGCGCGATATCCTCGTTGCTCAGTCGACGCTCATCTTCAAAATCTCCATAACCATTCTCCGGCAACCATGGCGGCATATACCGCGACGATGTGACGGTAGCGATCTGTGGCCCCCACCGTAGCGCCTCCTGGTACGTCAGCAGGCTGAACGGGCCGGCACCGCCGGGGTGATGACAGGTAGTGCAGTTGCTGTACACCAGCGGCGCAATCTGGCGAGACCAGGTGACTGCGGGGTCTTGGGTTGTGGCTGGCGACTCTGCGGCGAAAATGTGTCCTTTCGTAATCGCGACACCGGCAAAAGTCGCAACCATCGCGATTGCCAGAATCCTCCCCTGGACCCATCGAGAACTCTTCATGGTTGCAAAGTCACAATGGAGCAGCCGATGGGCGGACCTCCGGGCTGCGGCACGGGCTTGTCAGCAAGGATAGCGCGGATGGCTTCTTCGAGGTCGTGATGCGCCGCTTGCGGCCGCTCTCTACCCAGGGCTAAATACCGGTCATCGATCCGGCCGCGGTATACCTCGTGCAGACCCGCACCCTCGGGAACAAACACAGCAGCCTCCGGAGTGATGGTTACGTGCGCCATCCGCACCAAGGTCTGCTTCGTGTCTAGAGCGGTGTAGCTGTCGATCGCAAACTCGGCGTCGTGGGCACGAACAACGCTGGCACTATCGCCTGGATTCGGATACACAAACCAGAAGTGGACGCCGAGGGGTTCAACTTCCTTTGCCAGACGCTGAACCTCAGGAATATACCGGTTGGAGATGGGGCAATCCGACGCTGCAAAGAAAAGCACAACGGCCCGTGCTCCGGCCGGCGCCAGCTGTTCGACCGGATGCCCGTTGAGATCGACAGCTAACGTTCCTGTGAGACCGGCGCTCATCGCCAGCGCAAGCAACGATGCACGGATGAGGACGGTCATCAGCATGTTCCTCTAGCCAGAAACATCATACGGCCTATCTTGCACTTGCAGATCTTTAGAGGTGCGCCAGGCCGCGACGCAACGCGGCGATGACCGCCTGCGTGCGATCCACCACGTTCAGGCGCATCAGAATCACGCTGACGTGCGACTTAACTGTGGCCTCTTTGATCGACAACTCGTCGGCGATCTCGCGGTTGCTTTTGCCGGCAACGAGCAGCGAGAGCACCTCACGCTCGCGCGTGCTGAGTTCACCATCCGGCATACGGGAGGCCAAGGCGCGGGTCACGGGTAGAGGCAGAAACTTACGGCCGGCATATACCTTTCGCAAAGCTTCCATTAATACTTCGTGGGGCATGCCCTTGATGAGATAGCCCATTGCCCCGGCTTCGAGCGCCTGGTGGATGTCCTCGTCGCCCTCATACGTGGTCAGCACAATGAAGCGCGCCTGTGGAGCTGTCCGCCGGACAGCCCGGATAACCTCCACACCGCTCTTATCCGGCAGCCTGAGATCCATCAAAGTGACGTCGGGACGTNNGATGTTCCCAGAACAGACGGAGCGCTTCCTCGGCAGTTCCCGCCTGGGCGACAACCGTCATGTTGGGCTGAGACTGAATGATGGCGGCAATCCCGAAGCGCATGATGGGGTGATCTTCGCAGATGAGAATTTTGATTTTCTGCTCTTCGCTCATATCATGCTGTCCTCGGCTCCTGGCGCCTGTAACTGGGAACGCCGAATGTTGAACGAGACCGTGGTTCCCCGCTCGGGCGCACTGACAATCCCCATCCGGCCCCCCATGCGTTCCACGCGTTCACGCATACCTTCGATTCCATAGTGCTGCGCGCCCTCGGCTTTGCGCACGGCGGGGTCGAACCCGCAGCCATCGTCGCTGATGCTGCTGTTGAGCGCATCGCGGGTATAGACCAGTTTGATCTGGATGCGCCGAGGCCGCCCGTGCAGTGCCCCGTTGTAAACCGCTTCTCGAATCACCATCAGTAACTCGCGCGCCAGCGATCCGCGCATGCGAAAAGGCCGGCCTTCTTCCATGCAGCCCACCGCAATGCCAAATTCCTCACTGGTATGTGCCGCGATGGCGGCAGCCGAGGTCCCCAGGTCTCCGGCGGAGTCCTCTTTGTGGCGCAGGTTCCACACCGCTTGGCGCGCCTCATCGATGGTGAGCCGCACCTGCTCTCGCGCATGATCCAAAAGATTTTCCTGCAGCGAGAGATTTTCGCGCTGCAGGCTGGAGATCGCCTCCAGCAGAGCCGAGACGCTGGTGCATCCCTGGATCACGGTGTCATGCATCTCTCTCGCCAGGCGGCTCCGTTCTTCGAGCACTGCTTTGAAGCGGAGCCGCAAGAGGCGGATGCGCGACTGGTAGATCGCCCAAATCAGAAGCGCCGCCGCCAGCAGGCAGAGAGTAAGAAACCACCACGTGCCATAGAAGTGGGGTTTCTTTTGCAGGCCGAGAGAGACTTCTGAAATCGCCGATGGATTGTTTGCTTCAAAGGCGATTACGCGAAAGCGATACTCCCCCGCGGGAAGGTTGGTGTAACTGGCAACGCGGCTGGTTCCGGCGTAGGTCCAGTCATGGTCGAAGCTTTCCAGCCGGTAACGGAAGCGCACGTCGTCCTGGGCGCGCAGCAGCAACGGCGCAAAGCCGATTTCCAGGCGCGACAACGAGGCGGGGAAAACCAGCGGGGAAGTGGAGGGCAATTCGCGGCCATCGGCCGTGATACCGGTGAGCAGCGCTTGCGGGGGCGCCACAGGGGCTTGTGGTTGGGGTAGGATGCGCACCGCACCCTTGCTGCTGGCGAACCACACGGCGCCGTCCCGGCCCATACAACCGGAAGGCTGCTCGCCACCGTACATCCGCGCTGGCCCCGCATCGTAGGGAAGCTCGTAGACAGTCACCTGGAGATGCGTGTCTGCGGCGTCCGGCTCTTGCGGGGGAAGGAGGAAGGAAGAAATCGTAGTCGGGCCACTCAGCCACAGAGAGCCGCGCCGGTCCGCGAGCAGTTGGTAGATACTGTTGCTCGCCAGGCCCTGGGTGGTCGTATACGCCACAATCTTGCCATTCGCGTAGCGAAAAAGTCCATGGCTGCGGGTGCCAAACCACAGAGCTTGATTATGGTCCTCGAGGATGGACCACACTTTTTCCTCTGCCAGCGCGGCGGTGGCCGCATCGTGCACGAAGGCGCCGGCGTGCAGGTGGCTGAGACCGTGATCGGTGCCGATCCAAATGTCACCGTTGCTGTCCTCAATCAGTGCGCGCGTGCTGAAGTAAGCCAGGCCGTCCCGTTCCTGATAGTTCTGCGTGTCCCCGCCGGCGATGCGGCTTACTCCTTCATCGGTCGCTATCCACACGGCTCCGTCTCTGCTCTGCGAAAATGCGCGCACAAAGTTATTGACCAACTTGCCCGGAGCCGTGTAGTGGATCACGCCCGCGCGGGTCAACCGGTAGATGCCGCTGCCGTCGGTGCCAATCCAAAAATCGCCGGAACGGTCTCGGAAGACCGTGCGGATTGCCACGTCCGGTATGTGGGGGAACTTATACGGTCGGGCCACGCCGTCGCGGATCGCGAAGGCGCTCGACGAGACCGCCCAAATGGTTCCGTTCGGGTCAGCGGAAATGGTGCCACCACCGGGATCGGGATCCCCAGGCAGCGATAGCACGCTCACCGGCGTCTTGCTCAAGCGCACCATTCCCTCCTGCGTGCCGATCCAGACCTGCTGCTGAGTGTCCGCGAAGACGCTCAGCACAGTATTGCTGGGCAATAGGTTGGCGCTCGTCCAGCGGGAGAATTCACCGTTGGCGTAGCGATAGAGGCCGTGCCCGATGCTGCCGATCCACAGCGCCCCGTCGCTGGTTTGGCGAAGGGTGCGCACCGTTCCCTTGATTTGCTCTACGGGCTGAAATCTTCCCTTGACGAGCCGGTCGAGCCCGCCAACCGTGCCCACCCATATCGTTCCATCCTGGGTTTCGAGGATCGATTTCACCCGATTCTCGCTGTCCCTGCCCGGCAGGCGCTTCGCGTTTACGCCGGCCTGATCAAAGACCAGAAGCGCGGAGCCGCCTACCCATACCCGATGCTCCCGGTCCTCGATAATAGAATGCACCGCGAGTGAGGAGGTATAGGGGGAAGTATCCACTTGCTGCAACTTACCCTGGATCATTTGGAAGAGACCGTTGTCCGTGCCGATCCAGATGCGCCCTTCGTCATCCTCGATCAAACTACGCACAAAGCCGTTGCTCAAGCCTGCGGCTTGGGTATAGGCGCGAAAGACGCCATCCTTGAAATGCACCAGCCCCCCGCCCTCGGTGCCGAGCCACAGGCTGCCATCGCGTGCGGCCAGGATGCAGAAGACGCTGTTGTCGGCCAGGGCCGGAGTCGTGCTGTGGTTGTACAGATGGAAATGCGATCCGTCGAAGCGCACCAGTCCGCCCGTTGTGCCGATCCAGAGATACCCGTCCTGGGATTGCTGAATCGCCTGCACCGTATCTTCGGGCAGACCGTCCTGGATGCGCCAGATGCGACGCGTGTATTGCATTGCCGGAGCGGCATTCGTAGCCTTGGAGACCACGGCGGGTGCTACGGTCCACGCGTGCCCACGCCCAGTTTCATCCGCGGACAAGGCCGGCAGCAAAGCGAAGAGAAGGACGCGCTGGATCCACAGGCCGCGCCGCCGGAAAAGACAGGATCTCCCGCAACTGCTTTGTAAACCAGACATTACGTAGCCCTGAACCGGGAGGCCCGGCGGTTCTTGAGGATGGAGTGTACCATCTTGCGCCCCAGAGCGAGTCCCCTTGGGCGCATGTTTATCTTCCGTAAATTTTTTGTTGCAAGTCCTACTTTAGACGGATTCGCGTCGTGCATTTGAGTGTCTAGAGTTCTCTCCGGCTAGAACCCTCAATCACGGACGCTGTGTATCCGCCCCGCACCTGCAGGTTCCGGCCATTAAAGGAAGAGGGACAGATCGAATATAGTCGCCTTCTTTCAAAGATTGACAGCATGCCCCGACAATGCGGCAAATTTTAATTCGGAGGATCGTTATGATGACGCTGATATCGACTTCAAAGCATGGCCGTCAGCCAGCCAAGGCAACGGCTGGAGCAGTCCGGCGCACGATGCAGTGGGCTTCATTGTTACTTCTGCTGTGCCTTGTAGCGCTGGTTTCCTCGCGCTCGCTGGCGCAGGCGATCTTTGGCTCGGTCAACGGCACTGTCACCGACTCGAGTGGTGCAGTGGTCCCCAATGCATCCATCACAATCACCGACACAGATAAGGGCACGACCCGGGTTGTGACGACCTCCGGCTCGGGCACGTTCCTTGTCCACGACCTGATTCCCGACCACTATCAGTTCAAGATCGAGGCTCCGGGATTTGCCACTGTGCAATCGGAGGTGATTTCGGTTTCGGCCGATAGCTCTTCCCAGGTGAGTTTTCAGTTGAAGCCTGGAACCGCCTCACAGACGGTTGAAGTAACCTCAGAGGCCCCGGAGCTAAAGACCGATCGCGCGGATGTCTCTACAACGCTCAACACGCTCACAGTGGAGGAAACGCCGAATCTCATTCGAAATACCACCAGCCTCGTCTTGCTCGCTCCGGCCACGACCGCTTCTACGTTTTCCAATGCCAATGCTGAGGATCCGCAACGGTCGATCCCGATCTCCTCGAACGGCCAATCGCCCTTTTCTGCGGGTTTTGTCCTCGATGGCGCAAATGACAAAGATGGGTTCATTGGGGAAATCGTGGTCAATCCGCCGCTTGACTCGATTCAGGAATTGAAGTTCATCAACCAGAACTACGATGCCGAGTTCGGCGCCGCGGTCGCGGGCGTGACGGTGATGCAAACGAAGTCGGGCACGAACAAATTCCACGGGTCTGTATACGATTACCGGCATAGTGACGCGCAGCAAGCGCGTGACCCATTCACACAGTATCCAGGGAACAACCCGGTGGGTCCTGATATCCCGAACACTCTGTCCAACGTCTTTGGCGGTACGATCGGCGGCCCTATCAAGCGGGACAAGCTCTTCTTCTTTGCGGACTATCAAGGAACGCGGTCGAAGGTCGGGAACTCATTCAAGCTCACGGTTCCCACAGCTGAAGTGCACACGGCCTGCACGGGAGGGACTGGCAACTGCGACCTGAGCGAGTATCTACAAGGCGGCCAAGGGCAGGCTTACGATCCGGCCACGGGGGCGGTGAATGCGGACGGCGCATCGACCGGAATCGGGCGCGTACCCTTTGCCAACAATCAGATCCCGAACTCGAGGTTGTCGCCTGCCGCCATCAATCTGCTCAAGATCATCCCGGCTCCCAGTTTGCCCGGCGTCCAGAACAATTATGTGGCGGGCGGTTTTGGAACGTACAACTTCAACCAGGCTGATACCCGCATTGACTATCAATTGAAGCCGACCGTGCATATCTTCGGCCGGTACGGTTATCTAGGCTCAAGTCAGGGCTCTCCCGCCTCTCTGGGCGCGGTAGGCGGCAATGGTTTTGGCGTAGGTGGCTGGGCAGGCAGTGAAACAGGGGGGAACGATAGCCTGGCGGTTGGCACCGATTTAGCCGTGTCGCCCAAACTGGTTACCGATGTTCGATTTTCCTACTTTCGCTATGCCTTCATAGAGGCCAAGTATGATGGCACAACTCCGCTCATGACGAATCTTGGGTGGCTGGGCTTGAACACGGGTGCGCCGGGATCCGGGGGCGCTTCTCAGATCGAGATCGGCGACGCCGCCGGCAAAGTCGGTGATCTCGCCTATCTTGGCTCTGGGAACCAGGGCGCAAATCATTGCAACTGCCCGCTCAACATGACGGAGCAGGAGTATGCCGTTGTCAACGACTGGACGCGCGACATTGGCCGTCACTCGGTCAAATTTGGGGCTGAGATTCGTCATCTTCAAGAGCTGCGCATTCCCAGCGATATTAACCGCACCGGCCAGTTGCAGTTTGCCACCGAGCGTACTGCGACTGCGTCCGGTTCAACACCGGGCGGCTTGGGCATCGCCTCACTCCTGTTTGGAGACGTCTCGGACATGTCGCGTTATTTCAGTCTGTCCACGACGGCAACGGAGCATCAGTTCCGTGCGTTCTCATATGTCCAGGACAACTGGAAAGTTACTCCCAAACTTACCCTAAACCTTGGGGCGCGCTGGGAGATCTACTTTCCCGAGGCGGTCAACGGCAAAGGAATGGGCGGGTTCTACGACTTGAACACAAACACGGTTCGCGTCGCCGGCTATGGAAACATCGGGCTCAATCTGAACATTCAAAATAATTTCACCTTCATTGCACCGCGCGTTGGCTTCGCTTACCAGTTGTCGCCCAGGACTGTGCTCCGTGGTGGGTATGGCCGCGCGTTTGATCCTGGATTCTTCGGCGACATTTTCGGTCAACTGGTGACGCAGACCATTCCGGTTCTGCAAAACCAACAATTGAGCCAGCTTGATGGCGAACTCTATGACACCGCGCGCAACCTCGATGGAAGCGTCTTTAATATCGCCACCGGACCCTCGGCTCCAAATAACGCATACGTTATTCCAGCAAACGGGCAGCTCCCGCTCCCTCCCGGAATCTCTCCAACCTCGCGGCCGGATCGGATGAGAATTCCGGAAGTTGACGGTTGGAACCTCACTGTTCAGCAGCAACTCGACCCAACGACGAGTTTCAGTCTTGCATACGTTGGCAACAAATCGACTCACTCCATCCCAAACTCCACGTGGGGCGGCATCAATTGGAACGACTACACAATAGTCGGCTTTGCCCAAGGTGTGAGTCAGTGCCAGCGCTCCGTCTTCTTCGCCCAGAATGGTTACTGCGGTCCCGGGTACATCGGTTACTACGCGAATGAGGCGAATGCCCACTACAATTCGTTGCAGGCCACGATCGAAAAGCGCTTCTCAAGGGGACTTCAGCTGAACTCAAGCTATGTGTTCTCAAATGCAATCGGCGTTGCCAATGGCAGCTATTTTGAGATCGGCCCGCACGCGAATTGGGGGCATTTTGACTTCAACCGCACCAATGACTTTAAGCTCTATGGGAATTACTCTCTTCCCGTTGGGCGCGGCCAACAGTTCGGCTCCTCTCTTCCTGGGTGGGCGAACGGTATCATAGGGGGATTGGCGTTGAATGGAAACCTCCACTGGGCCAGCGGGCTTCCTTACACTTCTTCCTATGGGGAGTGCGGATCCGACCGGGACAACGGACCCTGCCGGCCCAATGTAATACACAGTTTCACGCAGAGCGCGAGTTCGTTGAACACCGTAACCCACTCCGCGACTTTCTTTACTCCGGTTGCGCCTCTGACCACCAACGGGCAGACCAGCGGCCCGTTCCAGCGGCCCCAGGTCGAGCAATTTGGGGATCTCCCTTATAACGGTTCTTGGGGGCCTGGGCTCTTTACGACGGATCTCGCACTCAGCAAGGTCTTTAACCTGTACGAAAGCTTAACGATGAAGCTTGAGGTGCAGGCACAGAATGCCTTCAATCATGCCAACTTGGCCAACCCCAGCATCACGTGCATTGATTGCTCGGGGAATGGCCAGATAATCGACATCCTGGGGGGCACCTTTGCCGGTATGCGTCAACTCCAGTTTGTCGCAAGATTCTCTTTCTAACTTTGTCGACACCGTCAGGCTCTTGGGACTCCGACGAATGTTCTGAGGGCTGAAGCATAAGTGGCCGCACTCCAGGCTCAGGAGTGGGGCCATTTATTTGGGTGTTCGGACCGCCACCACCGAAGCGGGGAGAGTAACGGAGGGTGCCCCGCGTTCACCCTGGCGTACGTGGGATGAAAAGACGGGGCGACCCGGATTTCCTGTACGCGGCACCACCCATGTTCGCGTGTGCGGCTTTCTGTAAGGAAAGCCGCATGGAGTTCCTTGATTCCACCAAGCCCCACAGGAAATCCGGGTACGCTGGGGCGAGGGGCACCCAGCGCTTCGCTTAGGAGTGGATTTGGGATAATGTAGTGGTCCCTATCGTGATTGTCCTGGGCATTTCTCGCGCAAACTACTTTGCGTAATCGTTGCGGACAACGGAGCCACCCTTCATCACGAATTGAACGTGCTCCAATCGCTTGATATCTTCCAACGGATTCCCGTCCACGGCAATGATGTCCGCGAACTTGTGCTGGTCTTGCCTCCAGACATAGCAAGGTCTGCCTTTTCCAGCGCACAACAGTAAACCGAGAGCGTAGGTACGAGATACGTTCCTTTGGCAACCATCTTCCGAATGGCATCGTCGTCGAGTTGGATTCCATGCTCGATCGAGGCGACACCGGCATCAATGCAGTAGTGGAGGCCCGGTCCATCGTAGGCGTGGCATGCGGCCTTGATGCCCTTTAGGCGCTTCATCCACGATGGCTTGCATCTCCTCGAAGCTGAAGTTGGCGACGCTTACCTCTTTTCCGTCAGGCAGGAAACTTCGCTCTGGAGAAGCTACTCCGCGTCGTCTTCGACTCCCTTGACGGGATGACGAAGGATCTGCTCCAGACTCTTTGGAGCCGCGCTGTAGGTTTTGCCATAATATTTGTCAATCTGATGGCGATAGCTCATCACGGGGCCGGGAAACCCAATCAAGCGCCAGCCAACCATGCCAATATTGCCGCCGTGGAGCGGATCGCAAAAAACACCTTCCACCGTATGCCCGTGCAACAGTTGAAAGAAGTAGGTTTCCTGAATGCTTTCCAGACGCAGGTCTTGTTGTTCCGGTGACACGTCGGCGAAGTCGCCACCGAGCTGCTTTATGCCGGCGCGATAAATCTCCTGGGGCGTTTCCTTGCCTTGATACCCGTGCTCTGGAATCGATTGAATCCAAGGTCCCTTGGTATAGCGATATTTGTCTGTGCCATAAGGCCCCGCGAGTTGGCGGTCGATGTAGACGATCACTCCCGCTTCCGTTGCCCCGGGCCCGCTCTCATCGGTTGGGAAGATACGCTCGGAAGCCGCCTGAATCACTCGCGCCTCCTCCACGGTAAAGAAACGCAAGCGCACTTTAACGGTATCTTGCGCTTTTACGGTATCTTGCGCAGCGATGGGAATCAGATCTCCCACCAGGGAATACAGCACCATTCCACTTACAGCTTTTGCCGGAACGAGAATAAAGTCACGTCGTTTCAAGATCTCTCCCCTCGTCACTTGCTCTCAAGCTAACGGGCCAGGCTTTTTCAGGTAATGATCAATCAAACCATCAGCCGCGCGATGACTCACGGCCACGATCGTAAGGGTCGGATTCGCTGACGAATTCTGCGGAAAGGACGACGATCCGACCACAAAAAGATTTGCCATGTTCCAATGTTGAAGCCACGTGTTGACGACGCTATGGTCCGGGGATTTTCCCATGATGGCCCCGCCCTGAATATGCGTCGTGCTATAAGAGGCGGCGTTGTAGTGATGAAATGCGCCGCCTCCGCGCGCGCCAAACTGTCCCTTGACTAACCTGGCTCCGGAAACCTGCGCGATCACCTCCAGCAGCTGGGTAGCTATGCGGGCTCCGAACGCCATCTGGCGCATCTCGTAGTCCGTCCAATCCAGCGTCATCCGCAAAAGCGGATCGCCCCATTTGTCGGTGTAGGTGGGATCTAAATCCATAAAGTTTTGCCTATAGGCAAAATGTTCCCCTCTCATTTCCACGCCTGGACCAATTCTGTCCCAGTGTTGGATCGCAGCCTTTTTCCATGCTGAGCCCCAGTTGCGCGGAACTTCCCCTCTCGGAACTCGGCCGAACGACCCGGTAGGGCCTTCGCCCGTAGCGGCGCCTCGCAAGAATGCTCCTCCGCGCAAAATGTTCTCCGCAACCTCCTCCTTGAGGTCTCCATCCAGGTCCGAGATGCCATACCCCACCGCGCCCGACCCCATGAAGAGATTCAGGCGCTCATTGAACACCAGCATCCCTGCTGCTCCACTGGTCACCTGATGGGTGAGGTTCTTGCCTAGAGTTCCCTTGCCGGTGACAGGATCATATCGTTCGCCGATGTCTGATAAATGCAGGAGCCGTACGCTGTTCGGAGTCCATGCCGAGAGCACAACTACCTCAGCGGGTTGCATGGTTTCCTCACCGTTTTCGTCCATGTAGACAACGCCTTCGGCGTGTCCGTTGCGGTGCACGATTTTCCGTACCCAGCAGTTGTTGCGCAGCAGGAAGTTATTCCGGCTGCTCAACACCGGCATGATGGTGTTGGTCGGCTGCGCCTTGGCCCCGATCATGCAGCCATAGCCGGGGCAGTAGCCGCAAAAAACACACCCCGGCCGCGACACGTTATCGGGATTGGTATAGGCCTGGCTCAGGTTGGCGGCGGGCAGCGGAAAGGGATGATAACCCAACTGAGTCGCCGCCTTATGAAAGAAACCCATGGTGTAGGTCGGCGTCAGAGGCGGGGTGGGGTACTCGTGCTGGCGAGGAGCCTCAAAGATGTTGCCGCCTTCCATCAGCTTGCCGCGTAAGTTACCCGCCTTGCCGCTGATTCCCATCAACTGTTCCGCGCGCCAGTAATAATTCTCAAATTCGTCGTAGGTTATGCCCCAGTCCTGGATGGTCCAATCCTGGGACATCCGTGAAGCACCGAACTTTTCGCGTAAATGAGTGGCCAAAACAAAAAAGTCTGGTAGGTACCGGTCGGAAATCCCGCCCCAGTGTTCCGAGGTGCCTCCGGTGCCGGTTCCCGGCCGAAAAGCGCCATATTGGCGTATCGGAGCAGCCGGATCTTTCAGAGAGTGCCGATGGGTGATGGTCTGGTCCGCCGGATTCTGCACCAGGCCGACACGTCGGCTGTTGATTTCGTCCATACCGCTGGCGTATTGCGAAATATTGCGTGCCGGGCCCCGTTCCAAGACGATCACATGCAAAGCTGTTCGGGTAGCTACCTCTTTTGCCATCACTAGACCGCTCCACCCGCTGCCAATTACGACTACGTCTGTGGCTTTAAGGCGCTTCAACCAGACACCATCCTTTCGATCGTGTGCGTGTACTGTCTCGACGGTAACGCCGCTATGGCATTTTGCGCCAGTATGCAGCCTCCAACTTCGGGCGGTTTGTCCCTATCGCTCGTCGCAGCGGCGAGACCCGCGTCAGTTTATTTACGACCTAAAAATGTACGCTTGCGCATCAGCGCCGTGCATCCGACGAAAGTCGGACAGGAAACAAAACTCGTCGGACGCCAATAGAAATTGCATCCCGAGCGACGGGCGGCCTTCACGCGGCCTCGACCGCATAGCCTCTGTCAGGCAACGGTAATTGTGAAAACCGCTCGATGAGGTTACTTCCGTGTGCGCCGTACCCGGATTTCCTACTGCGCGTCGCCAGCGGAAATGACAAAGCGATGACATCTCACCAACATTCCCAAGACGTGCCATCGCTATATTTCGACCGGTAAAACGCTGGGTGATTTTCGAACACCTTCACCAGCCTTTCACCAAAGCAACCGACAGAGGCTTATCCGCAGCGGAGGTGCTGGAGTTCCAGGCCCGAAATCGTTGACTCACACTCTCCTTTGTGTTTAAGCTGGCTCGCCCTAAGAAAAATTGTTTCGGAGTCGACGAATTCTTATTCCGTGCATCAGGAGAAGGTTGCGTGATCCAAAAAAGGTCTTTTCAACTGCTCGTTCTGAGCGCGATTGCGATGGCGATCACGAGCGGTTCGGTACTGATTGCATCTGCACGGAAATCTTCCATCCGCTCTGCATTTCTGGGCGCAGTTTCCGCCGAGGCTCCCACTGCTGTAGCACCCAGCGCGGTCCCGGTGACGGTAGAACGCCTGGACCCGGCGGTGAACCTGCTCGTTCCGGAAAAGCCTGTTCTTGAAAAAGTAGCCACAGGGTACAAGTGGACCGAAGGGCCGCTCTGGATACCGGCCGGCTATCTTCTATTTGCTGAGATTCCCAGCAACAGCATTCGTAAATGGACTCCGGGCGCCGGCGTGAGCATCTTTATGCAGCCGAGTGGATACAAGGGTTCCGCACCGTTTACCGGGCCCGAGCCCGGTTCGAACGGCAATACGCTCGATGTCCGCGGCCGGCTCACGGTAGCGGGACATGCACAACGCGATGTATGGAGATTGGAGCAAATTGACCCGAAGGCGCAAGCCACGATTCTGGCGGATAGCTATCAAGGCAAGCGGCTCAACAGTCCTAATGATCTCGTGTACAGGTCCGACGGGTCGCTCTACTTTACCGACCCGCCCTATGGACTCCCCAAACAGGACAAGGATCCAGGCAAGCAACTGCAAGTGAACGGTGTCTACCGGATCCCCGGTGCGCTTGATCAGAAGCCGGGCGCGCCTCCCTCCCGCGCACAGTTACAGCTTTTGATCAAAGACCTGACGCGGCCCAACGGAATTGCCTTTTCGCCGGACGAGAAATATCTCTACGTAAACAATAGCGAGCCGAAAAAGCTCTGGTTGCGCTACACCGTGAAGGCCGACGGAACACTCACGGACGAGAAGCTCCTTGTTGATGCGAGCTCGGATCCCCGGGTAGGAGCGCCCGACGGCATGAAGGTGGATCAGAGAGGGAACTTGTATAGTGCGGGGCCGGGCGGCGTCTGGATCATCTCTGCCGAGGGCAAGCATCTGGGCACGATTGAGATTCCGGAGAGGGTTGGGAATGTGGCTTGGGGAGGCTCCGATCACAAGACCCTGTATATCGCGGCGAGCTCGAGCATCTACCGCATTCCCTTGAAGGTTCCAGGAGTCTATCCGCGCATCCACTGAAGTTGCGCGAGAAGTGAAACGGTCGAAGGTAGCAAAAGTGATGCG
This sequence comes from Acidobacteriaceae bacterium, assembly GCA_003152195.1. Classification (GTDB taxonomy): domain Bacteria; phylum Acidobacteriota; class Terriglobia; order Terriglobales; family Acidobacteriaceae; genus PALSA-350. Next base: position 15,882 of record PLZN01000269.1, read on the forward strand.
GCGGGCGCATCCCGGTTGGCGAACTTTTTCATCTCACTGTAAAAGCTGATCGCCGCGGACTTTTGCATCCCAGGGCCTGTAACTGTAAGCGAGACAACACTGGCGGTGGTAATGGGATTGCCTCGTCTTGGGTTTGAGATGCGTGAGGAAACAGTGAGCCGGTTCCTTACCGCGGTTTTTGAATGGCTCTGAAGAGATATTCACCTTTTGAGACAGCCGGTGGTGTATCTTGACTGACACCGAAGCTGTGGACCAGGGAGACGTGACAGAACAGGGCGTGGCTTAAACCAGAACGTTGGGGCAATTCTCGGGGTTCTTAAATTCGCGCCGGCCAATTTTCACCGTAGTGAAATTCTGTCCGAAAGCATGGTCGCCGCAAGTCTCGAAGGTTCTGGAAGAGGCGTCCCACCATGAAGCCTGTACTCCGTCTGTTCACCCTTCTTGCCGCTAGCATCCTCTGCCCGTGCCTTTGCTCCTGGGCCCAGGCGGGCAGTGCGGTTAAGCCAACTTCTTCCCCATCGCTGGCGCATCCTACCTCTTCCGAGAACACAGTCGTCATTCCTGGGCCTCTGCGATCCTTCCTGCGCATGGCCAGCATTAGCCAGCAGATATCTCTTGACGATGTGTTGCCTTTGCTGGCTCGCAATGCATACACGGTGGGCTACCGGGCTGGCGTGCAAACCGAATATATGAACATCCTCGAGCGCTATCTTCACCAGGCGCGAGAGCTGCAGATGATGGCCGGATCGAGCGGCACAATCCGCGTGGCTAACTGTGCGGACGCTGAGCCGTTGCTGCGCATTCTCGGGTACCGCATACGGCAGGCTTGTGGGCAGAAGGATGCCGCGCTGGTGACCGCGGACCCGGAACGCGCCTTCCTTACCATTGACTCGGGTTTCCCTCTGACCGTACTCGAAGAGGCGCTTCAGAATGGCGTGCCTTTTACCTACTCTTTCCCCGACTCCCGCGTTCCCGTGCTCTTCAGGGAGAGCGATTGGGTCGCGCTCAGCACGGCGAAGAGCAGAGGCGCGCAGACTCTAGTGGACATCATGCTGCACGAGCCCGCCGTCGATCGCCTCTATTGGGCGCTCGCCCAGAGCGATACCGAAACCAGGATCGCCCTGGAACGTTCGCCCGGGCTCAGGCAACTTCTCCCCTACGCCCCGGTTCTTGATTTTTATGGCACGCAGATCTGCATTCGCGCGGGCCGGGTGGTCGTGCCAGGGGGAACCTCCGCTGAGGCGGGTTGGAGGGATCTGGTGGGCGCAAACCCAAAGTCGCCGGCAGACTTCGTTCTGCATTTGCTCGAGCAAGACAACGGTTGGTTGGCTGTGTATTTCGACACCCTGGCGCGGGTGAGCCCGGCGCAGCAGGCGTACTTGACCACGGCCCCGCGATTCAAGCGTCTCTACTCAGCATTTCGAGAGCCGGATCCTCACGCCAATCCTGCCGGAGCCGTGTTTCGCAAGGCCCCAGCGCTTTTGATGCTGTTTACGCGGCTGCAAAAGGGGCCGGATGGCGAACCTCGCATCCCCGGCAATCTCGAAGTCTGGAAGCAGATCCTGAACCAAAAGACCGACTCGAAGGTCGCGCATGACTGGGCCAGGCGCTCCCGCCATTGGGATCGCCCCGATCAACTACTCGAAGGCATGGCGGGGTTGTCTCGCATTGATACCGATCAAGGGCCGCTGCAGATTTATCTCATGCTCAGTGAACTGGACAGCGTACGCGCTCCAGAGAAGCGCCTGGCTCCGGAAACCGTGCTTCTGTTGGGAAGCAAGTTCACGGAGCTCAGTAGCTGGTATCTGGTCTTTTCCGAGTTTCCGGGTTTGAACGACGCCTCGATTGCACGGTTTGTGAATGTGGCCGACGCGATCAACGCCATCTCCAACGCCGGCCTCCGTGGAAATGCCATGGGAGTATTTCAGGCCAACTTGGGACTTTGGCAAATTCTTGCTCGCCAGGAAGAGATCAAGGGCACGAATCTGAACCAATCCTGGCAGCAGGCGATTGAGCCCTTTGCTACCATCGGCTCCCCGACCCAACTGTTCGACGCGGGCCAAGCGTCGCTGAAAACCGTGATGGTAGCGGCGAGCGGAAAAGCCGATCTCTCCCAGGGCGAATTGATTGACCTGCTGGCGGGTCCTCCCCAACAGTCGCCCGAAGGCCAGCGCATGCGCCAGGAAATGGCCGGGAAAATACGGTCGGTGCTTGATGATCAGCGCCTGGTGCCGCTCGATACGCTATTCTCACTCAGCGACGGCTTGACTCGAATGATTGAGGGAAAACCGGCGCCCGGGAACTTGATCCCGCTGGCGAACGAACTCCGGGAATTCGAGTTGCCCCGCCCCATCTTTACCTCGAGCGAGAAGACAGAGTGGGCGCCTGGTGTCTACGCCAACCGTCATGCCGAATTGCAGGTGCACGTCGACATTACCAAGGTAATTAAAACCCCTGGCTCGCGCTCCCAATTGGAAGCCGCCCGCGGCCAGCTTACACCGTTTCTGAGGGACGTTCTCGTGGGTTTGAATTACGCCTACTACGAACCGCCCGGGGCCCAGGTCCTGCACAACAATCCACTCTTCGTACGCTCCCACGACTTCTCGGGCGAAACCATTATGGGCGTGCAGCAACTCTGGCAGGCTCCTGAATTGTTCAATCAGGGATCCCCGGCCGGCGGTGGCGCCTATCTGGTTGGCTCGTTGGCCCAGTTGCCGTATGTGCTGGCTTCAGCAGAGGAGGACTTCATTGCCCCGAAAAACGTTCAAGCCCTGATATGGAAAGAGGTGGCGGCAGATCTGATGGTAAATGCAACACTGCCGCGCTGGTGGAATGTGACCCGGAACGAACTCCGTGCCGTAACCCTCTATCAACGCTCCGGGGAGGAACTCTTAACTGCGTCATTGACGAACAAAGAACTGCGCGGCAGAGTGATCGATATTCTCTCCGAACGTATATCGCCGCAACGGCTAGGACGATTGGAGCAGGCCCTGGAGGCGGCCGACGCGGCCGGGAGTCTCTCTTACGTAACCCCGGCAGATACCTTTCAACTAGCCGCTGAGTTTGGCCGGAAGTTTCCCCAGGAGGCCGCATCCTGGGGAACGGCGGGCAAGCAATTGGATACTCTCACCCAGCAATATCCAGCCGAGGTCAACCTGCAGCGCCTCTCCAGAGACTTCGGCACGCCTCATCCGGTGCTGGCGCAGAACTACGGGAACGAGCTCTTGAACGTGCAGCCATTCCCTGCCTTTGGAGGCAATTCCAGCCGCTTGTTGGGTGAATCATGGGACTCGAGCAATCTGTATTGGGCGCGGCTGGCAGACGAAAAGGGTTACTCGCCAGTCATGCTCAATCGCCTGATTCCCGAGTTGACACGCGACATGGTGGCGAACATTTTCGCAACCGACATCGAGGACTGGCTGGCACTCGTACGCGCTATGAAAGAGACCGGAGAAGAGTTCCGGCAGGGCAAGATCGGTTTGCCGCCAGTAACGGAAGCGGAAGCTTCCTTCGCTGGCCAGCCCACTGCTGTACAGCCCACTGNNGCTGTACAGCCCACTGCTGTACAGCAAGAACAGCCTCAAAGAAGCTCTGCGCCAGCTGGCCAGAAATGAAACGGATATAGGACACACCATGGCAAGGCGATATCTCTTTTTCTTCCCGATCGTGATAGCTTTTTTCTCCATTGGCGGTAGCGTAACGGTGGCCCAGGACGACGTGGCGAAGATCCGTGTGAACGTAGATCTGGTGCAGTTAAACGTCGCTGTGACGGATAACAAGGGGAACTACGTTTCCGGCCTTGGTCCCGAGAACTTTGCCATTAGCGAGGACAAAATCCCGGAGAGAATTTCCACCTTCGAAGAAGGCAACGAGCCAGCTCGACAATTGGTCCAGTCGCCGCCGGAGGCGGCCGGCGGCAGCAAGCAGGCCGCGCCCAACCCGAAATCCCCAAAAGCCAGCCCGAAGCCGAGCGCGGCCCCACCGGTGGTAGCCACAGAAGTGGCTGATAAAGGCCATTCCTCCGTCGGGGGGGAGGACCCCGCGACGCTGCCGGCCCGGATTACTGGCGCCAACGTCTTTGTTCTGTTCGATACCAGCAACTACATGTACCGGGGCTTTGTCTTCGCGCAAGATGCCATCGCCGATTTCATTCGTTCCCTGGAAGGCGCGAACAAGGTGGCCTTCTATTCGTATAGTCGTGACCTTTCCCGTAACTCGATACTTACCTCCGATCGGGCGCAGCTCCTGCGCGGGGTGCGGAGCACGGTTGCCGGAGACGACGCCGCGCTTTATAACTGTCTGCTGTTGACCGTCGAGGATGCCGCTCGCCTCACGGGAAGAAAAGTGATTGTGGTCTTCTCGAATGGTCCGGACAACGCCAGCCTGGTGCCACCGGAGGACGTAGCGGAACTGGCCCAATCCACGGGCACGATCATCTACATGATCAGCACCCGGGAAGCGGAGTTGGAGCCGATCTCAACTGCCGTCTTCGAGCGCATGAGCAAGGCCACGGGCGGCAAGGCCTATTTTGCACGCAGCTGGAGCGACGAAAAGAAGGCGTTCGCCTTTATCCAGGAGGACTTGGCGCATCTCTACTCGCTCAGCTACTACCCACAGCCCAATCCCAGCACAGGCTGGCGGACGATCACGGTCAAGCTGGTAGGGAAAGACCTGCAGAAGTACCACGTGCGGACGCGGGCTGGATACCGCCTGCAACAGGCCCATGCAGCGGCGAACAACTCGGCGGAACTCCAACCGGAGGGCGTTACGAAGTAGCGCGCGCGAGGCCTTCCTTCCGGGCGCTACCCAAGATCGCAACGCTCCTCCAGCACTGCGCGAACATCTGTCTTTTTCGGCCCTCGTCGCTACCCCAAGTCTCGATGCATCCTTGGGGCGAACGGTCGAGGTTCGCGGAATCACACATCTGGCGCAAAGTGCGCGCTCAGACCCGGATTTCCTATACGCGGCACCACCGATGGTCGCGTGTGCGGCTTTCTTGAAGGAAAGCCGCATGAAGTTCGTTGAGCGCACCAAGCTCAATAGGAAATCCGGGGGTATGGGGNNTATGTACTTCTCCACACGGTCACAGCACCTAGACCCGTCTTTTCACGGCTTCCTCAGCCATCAAACCTACCAAAGCGGAATCCAACCCAGCGAGACTCGTTCGCGTCAAAAAAAGAAACGGATGCGCCGCGCGGGGCGCACGGGTGATCCCTGCGCCGGAGATACGCAGACCACGCGGTAGGGATTGGAGAAAGCTACCTAATCCAGCTCTAGAGGAAAAAAAACAATGGCAAAGCTAAGCAAGTCAAGTCGCGATCGGATATCCACAACCAAGTTCGCTTTTCCCAAGCNNGCTCGTGATCGGATATCCGCAACCACGTTCGCTTTCCCCAAGCAACGCTAGGAGCCGCTGGAAAATGCCTCTCACGTACGCAACGCTGCTGCGCGCTTCGGCCAGGTGAAGGGTGTAACGCAAGCGGAACGTAGTGCGGCGTGGAAGCGGATAAAGTCTGCCGCGAAGCGATACGGAGTGGAACTTAAGGAGCCGGCCTAGCGCGAACAAGCTGCTCAGACCCCGCAAGTGCCTCACGCAAGCCCTTGCACCTCCGAGCCACCCATAACGACTCTCGGAGGTGGCTTCCAGGCTGTACTCTCATTTCGTGGAAAATTTGCTTAGGATCCTAAGTGGCCGTTGGCTGCGTATCTCCACATTGAGCCTCAGATGCCGGTCCACTTTCAGCCGAGCCCACCACCCGGCAGCCGGATGCCTCTGGCTGCTTCATGACTAGGGTGGCTGCTTGATCGAGGCTTGTGGCGGTAGGCTCGAGCTGGAACCTGGAGCGGTCATCATCTTGTTGGAGCGATATGCTCTTGAAGATAAGGGCGTTGCCTTCGAGGTGGACGTGGAATGATGTCAATTGCCAAAGAGATAGGCCGACCTGGTCTTGTTCGAGAGAAAAGGAGCTGCGCTCCTTCAATTTTCCGAGGAGGCCTCCGCCGAAAGTAACGTCGTGGATAAGGTGACCGCTCATTCTGCCGATGCGGTGTTGCTGGTTATCGGCCACGAGGTCGCCCGTCATGCTGCTGAAAACGCGTGCCTCACGCGTAGGCGGATGGAAGTTTGGCGCGGGTTCGAAATGTAGGGAAGTGTTCGTTGTCGTTGTGCCCGTCTGTGTCCAGATAAAGGCAAACGGGCAGAAGCTTCAGCAGGTCATCGGCCTGCTGATTATCGTGATTGGCCTCCGAGAGTTGCTTTTTCTGGGCTTTTGGGTCGTGCAAAAATCCTTGAACGAGATCACGCTGCCGGGACTCGGGGAGCTTTTGGCTGTCCTTCTCGAGGACGCGCTGGACGCTGCCCTGCTGTGTGGCGGCGACCCACTGGAGAGTGTGCTCTTTCGGTTTATGAATATCCTCGAGATAGATCCAGTTGGAGTGGTCGTTCTGGTTTTGCCGTGCGTTCGCTATTGACGGCCTGCTGGATGATCTGTTGAGGGCTTTGTGCAGCATGGTAGAGAACGAGAGCGCGAGGGCCGCCACCCAGAAAAAGTGTGCCTTTTCTTTGACCATTTGACTACCCTTTGCCGACCCGAAAGTGGGATACCTCGATGCAATCAAACTAGAGCGTACGTTTGAACAGAGGCGTCGCGATCAAGAGCGTGGCGATCCCAAATCCAAACAAAAAGAGCAGGTCCATGCGGATCGCCGTAAAGCCGCCATCCTTGAGAAGAATGGCCTTGAAGCCGTGTACCGCGTAGGTAAAGGGATCGGCGTCAGCAATGGCGCGCAGCCACTTCGGCAATCCTGAGACGGGAGAGATCGCCCCGCTGGGAAAGAACAGCAGCGTATTCAGGACGCCAAACATGGCACGCGGCACCAGAGGATCCTCGACGCGGACCATCATGAGAAACATCATGCCGTTAAACGCAACCGACGTCGAGATGATGAGCAGCAAGAGGAGTAGAGCCGTTAGCGGGTGAAAGATGACACCCAGGCCGGCGAACAGCGAGCCAATCACCGTGATACATATGCCTGACAACACAGCCTTGATGGTGCCAGCGAGGTTCAGTCCGAGGACCAGCTCCAGCTTCGTGATGGGAGTTACCAGATAGCCTTCGTGCACACCCCGTGCTTTGTCGTCGATATACAGCATGCCTCCGCCGATCATGACGGCCACGTACATCGCGAGCGCCACGGAGCCGGCGAGCAGATACTTCATGTATTCGACGTAAGGATAGAGTTCGACAATCTCGAGCGCGACCTGCTGCACCACTTTTTGTTGAATGACGGGAGCGTTCAAGGCGTCAACCAGGGATTGCATCTCGGCTTCGAGACTAGCGCTCATGGTCTGGTCGGAGTTGTCGACCACCAGGCCGATGGCCGGAGAATCGCCCGCCAGGACGCGCCGCGAATACTGCGCGGGGATGATAACCGCTCCATCGATCTTGCCCGTGCGCACATCTTCGCGCGCCTTTTGCTCATCGCTATAAGCGACAGCGCTGAAGGTCTTGATGTTGGCGGCGATGGAATCGAAGGCCTCGTGGATCTTAAGCGCCTGAGAGCCCCGATCGTAGTCGACTACGCCCATCCGTGCGCCGCGAATCTTGCCCCCGAAGGCGTTACCGAGGATGATCAGTTGGACGAGCGGAAGTGTCATCGAGACCATCATTAACGCGGGTGAGCGGAAGAACTTCCGCATCTCTCGTTCTACAATCGCCATCATTCGTGTCATGGTTGCATCCCTGGACGCGGCGGCATGATAAAGCCCTGCGCCTTGACCTGTTCGTCACGAAGCTGGCGCCCCGTGTAATGAACGAAGACATCATCAAGCGTGGTGTTCTGAACGCTCAACGACTTGATGGTTTCACCCTTGCTGGTCACCATCTCCACCAACTGTGTGGTGGTGAGCGAGCCGTTCGAAGTCAGCAGCCTGTACATTCCCGCGCTCTGTGACTCCACTGAGCTCACGCCGGCCAACTGTTTCAGCCGGGAAGGCCATTCTGTAGATTCACGCGTGAACTGGGCTTCTACAACGTTGGTTCCTGGAACACTCGCCTTGAGCGCCATGGGAGTGTCGAGCGCTACCAGCTTTCCGTGGTCGACAATGGCGATGCGGTCGCACAGTCGATCGGCTTCATCCATATAGTGCGTGGTAATCAGCATGGTGAGATGGCGGGTGTTTCTCAGGTGGTTGAGCATCTCCCACACGGCGACGCGTGAGACCGGATCGAGTCCTGTGGTGGGCTCATCGAGGAAGAAGATCCGCGGATTATGAACCAGGCCGCGCGCGATCTCAAGACGCCGCCGCATTCCGCCGGAGAGTGTCTTGGTTTGCGCATTGCGCCACTTGAGCAGGTCCACCGCCGCCAGCAACTCTTCGATACTGCGCAGGCGCTCTGCTTTGGGAACCTCGTAGAGCTTGGCATAGATGGAGAGATTCTCTTCCACGGTCAGATCGATATCGCTGGTGAGCGCCTGGGGAATGACACCGATCACTCGTCTGACGGCATCGGATTCGCGCGAGACGTCATGGCCGGCAATGATGGCCTTTCCGCTGGTGACCGGAATCAGCGTCGTCATCATGCGGATGAGCGTGCTTTTGCCAGCGCCATTTGGCCCCAGCAAGCCGAAGATTTCTCCGTCGGCGACCTCGAACGTGATGCCGCCGACCGCTTCAAAATCGCCGTAGCGCTTGACGATGTTTTCGACAGCGATGGCCGCGCCTGCTTGGCTGGCGTTCATTGCATCACCAGCTTGCTCTTCGGGATATAGACTTCGGCAATCATTCCGGGCACATAGCGCATGCCGGGATTGTCGATCAGCAGTTTCAGGCGGACCGTCTTAATATCCCGTTTGCGCCGGCTCACGTCGCGTTGCGTGGCAAAATCCGCTTCTGCCGACTTGGCGATTACCTTGCCTTGAATCGTGGCGCCGCTTGGCATCACGACGCGCAGGCTATCGCCTACCTGCACGGAATCGGCCTCGGTCTCAGGTAGGGGTGCATAGATCCAGGTCTGGGTTAGATCCGTTATGGTCACGATTGGCATTCCAGCCGAAACCACCTCGCCCTGCCGCGCCGCTCTCACGTTGACCTTACCTGAAATGGGCGAGAAGACGCGCGCATATCCCAATTCGACCTGTGCCTGATTCGCCAGGGCCTGCGCGTTCTGCATCTCGCCGCGCGTTGCGGCCACTGTCTTGGCTGCTGCCTCGGTCTGAATCGTGTTCGCCATCGCAACCTTGAGTGAGGCTTCCGCGGCAGCAACATTCTCCTTGGCGGATTGGACCGTGGCCTGCGCGGCCCGCAGAGAGGTGGCCGCTTCATCGCGTGCCTGGTAGCTCATGATTCCTTGTCCGGCCAAGGCGACCGTACGCGATGTATCGGCCTCTTGATGTTCGTACTGTGCCTGCGCTTGCACCAGAGCGGCCCGCGCAACGCCTAATTGCGCCTGGGCATTCGTCACCTGGCTGGACATGCCACCTCGTGTCTGGCGTTCGGTGTCGCTCGCTCCCTGCAGCTTGAATTGTTGACTGATCGCTGTTGCCTCGGCGGCCTTGTGTGCCGCCGCCAGATCTTGACTCTCAATGGTGGCGATCAGTTGCCCGGCTTGCACGTCGTCGCCTTCGTCGACAGCAAGGGTCTGAATCCTACCCGGAATGCGCGAGCTGACGATGACTTCATTGGCATCTACCGTGCCGATGAGCTGGAGATCGTCCGAGCGTTTCGTCGTAAAGAAGTACCAAATGAGTGCGATTACCAGCAGCACTCCGAGCAAGATAAAGATCCGGTTACGTGCGTTCATAAGCACTTTCTCCAAACTCCAACGCTCTTGGCTTGGGGCATGGGCATATCGGAAATGACCCGCTTCGCAAGCTTCGCGCCATGCGCGCGGTCAACAAACAGAGCGTTGCCGAGGAACTGCACCGCAGCCTTGCGCCGGGATTGTATCGCGGCATCGTCTAATGGGTTGAACGGCAATGCGAGACGCATCATGGGCGCGCTTAGAAAATAGAGAACATTTGCGCCTAGCATGGAATACATCACCTGGAGGCAATCCATCTCGCATAGCTCGCCTGTCTGGATGCCCTCCTGGACGGCCTCCTGCAATTTCTCGAGCAAAGGTTTGAAGAAATTCTTCACCAGGAGCGGTACCGACTCGCTCTCACCGCGCCGGAACCGGACCATCTCCTGTTGCATCAGGCTTTGGAATTCGTGTTGCGTGAGAATCCGGTCGAAGTGATTCAACGCCGCGCGCAGCAGACGTTCCCCCGCGCTCTGGCCCGTGTCAAGGGCTGTGAGCGCCCTCCCCACTACATTGCCTGAGGCCTCTTCGAGCGCTGCCGCGTATAGGCCGCGCTTGCTTTTGAAGTAGTAGTAGAGGAGCGCCTTGTTGACTTTGGCCGATTCTGCGATGGCATCGGTGCGCGCGCCAGCAAGGCCGTGCGCGCTGAATTCACGAATGGCCGCACGAAGAATAGTCTTTCGTGTGCGATCGGCACGGTCTCGATGATTCGGATTTGAGGAATTTGCCTTCATTGATTAACCAGTTAGTTAAAGTATACAGATCCTGCAATTGTTCGCTGGCGCAGCCACGGGAATCTTATCCGCCTATTGCCCTGGCCAATATCGTACCTGGACAAAAACCGGCCGGCGCTGGCTGAAAGCGTCGTTCTAGATACGGCCCACGTTCGCCGCAAAGGCTGGACATCGGGTGCGCGATCTTTCACCAGGAGGACTCAGGCAACCTTAAGCTCAAAGGGAGGAATCAAAGACTTTGTAAATACTGAGGGACGGCTGGTGGTTAGCATGATGGACGTTAAAGCGGCTTTACCCTCGGAAATAGAGACTCCTAATGACACGCTATCTGCAACTCTTTATCTGCCTGGTCGTCACGCTCTGCATGGAAACGGCCTTCGCTCAAACCATACCTTCACAAACTTACGAACGCGTTCAAGACTCAACCAGCGGCTCGCCCGTTGCCTATGTCTACGTATCGGGCAGCAAGACCGTCGGTGTCAACGAGATTTACGCGTTTGCCGCAGCCTCGAGCGGGAAGCTTACCCGAGTGCCAGGTTCGCCTTTCCAAGGTAACGTTGCGAGCATGGCAGTGAACGGAAAGTATCTTTTCGGTTCAAGCAATGAACAGGCTGACATCAGTTCGTTCTCCATCGCGCCGGATGGCGCACTTAAGCAGGTCGCATCGATCAACGGCCAAAAGTACAATGGTTACGATTGCGGCGGCCCGGGACCACTGTTTCTCGACCATACCGGCGCAACCTTGTATGACTTAGATTTCGACGGCAATATTTGCGCTAACAACACCTATCAATCCTTCGGGATCGACAAACCCAATGGCGAACTGAACTATCTTGGAAGCGATGGTGCGGATCCGTGGTTCAGTGTTCCGCTAAGTTTTATTGGTAATAATAAGTACGCCTACGGGGCGGTTTGTCTTGGCGACATATACTGGCAGATCTACGGCTTTCAGCGGCACAGCGATGGAATGCTGATCCAGGCGAACGTCAGTGCGCCGACGCCGGCCCCAAAGGAAGGGGATTTCTACTGTCCCTACCTGACTGCCGCCGATCCAACGAATCACCTCGCCATCTCCCTCCAGGCAGTCAATGGAGAAACATTCAACCCGGACGGTCCTCCGCAGCTTGCGGCCTATACGGCCGAAGACTCGGGCAATCTGCAGACGAAGAGCACCCGTGAGAACATGCCTGAGACCGCGGTCAAGAACGTTACCGATGTTGGGATGTCCCCCTCGGGCAAGCTGCTCGCTGTTGGCGGGACGGCTGGATTACAGATTTTCCATTTCAACGGAAGTGATCCGGTTACCCCCTATACCGAACTGCTCACGAAAGACGAGGTCGATCAGTTCTTCTGGGACAACGACAATCACCTGTATGCCATCAGCCAGTCGGCAGGAAAGCTGTTCGTATTTACGATTACGCCGACCCGCTTCAGCCAGGCCGCTGGCTCGCCATATACGATATCCAACCCGCGGGACATCATTGTTATGCCCAAGAAATAGCGTTGGCAACGGGGGAGTTCAGAGCTTGAAGCTGCCCACCCGTGACCTCCACCAGGGCATCATTCAGCAGTCTGAAAGCCGAATGCGGTTTCCTGCGCCCCGGGCCTTATAACCTGTAGTCCCTTCGCGAACGGGATAATGAACTGGCGAAAGAATTGGATTGAAGCTGCAATTCCAACGTAGAGAATGCCGTTGAGAACAGGTACAAGCCACCCAGGCTTTCCGGATAGCCAGTATCGGAGGGCAGGACGCCCACATGGCCGCAGTCCAAAGCGGTGTCAACGGCGTGTAGAGGTTGAGTACCGCACCCACAACCGAGACCCAAAAGATGCCGGCATTAACACCGATAACAGCAGCGATGGCGATGGTTTTCTTCATGCTGTACCTCGGTGTTACCTCTTGGGCGTGGGGATCCGAACCCGCTCACGATTATCTGTCCCGCGGCGTTCCTGTATTCCTCCGGTGTTATCTCCTGTACGACGCCTTTCGTAGGTTCGGATGATTCCGTTCTAGGTTCTTTGAGCTTCTTCTCTTGAGGTTTACGACCCGGCAAAAGGCCCGTCGCAACGTCCCGGGGTTGGCGCATATACATTCTCTTCTAACAGCTTGATGGGCTTTGGCGACTGATCTTCCGGCCATATCTTTATGGCACGGGCCGTGTCTCGCTGCAAGCGCGTGCGAGCTTGCCCTCAATTCTGGTGGTGGGCATGCCCAAGGCCGATGACGGCATCTCAATCGATAAGGAGGTATTGAACAATGCAACTCAGGAGTCGGAATTTTAACGATGGAGAGCCGATTCCGGGAGAATTTGCGTTTGCTGTCGTCGATCTCAGAAGTCATTTCTCACTGAGCACTAACCGCAACCCACACTTGGAGTGGAGCGACGTGCCCGAGGGCACCAAGTCATTCGTTTTGATATGTCATGACTACGACGTACCTGGCCAAGCCGATGACGTGAATCGGGAAGGCCGTGAGGTGCCGTCGTCGCTGCCTCGCGTTGACTTCTTCCACTGGCTGCTGCTCGATGTCCCAGCAACTACAAGAGTGATCGTTGCCGGTAGTCACAGCAATGGAGTGACATTGCGCGGCAAGCCCGGGCCCGCTACCTCCGATGGTTTACGCCACGGTATCAACGACTACACAAAGTGGTTTTCGGGTGACGCAAAGATGGAGGGCAAGTACCACGGCTACGATGGCCCCGCTCCCCCCTGGAATGACTCGATTGTCCATCATTATGTGTTCACCCTTTACGCGCTCGGTATCCCGCACCCCCAGGTGCAAGGTGAGCTGACCGGGCCCAATGTCCGGGCGGCGCTTGAAGGACACGTGCTTGCCAAAGCGACCCTGACAGGCACCTATTCGCTGAACCCGCGCCTGAACACAAAGAAATGAATAGGACCGGGGGAGGTGATTCTGGCCGCACTGTCGATCCGCAGGGATTATTTCGAAGACGGCCATTTTACCCTGAGCCTGAACGCAGGTGGTAATGCAAGCAAGGACGCTATGCCGGTATCTCACGATCCGGCGTGCGGGGATGCTCTCACGTTTGCGTAGAGGGAAAAATGGTAGGCACGAGGAGACTCGAACTCCTGACCTCTACCGTGTCAAGGATCGCTTGGCCCATACTTAAAACAACTTATAAGATCTTGGCACTACGGCTAAGCCCCTCTATATCCGCGTAAGACGAGCCAAATGCGGGCTGGAATCG
>PLZN01000295.1 GCA_003152195.1 Acidobacteriaceae bacterium
TCCACTGCGCTACCCCGGATTTTCTTTCGAGTTGGGTGGCGTTGGCGAACTCCATGCGGCTTTCTTTACGGAAAGCCGCACACAAGGTCATCGCCGGTGCCGCGTAGTAGAAAATCCGGGTACGCTCCGGNNTTTCTGGAAACATCGAGAAGTTAAGAAATTTAGATTCATAGTGTTAGAAAATCAGTTTCACGGATTTTAGACTTTAACCACGGGCTGCTAAGGTCGCTATTACAAAAACAATGGTGGGGGCTTCCCCCGGATTTCCTGTGGGGCCTGGTGGAATCAAGAAACTTCATGCGGATTTCCTTACAGACATCCACACACGCGAACATGGGTGGTGCCGCTTACAGGAAATCCGGGTCGCCCCTTCTTTTTCGTCCCACGTACGCTGGGGCGAACGTGGGGCACCCCGACCGGGTCCCGGTTCAACGCTATTCGTCTGTGACGCAGCCAAGCGCGGCGCTCTTGACGCATCGGATGTACTTGGCGAGCGTGCCTCGCACCGCCTTGTAGGGCGGCATGCGCCACTCGCTACGGCGGCCAGCCAATTCCTTATCGGACAAATCCACTGAAAGCTGATTCGTTTTGGCATCGATGGTGATGGAGTCCCCAGTCCGCACGAGCGCAATCGGGCCACCCTCCTGGGCTTCCGGGGTGATATGGCCGACGATAAATCCGTGCGAGCCGCCGGAAAAGCGGCCGTCGGTGATCAATGCCACATCCTTTCCTAAACCAGCACCCATGATTGCCGAGGTGGGGGTCAACATCTCGGGCATGCCCGGGCCGCCTTTCGGACCTTCGTAGCGGATAACCAGGACCTGGCCTTTGGCAATCTTGCCTTCCTCCAGGGCCTTCAACATCAACTCTTCGGAATCGAAGACGTTTGCCGGACCGGAAAACCTGAGCCCTTCCTTGCCCGTGATCTTCGCGACCGCGCCCTCGGGAGCCAGGTTTCCTTTGAGTATCTGCAGGTGGCTGGCCGCCTTGAGAGGATTGGAAACCGGGCGCACGATCTCTTGACCGGCTCGCAAACCCGGCAGGTCCTTCACATTCTCGCGCAGGGTTTTTCCGGTGACGGTGACGCAATCGCCGTGCAGCAGCCCCTCCTCGAGAAGCATCTGCAAAACCGCAGGCAGACCGCCGACGCCTTGCAGATCTTCCATCACATAAGGGCCACTGGGTTTGAAATCGCTAAGCAACGGAGTTTTGTCGCTGATCTTCTGGAAATCATCAATGGTAAGCGGTACATCCACCGCTCTGGCCATGGCAATCAGATGGAGCACTGCGTTGGTGGACCCTCCCAGTGCCGCGACCGCCACCATGGCATTTTCGAAGGCTGCACGAGTCATGATGTCGCGCGGCTTCAAATCGAGTTGGAGCAGATTGCCGATGGCAGCGCCGGCGCGAAAACATTCGTCGAGCTTTAGGGGATCTTCAGCGGGAGTGGAAGAGCTATAGGGCAGGCTCATGCCCAGCGTCTCAATGGCCACGGCCATGGTATTGGCGGTGTACATCCCGCCGCACGCGCCCGCTCCCGGACACGAGTGCCGCACAATTCCCTGGCGCTGCTCGTCGCTAATCGTATGGGTGATGAATTGACCGTAACTCTGGAAGGCGGAGATGATGTCCAGCTTCTGCCCGTTTTGATGACCGGCGCGGATTGTGCCCCCGTAAACCATCAAGCTGGGCCGATTCAGCCGGCCCATGGCGATTATGCAGCCAGGCATGTTTTTATCGCAGCCGGGAATCGAGACATTGGCGTCATACCACTGGGCAGCCATGACCGTTTCGATGGAGTCGGCAATCAGGTCGCGCGACTGCAGCGAATAGCTCATGCCATCGGTGCCCATCGAGATTCCGTCGCTTACCCCGATGGTGTTGAAGCGCAGGCCAACCATACCGGCGGCGATTACGCCTTCCTTCACCTTTTCGCCGAGCTGCAGCAGATGCATATTGCACGGATTACCCTCATACCACATGGTGGCGATGCCGACTTGCGGCTTGGCCATATCCTGCTCGCGAAGGCCGGCCGCATAGAGCATCGCCTGCGACGCCCCTTGCGACTTGGGCTGTGTAATCTGAGAGCTGTACTTGTTCATCGCTTTGGTCATAAAGATGAGTGTATCGCCCCTTTTTCCGGCGTGGGAGCGCCCCCTAAAAAATGCAATCGACCGTTTGGTGGCAGTACGGCATTCTCTACGAGGTGTATCCCCGGTCGTTTCAGGACTCGAACGGCGACGGCATCGGTGACCTCCAAGGCATTCTGCAGAGGCTAGATTACCTCGCCGGCCTGGGGATCAAAGCGGTGTGGATCGCGCCCTTCTATCCTTCGCCCATGGCCGACTTCGGCTACGACATCGCCGACTACTGCAATATCGACCGCATTTTTGGAACCCTGGCCGACTTCGATCAACTGCTGCAGGCCATCCACAAACGCGGCCTCAAGCTTATTCTCGATTTCGTTCCCAACCATACCTCCGACCAGCATCCCTGGTTCCTGGAGAGCCGGTCCTCCCCTGATAACCCCAAGCGTGACTGGTACCTGTGGCGCGATCCGTCTGGGGGCGGTGGTCCGCCCAACAACTGGCTGAGCAACTTCGGCGGGTCCGCATGGACAAAGGATGGCGACCAGTACTACTACCATGGATTTCTGAAGCAGCAGCCGGATGTGAACTGGCGCAACGCGGATTTGCGTGAGGCGATGTTCAACGTACTTCGATTCTGGCTGGACCGCGGCGTCGACGGGTTTCGCGTAGACGTGATGTGGATGCTCATCAAGGACGATCAGTTCCGCGACAACCCCATCAATCCCGCAAGCAATCCGAATGGGCCGGCATCGCAGCGGCTGCTTGCCCTCTACAACACCAATCGTCCTGAAGTGCATGAGATCGTCGCCGCCATGCGCGCCATACTGGACTCCTATGGAGACCGCTTGCTCATCGGAGAGATCTATCTACCCTTCGATCAGCTTGCGGCTTACTACGGGCAAGATCTCAAGGGCGCACAGCTGCCGTTCAATTTTCACCTCATCGCCTGCGCGTGGAGCGCGGATGCGATCGCCCAGGTAATCAAGGAGTACGAGGCGGCATTGCCCGTGGGCGCATGGCCAAACTGGGTGATGGGTAATCACGACCAGCCGCGTATCGCCACTCGCATCGGCCGCGCCCAGGCGCGCGTCGCCGCAATGTTGCTGCTCACCCTGCGGGGCACGCCCACGATGTACTACGGCGATGAAATCGGCATGACGGACGTCCCCATCCCTGCCGGAGAAGTCCAGGATCCGGCGGAGAAGAATGAGCCCGGCCTGGGCATGGGGCGCGATCCGGAGCGCACTCCCATGCAATGGGATAGCTCGAAGCTCGCCGGATTTACCGATGGGACGCCGTGGCTTCGGTTGAGCGCCGATCATGCGATGGTCAACGTGGCCACGCTGTCCGGGGAGACTGACTCCATGCTGAGCCTGTATCGCACACTCATCGGCCTGCGCAACTCCAACGCAGCCTTGAATAGCGGGGACGTGGAAGTTGTCACCAGCAACGGCCATGTTCTTCGCTACGAGAGGGCCGACGAGGCACAGCGGTTTGCGATCCTGCTCAATTTGAGCGAGAGCAAGGAAGAGGCACCGATCGCTGCTGGATACATTCTCGCCTCGACCCACATGGATCGCTCCGGCGATGCGGTGGAGACGACACTCTCGCTTCGCCCCTTTGAGGGAGTGATCGTCAAGCGTGCTGAGTAAAGATCTCTCTTCGTGCCCACAAGACTCCGGGTGCCCCATCCTTCGCGCTTCGCTCCGGCCGAGATGACAAATTTATTGGAGGAACTTAAGGGACACCGCTCTAGAATGCGCATCAGAGGCGCAATGTCGAAATCACGCAGGCAGTTCCTGACCCATAGCTCCCTTGGTCTCCTGGGGATCGCCGTCACCTCGTGCAACCCTGAGAAACCCGCCGAGCAAAAGCCTGCCGAGCTGCCTCCCGGAGCGCCTTCCGCCTTCGCGACGGCGCCCGCGGCCGGCCCCGAGGTATCGCCTCTCACCTTTGCTGAAGCGGAGAAGCTGGTGCAGGTGGAGTTGAGCGAAGGCGAACGCAAGGAGGCGGCGGCAAGCTGGCGCAGCAGCATGGCGCCGCTGTACGAGCGGCGCACCGGCCCGCGCAAGGCCGCGCTCGAACCAGCATTGGCACCCTGGTCCCACTGCGAAGCGACTCTGCCCGGCCAGCAGGCAGGCCCGGAGCGCAACCTGTTTGTGCGCAGCAAAACCGACCCAGGTCCGCTCCCCCTCAACGATGAGGACATCGCCTTCGCGCCCGTAACCCGGCTGTCGCGCTGGATCGAGAAGCGCCAGCTTAGCTCGGAGCGGCTTACCAACATCTACCTGCAGCGGATGGAGCACTTCAATCCCACGCTGCATTGCATCATCACCCCCACGCGCGAGCTGGCGATGGCACAGGCCAAACAGGCGGACAAGGAGATCGCCGCCGGTCATTACCGTGGTCCGCTGCATGGCATTCCATGGGGCGCAAAGGATCTGCTCGACACCGCCGGCATTCCGACCACCTACGGCGCGGAGCCCTTCAGAAACCGCGTGCCCACGGAGGACGCAACCGTCGTCAAGCGTCTGCAGCAGGCAGGCGCGGTGCTGGTGGCCAAGTTGAGCATGGGCGCGCTGGCGCTCAACGATATCTGGTTTGGCGGCCAGACGATGAACCCCTGGCTGCCGGCGGAAGGGTCGTCGGGCTCGAGCGCGGGGCCTGGCGCCGCCACCGCGGCGGGGTTGGTGGGCTTTGCCATCGGCAGCGAGACTGGCGGCAGCATCGTAAGCCCCAGCATGCGCTGCGGAATTACCGGCCTGCGGCCCACCTATGGCCGGGTTCCGCGGACGGGCGCGATGACGCTCTGCTGGTCGCTCGACAAGCTAGGCCCTATGACGCGCAGCGTCGAGGACGCCATGCTGGTGCTGGAAACCATCACCGGGCCGGATGCAGGCGACGTATCCAGCGTGCCCAGCAAGCTGGACTATGACGCGGCAGCGAAGGTGGCGGGTCTCCGTGTTGGCTACTTTCCCCGCTGGATGAAGGAGGCCCCGGCCACTGACGTGGATCGCGCGGCCCTGGAAACGGTGA
>PLZN01000431.1:0-11415 GCA_003152195.1 Acidobacteriaceae bacterium
AGCCGCTCTTTCATGCCACCATCAGGCGTGCGGTAAATGAGCTGCAGGGCACCGTCCCCGTGCGGCACCGTGGCCACCACGGTGACGATTTGCGCTGGCTCGACACCAGCGAGGCTAAGTCCGGACGTGATTTCCTTTAACTTCATCTGAGTTAACCCGAAGACTCCCTTATCTTGCCACGCGACCTCATATCAGCGGCATCCCGCATAACCCTACACGATCCAAGTCCGACTGGAAACCGGACTTCGGCCTGCTCACCAAAGCCTCATGCAGCACGCGGTACCGCTCAACGAGGCGGCGGGCGCGCGGCTGTCCCAACAAAGGCGGCTTCGTGCCGTGGATTTCCCTCAAAGGAGCAATTCGGTCACGACTACGTCCGGATGGTCGATTTCCGGCGCTTCTTTAACCGCACGCTCAAACAGGTAGAGACCGTCTTGTATCCATCCCACACGGAGAAGGCGGAAGAAACGCTGCCAGAGAAAGATATCGTCGTGAGTACGAGCGGCAGAAGAATCGGGGTTTTCGGCCATGAAGGATTCTCCCACGACTTTAGCTCGTCCGCCCATACGGTTTAGGGATGGAGCGTTGGCGACCGGCGAGACAATCAGTTCGAGTTCTCGAAACCAATGAATCCGCGATCAAAGGGGTGGTCGATCGTGGGAGTAGCAGAGACGGCCATTTTCCCCCGCCCTCGTCGCCGGGACGCTCCTCTGGGGCCGCCTGCACCATCTCCTAAAGCTCTCTGTCCGCCGGGACGAAACCGACACCTGAGCCGTCCCATCCCCGCCGCGCCATTTCGAGTCCATCACACACTTCGCAGCGCAGGGGAGTCTCCGGCTGGGCGATTTGCTGCCCATGGACAAAGCCGATTTCCCGACGATGGCAGAGTGCATTACCCGCTGCTTGAATAGCCCTTGTCGTCGCCGGGCCACGATGAGGGCTTCACGATCGATGTCCGGGATCATCGGATTCGATCGTGGCTTCGATGTGATGCTCCCACATCTCCAAAGTTTGCGCTTTGGGTTTGTGGGATCGCCACGAGACCCCTACGATTCTGAGCCCGCGCCGGGCTTCCGTGGCTGCGTGAAGACCTTGTCGGGGTGGAGGCGGAGACCGTATCTCTGGTTCACCAAACCCATCAGGTAGTGACTGGTCTTCATAACGAATTCCAAATCCGCATCAAGCTGGGTCATCACAACCTTGATGCCTTCGCCATGAATGATTCGATGGCGCTGGTTGTCAATTGCCTCTAGCCGTGTGCGGTCGAAGGTGTAGTTACCAATCGGGTTGAAATCAGTGGGTGGCTTACAGAGGCGAAAAAGCATGTCTACCTTCTTCAGCAGCGAATCACGTTCCAATTGACTTAGTGTCGCTGCGAGCAGTTCATTGCGGATCGCATCTGCGGAACGGTCACGAACGCTGGCATAGTCAATCTTCTTCGGCTCCAGAGTGACTCCCAATCCTGGGGAGCCACCAACGCGCAGACCCGGCAATACGACCAAGCCGAATCATCGAGCATCGACTGCGCGAAGACCAGTGAAGCGGCATCGATGGCCGCTCTTGAGTTTGCAACGGCAGTGTTCGTCATCCCAGCGCGAAGGAATTCTTTCAACTCGTCACCCATCGGACCTTCGATGCCATCGAGATTGATGAAAATCTTGCTGTACTGAGGATCCGCCGCGATCGCTTCGACTGCTTGCGCGTGGATCGGGGTCAACGCTTCCTGTGCTAGCGGCAGTGCCACCTCTGCTACTTGCCGCAATGACATTATGTAGGACCAGTTCGACATGAAACGTCCGAATGTTTCAGAAAACAATGCTTCAGGGTCAGCCATTGATGTGCCTCCGTGACGGAGCCATCATAGAACGGAGTCTGTGATCCTTCCTCCCCGGCTAGCGCGTAACCGGCCCGCTCTCCACGGGGTCGTCCCATAAGCTGCCGACAGCCCGGCGCGGTCTTGCGTGCAGTTGGCGGCGACGTCACTGGCGGCGGTCGCCTTAGCAGTTGGTCGTCGCGGGCGTCCCTGAACAGTTCTGCCCTATTCAGCTCATTGGCGACTGCATAGTCTCGTTCCCGGTCTTCCCTTTCGCGATCACGGGAGGAAGCACGCAAGGGGAGCAGGTGGCGGCGCTCCCCGCCGCCCAGCGATAGCACGGATAATCGTAGGCATCATGAAACTAAATCCACCACTGTCATGGCACGGCGGAAAGTCCCGGTTTACCTCCAATATCCTCGCCCTGTTTCCTGAGCACCATACTTACTGTGAGGTCTTCGGTGGTAGTGCCGCCGTCCTGCTGGCAAAGGAACCATCGAAGGTCGAGATTTTTAACGACGTGGATGATTCGCTGGTCAATCTGTTCCGGGTGATCCGCGATCCCGATTTGTGCGACCGGCTTCAGAAAGCTTGTCAGGGCACGCTGTACGCGCGATCCGAATTTAAGTTGGCCCAGGAACCAACTTTCGATCCGGTGGAACGGGCACGACGTTTCCTGGTACGCCAACGCATGTCGCGGAGTGGACTGGGAGAGCGGTTCAGCTACTCCGTTGTGGATTCGCGCAGGGGAATGGCTTCCGTCGTGAGACGGTGGCAAGCGGTAGTCGAAAGACTATCCCTGCTGCATCAGCGGTTGCGAACTGTCCAGATTGAGCAAGCTGACTGGCGGGAAATCTTAGATCGCTACGATGGCGATGGAACCCTGTTTTACCTCGACCCGCCATACGTGCCGGAGACTCGAATTGGCGGTCACTACCCTAACGAGATGACCCGCAGTGATCACGATGAGCTGATCCAGCGAATACTGTGCGTGAAGGGTATGGTGGTGCTGTCCGGGTATGCGCACCCATCCTACCAACCGCTTGAATCTTGTGGGTGGATCAGACGGTCTTATGATGTAGTCGCATACAGCTCGGATACACGCACACGAAGAGTCGAACAGCTCTGGCTCTCGCCAACCGTGCTAGGTCGGAAGTCCAGCAGTACGGATCGTATGCGGAGTGGGGCTTATCAGACTCACCGCTCCCGGGTCAAATCCACAGAGTCAGTACTGACGGCAGCGATTGGTCGATTACGACTCAACGACGAGCGAGTCACGATTTCAGCCGTAGCGTCGATGGTCAGCATGAGCCGCGAGCACGTCTCCCGGAGGTATAAGCACCTCTTCACCCCGTGATGTATGGCTTCCGCGTAATGGCTTCCCAAAGGAGGGCATACATCACGCTTTTCAAGGGAGACATGTTTCTTTGCTGAGACGAACATAGACTGCTCTCGTCGAGGAAGTAATGGATGCGAACCGGATCTTCCTGAGGGGTGATTCCTAATCAACATGTCAGAGGTAATTCTGCGTCGTCTTGATCAACGTCTGGTCGAGGAACTGCGAAGCGGAGGAGGAGGGATAATACGCACGGTGTAATGCCCTATTGGTGGATCGCGGGAAGCAGCTTCATGATCTCACTTATCTCGTTGACTATTCCCGCCGCAAGAATGCTTCCCGCCGCCCCTTCCAAGATATTTCTCATCGAATGCAAGCATTGTGCGATCGCAAATCTCTTCGGATTCGCGGATCGTAGCTGCGGCTCGATCGTGTCGATGTCTTCCTTGAGCTGCTCCTTATCCGCGTCGCTTAGTGATAGGTCGTCCATCCCGGACTTGATTCTTTCGACCACTCTCTTAACGTCCGCAGGATTAAAGGTCAATGTGGCCTGGGAATGGCTCGTTGCTTGCTGGATGATGGTGCCGGTCATCGTGCCGTGGTTGATTATTTGATGAGTAGGCTGAGGCGATTTTTGCCGATCGATTTCCAAGAGTTTACTGATAACCATCGCACGGTCCACACCGGGCGCTCCGTCTTCGTGGGCTCGGAAATGATGCTTGATCGCCAACATCTGGAGCTCGTAATGCTGAGCTTCGAATAGTTCTTTGCGGAGAGGACGGGATCGCCTGGATGTAGTTCGCGAGGCCATTGACTTGCCGGGCGAATAAATTGGGATTGCAATATCTCACATCCGTTAAGATCGGTTTTGGCGGCGATGCTTGAGGAGCGACAACCATCCCGAAGAACAATTGCTTCTGTTTGAGCTCTCCTGGGCCAATTTTGAATGCCGAAAGATCCTCACCGAAAGAATTTTCGAGATCATCCACAATGGCGTGATACTCCACTACCACTTTCTCGGGAACCTCTGACGGAATATCGCTCCGGAGCGCAGAAAGCCGCACGGACGTCATGTCAAATTTCTTCTCATCGAGCACGACTTGTTTCTATTCCTTGTGACTCACTCGGCGCAGGATTGATTGGAGCAACAGGTGTCAGACCGCCTTTTCGTGCGGCGTCGGGGGTCGGGCTCTCAATCGGTCATTATTTAAGAAACTTGTCGATTCCGCCATAATTCCTGCTGCGATCAGAACGCCTCTAACATCTTTCATGCGGCCTCCGTAAGCGACACCGCTATCACATCCGGACCGCCAGAATCGCCCTCTGCGACCGATGCGGCTCCATCTACCTCGCCCCCGAGGTCCCCGGCTGGCGTTTGAAGCTGCCGGAGTACTTCGTCAACGAAAAGGGAGACAGATCCCGTAGTCGTCAAAACCCGCCGGAGTCGCGGAAGCAGACTGCGGACCAGCCGCCGAACGTCATCCTCAGACGGTTCGGAAATTGTCTCAGTGAGTCGATTTATCTCCGGCTTCAATAGAGCCTCATGTTGGCTGACGTAGCGTTCGGCGGAGGCGCGTGGGAGGTCATGCGATCGCAGGTAACCAGCCCAACCACCGCTCCGCCCGGTGCGGGCGAGCAGGAACTTCATCTCGCATAGTTTTCGACCAAGGTCGAGGCGCAGAGTCTTCAGCTCCTCTTTCGTGTGCTTCGCGGTGGCCTTGCTCGCCTGGTGAGCGGACCAAAGCGACTTGATCTCGCTATTCAGGCTGGCTTCAGTTTCACCCTCTGTTTGTGCAGATTCAACAGCGGGCAGGGTAACGTTCGCTTCGTCGGTCACGTCTGTCATGATCTCTCCCCCAATATCAATGTGTGACCTGATAGCACCGGAACCGGAACGGTCAGCCCACATAAACTGATCGGGAAGTCCGTTTTTTGTGTAATGCGAGGAAAGAGGGCTTGGATCAACCAAAAAGAACATCCCCGGTACAAGGGGTCTCTACTGTGACCCTTCCTTCATGCCTAAGACATTGTGGGGAGAAGACAGATGAGCCGCTTTGGATTTACGGCGAACCTGCTTATCACCTCAAGCGCCGCAATCGCATTCTCACTGTATTTATCTTCCACGCAGGCACCGTCTTGAGGTCGATTAGATCGGTGATGGTGACAAATATTCTTGTGTTGGTCCGGCGGGAAGATGCAGATGGGTCAGTCACGAGAGCGGGTGTTGCGGGTGCGGGCGGGTGCGCCCCCCCTCTCTTCTCTATAATTTTTTCTCCAATTTCCCCTGTTTTTCCTCTAATTTCTCTCCTAAGAAAAAATCTTAGAAACTTCACCCGCAACGCCCGCAAATGGATTTAACCAACTTGGGGTCAACCAGTTTGCCTGCGGGTATTCCAAATCGTTTACACCTGCAACCCCCGCGTATTCCAACTCCTGCAGAAGATGCCTACCCCAGTAACTATGGTTCGGTAATACCCACCTCTTGCACCTACGAACTCCCCGAACAGGGGTAGGAGGGAAAAATCTCATGGATTTTTCAGGCGGAGCAATCCTCCCCACGTATTTACCTTTTGAACCACCAAAGAGGCTCGATATGCCAGTACGACTCGCACTCACACCAAAGCTCCTGTCCAGTGTGACCCCTGTGGCCCGATTAATTCTGCTCGGGCTGCGTGATTCCTCAGATTCCTTAACCATTGCGAACCTTGCCGAGGTCAGCGGCGCGACACCCAGCACCGTGGAGACTGTCGCCCGCAAACTGCTCCGGCGCGGACTGGTTGTGCGCACACGTGTCGGCTGCATCTCGCACTACGAGCTTCCTGTAGTCGCGGAGGTGCAGTGATGGGCGGCTCCCTACACTCCTCTATATATGATGTCTTGGCCCTGGCGGGTATCGAACGCACCAGAGGCAAAATGATCTGCCCCAGGTGCCAAGCCAAAAAAGTCACAGCCTCGGAGCTGCGCGGCATTGCAACCTGCTGGTGATGCAACACCCACTGGACCCTGAATGATGAGGTATCCAGCCCGGAGATGGACTGGGCCACCTACCTCATCGCCCAAATCTCCGGACGCTGCCAAGACCACCTGCCACGGAGCATCGAGGCCCACGACGCGTTGATGTGCCGTGACCTACCCATCAACGACCCCGAATGGCTGGAGGAGCAAGATCTGGGGGCCGTGCCACCTGGACTCTATATCGTGGACATCAAGGTCCGTGCGGACGAGCTCCGGACTCGGGTGGTGGAACTCCAACGTGAGCATATCAAGCGGATCTATGCCGCCGCGAGCAATCGGGGCGCGAAGGAGAAGAAGGTCGCGCGGGACAAGGTTGAAGCCATCGACGCCGCGATGAAGGTGGACGAACAAGAATGGGCCAACATGTTCGACGTTGTTCTTCCCGCCCTCCAGAAACCCGCATGGCGCAATGCAGTGGTCTACACCTATCGCGACGCCGCCGGGAATCCGACATCACTCAACGTCAGGCAGTTCCTCGTAGAGCCCGCTGAACGTCAGGTCATGCGGGTACAGCCTCGCACCGCTAAGCGTGGAGTGTTCGGTGTTCCGGATGCACAATATGCTCCCGGTAAGATCTGGCCCGACGACTTTCCGGAGCTTACCATCCTCGAAGGGGAGCATAACCTCCTTTCATTGAGGGCCTACACCCGGAAGCACGGTGTGGACGCCTACATCCCTGCCATCGCTGTGGGTGGTAAGAACGGCGCAGACATTAACTGCATCCGGGATCTTGCCAATGGCAGCGAGCCGTTGATCGTCTACGACAATGACAAGATCAATCCAGCCACAGGCATGCCCGGCGGCTACGACTTAGTCGATGCCGTCGCCACCAAAATGTACTGCCTCGCAACAACAACGCCGACCAAGGACATGGACGACTACCTCAAGGCTGTCAAGGACCTGACGCTCGATCAGCTTCTGAACGAGGTCTTTGCCTGGCCGTCACGCATACCAATTGCCTTTGCCACCATCCGGGCTCAGGTTGAGCGGCTTTTGAGCAACAAGGAGCTTGAGCCCAACGCTCGGGAGATCGAGGTCACCAATACGGTCGTTAAGGACATCACGCGCCGGGCCAAGATGTTCAACACGGATGGGTTCGCGCTGCTGCTGCTACCTAAAGGTGAAGAAAGCACGAACCAGATCCAAGTGCGCAAAGGCAACTCCGCATTTCACNNCCAGGCCTGAATGGGTTGATGCCTGCGGAAAGGCCCTGAACATCGAGGCGGAGAAGCCCACGACTCCACGCAAACCCGTTTACTCCCTCAACGCCTGGGTAAACAGCAGCCTGTTTCTCAATTGCTTCGAAGGTTCCATGCTTCGGATATCGATGGAGGAGGGGAAGCCCATTCGCGATCGGGTACCGAACGGGACGGATGGGGTTCTGATGCATCAATATGCGAACTCCCTCACCGACACTGATACCAAGATGCGGCCTTGGCTGAACCCCGAAGTCCACCTAACGGAGGATTCGATCGGTTCCCTCAGGCACCGGCCCGGCTCGCTCCTGGAGGCTGAGATCCTGGGACTCGTCAGTTACACCGGATACGCCCCCCACTACAAGCAACTGCTGAAGTGCTGGCTTCTCTCAACATTCTTCGCGACGACCCAAACGAGCAGACCCGTGCCTATGTTCGAGGGGATTGGTGGCGCTGGCAAAACAACCCTCGGTGTCCGTATCGGGAATATCCTCCAAGGGCCGCACTTTGCCGCGATCAATGCCCCCACAAGCGGAAAAGAACTGGCGGAGCAGATGACAGCAACCCCATTCGTGGTTTTTGACGAGTTTGACAAGGTGGGGACCGACGTGGAAAAGACCTTCAAGAATCTCACGACGGGCGGGAAGCATCGGCGGCGCGAACTCTACACCACATCCCACGTGATCGAACTATCGTGTGACGCTACGGTCATCTTGACCACAAATGCAGATCCCCTCAGAGAGGCCGCATCAATGCGTCGGTTTCTGGTTATCCCGATCGCACCTCGTCAGATGGAGGCTGGTGAGCAGGTGTATAGCGCGGTAGGTGAGCACCTACTTCCCTCCCTCATGGCCAAACGCGAGTCCATCTGGGCGGAGTTGCTGGATGATCTTTCGGCGTGTGTGCTCGCACTACACAACGTACCCGCTGCAACCATAAAGACTTCCTTCTCGATGGCAGATTTCGGTGTCTTCGTGCAGCGGATCGCCACCTTCGAGAAGTGGGGGATGGAGGCGGAGCGGATGTTTCTGGCCACTGAGAAGAAGCAGGAAGAGCAGGCAGCCGACCACCAGGTGCTCGCCGAGCTGTTGCCCGAGTTGCTCGCGAGCAGCCCTGATTTACAAGGTAACTTCTACTCCGCCCGAGAGTGGGCAGACTACTTTCAAGGAATGATCTCCGACTATGACCACGCCCGGAAGTCCAAGGTGACGTTCAGCTATGTGAACTACATCTTCAAAACATGGGCTGACCTATATCGTCGCAAGTTTGGGCTAGAGGAGCGCATTAACAGCCACACAAAAACCAAACAGTATTCGTTGCGCTTGACAGTGACGGATACCCCAACCGAAAAGAAGCACGCAGCATGATCACACCAGAAGCAGCAGAAGCATGGAAGGAATGGGACGACCTCTTTAAGCGGTGTGCGGGTCTGTGCGGCCGCCGGGAAAGGGACAATATCTGGATCGGCGTGATGCTGCGCCGGGCCGAGCACCGCTACCCCGGCTGTCTGAAGCACTTTAGGTCGCGGCCTGCTTGGGCGAGTCTCATCCGAAAGCAGGTGAAGCCCTTTGACCACCCGGGACCGGAATGGCTTGAGGGCAGCCTCGATGACTTCCTCCGCGCCGGTAACAACAGGATGGGCTCAGAGAACCCGTGGTTAATCTCTCACAGGTCTACACCTTTTCGGACGAGGGAAAAAGACCTGATCCCCATCAGCATAGCCGAGTACGCGATCGGGCGCATGCGTGACTTGGAGTTTGACATCGCCTTCGCTAGGGAAAGCGTCCTCAAACAGCAACGGCGCGAGCGCGAGCTCTTCATACAGCAGTATGGGTTAGCTCTTGCACGCTTGGATATTTCCGACCTCTAGTACCCCGGATGGAGTCACGACGGAGGCGCAGCCCACGATGCCGCAGGAAGTCAACCGTCATTCGCGCATTTTAGCTTGGGGTACGGATTTTTGAAAAAGAGAGCCCATAATCCAGGTTGCGGCTCGGGCAGAAGTATTACCTTCCATGAACAGCTCCCAAAATGTCTACGAATCGCTGTTGACTCCTGCAGATGCCGCTGCGTACCTCCGGGTCCACCCAAAAACCGTCATCCGTTTAGCCCGACACCAAGCCATCCCGGCGATCCGCCTGGGGAAGCACTGGAGATTCCGCCGCTCCGACTTGACCGCCTGGGCCGCCGCCAAAGTACATTCGCCTTGCCAGCCCACCGGGTGATGGAGAGATCCATGTCCACCGCCCGATATCAAGAAGGTTCCATCGCCCGTGTCCGTCGTGCCAAAGGCCCCGATGTGTGGGTCTATCGTTGGCGTGAAGTTGTCGATGGGAAACGTCTGCAGAAGAAAAAGGTCATCGGTGACGTTGACCGTTATCCTAATAAGAGTGCGGTGAAGCGCGAAGTGGAAAACCTGCGCTCCGAGATAAATGCCCGCGCCGAGCGTGTTGGTCGGCTCACCGTGGAGGAGCTGTGGGGCCACTTTCAGGCCAATGAGCTTCGCGATCCTGACGTCAGTCGATCCCCGACAACGATCGCCCTATACCTCACTAACTTCCGGCACCACATCACCCCCCATTGGGGTAAGGTCCTCATCACAGAGATCACGCCGGTGGGTGTTGAGCGCTGGCTGCGGTCGCTGCCGTATGCGAATTCGACGAAGAGCAAGCTGCGTAATCAGCTCAGCGCCCTATTCAGCCACGCCATCCGCCACGGGTTATACAGCGCCGCCGCTAACCCCATAAAGACGGTAAGGCAGAGCGCAGAACGAGAAACGACCCCGGACATCCTCAGCCTTGAGGAGATCGGAGCCATCATCTCTAGACTGGACTCAACGCGGGTGCGCACAGCGGTGCTGGTGGCCGCTGTCACAGGATGTCGCCGATCCGAGGTTCGGGGATTGAAGTGGCGAGACGTAGACTTCGAAAAGCTCTGGCTACGCCTTGAACGTGGGAAAGTACAGAAGCATCAGACGAAGCTCAAGACTGAAGGAAGCAGGAAGGGTGTACCGATACCTCAGGAGCTTGCCGCAGCTTTAATCACCTGGCGAGGAGAATCACTTTACCGGTCGGATGAGGATTGGATATTTGCTTCCGAAATGAACACGGGGCGTGAACCGATGTGGTTCGACATATTGCTGCCTCGGCACATACAGCCAGCAGCGAAGGCAGCAGGCATCGATAAGGCTGTGGGATGGCACACCTTCCGCCGATCGCTTGCTTCAATTTTGGCCAAACGCGGCGAAAACGTGAAAGTGGTCCAGGAGCTATTGAGGCACGCCAATTCATCGACAACGATGAAGCTGTACCAACAGGCCTACGCCGACGACAAGAGGGCGGCACAAGATCACACCCGAAGCCTTTTCTTGGCCCACAAACGGGCCAGTTAAGAAACCCCGAAACACCAACGGGACTCCGCAATGGAGTCCCGTTTCACTTGCGTAAGAGTTGGATTCGCCGATATTCTTCGACTGTGCCCTTTCAGTGCCCTCGTTTGATTCTTTCTACTGCACCCCGTATGGCCCCGAAAGTCCCTATTTATAGGGGATTTTGGATGGTAGGCACGAGGAGACTCGANNAACCAACTGAGCTACGCGCCTGCGCAGTGCATGCACGCTATCATACCAAAAGCTCATGTACCATCAAGGTTTTGGGCTGCCAACCATGAAGATCGGATTCCCGTGCTGAACCAGTTGCGCGCAGCTCCCAACATGCTCACTTTCCTGCGCCTGTGCCTAGTCCCTTTTCTAGTCATTGCCGTCCTCGAAGCCCATTACCTAACCGCGCTCTGCCTCTTCGTCGTGGCAGGACTTAGTGACGGCCTGGACGGCCCGCTCGCGAGATTGCTCAAGCAGCAGACCCAAATCGGCGAGTACCTCGATCCCATAACCGACAAGCTCCTGCTCAGCACCCTGTTTTTGGTCCTCATGCATGAGCATCTCGTGCCACGGCGTGTCACGATCCTCGTTTTTAGCCGTGACTTGGGCATTCTCATCATCGCCTCGCTTCTCTACATCAGTCTCGGCATGCGCGATTTCCGCCCCAGCATCTTCG
>PLZN01000431.1:11426-34763 GCA_003152195.1 Acidobacteriaceae bacterium
TAAGGAAAGCCGCATGAAGTTTGCCGATCCCACTGAGCCCGACAGGAAATCCGGGAGTCGGCAAAGGTTTCAAAATTTCGCTTTCAATGACAAACTATTGCCAGCACTGGGCGGCCGGTTTAACTTTACTGAAACAGTTCGTTACCCGGCCTTGATCACTCCCTCAGGGCAGTACTGCAATTTCCACGAAGGCCCATATGTCTGAAACGATCCAAGCACGCGTTCTTCGAGTGATTGCCACCACCCAGCGAATTCCTCTGGAAAAGGTCAAGCCCGACAGCACCTTCGAGGAGCTCGGCATCGATTCGATGGACAGCATCAATATCCTCTTCGATCTCGAGAGCGAATTCGACATCGAGATCAAAGACGAAGATGCAAAGAAGATCCAGACCATCCGCGAAATGGTCGANNGGCGTCACCTTCCTGGTGGATTCCAAACAGAACCCCTCTGCTCAAGCTGCAGCCGAATAAGGGCGAACCCGGGACGCACCGTATCGGGAACTTGCCGGAGTTTGTTACCCTCGGTCCAGCGGCAATCCTTCGTGAAAATGGTGTAGATGCGAGTTGTCATATCAGGAATGGGCGTCATCAGCGCTCTGGGCCTCGACCAGGAAGGGTTCTGGCAGGCACTTGTCGGTGGTCAATCCGGAATCGGCCCAATGCCGCACGACGTCGGGCCAAGTCCCGAAATGGGCATCAATCAGGTTCGTTTCAAGAACGCTGGCGTGGTGCGTGGGTATGTCCCTGAGGACCACTTTCCCCGCAAGACCCTTAGCTTCATGGATCGCTTCGCGCAATTTGCCGTGGTTGCTGCCCGGGAAGCCGTGGCGGCGGCGGGAATCGAATGGACCGAGGAGCTGCGCGAAAGTGCGGCGATCATCACCGGTTCCTGTATGGGCGGCAGAGCCATCGAAGAACTCGGCTATTGGGAGCTCTTCCATCATGGCAGGCATCGCGTCCACCCGTTGACCATACCTTTGGAAATGAGCAACGCGGGAGCCAGCCACATTTCCATGGAGTGGGGTCTTCATGGGCCCGCGTATACCATCTCCACCGCCTGCTCCTCGTCGGCGCACGCCATCGGCAACGCACTATGGATGGTGCGTTCCGGGGCTGCTCCCTTAGCCATTGCCGGGGGCAGCGAGGCGCCAATTTTCCTCGGGGGTTTGAAGGCCTGGGAGGCGATGCGCGTGGTCAGTCCCGACACCTGCCGCCCCTTTTCCCTAGACCGTTCTGGAATGGTTCTGGGCGAAGGCGGCGCCATGCTGATTCTGGAGCCGCTCGAGCGGGCGCTGGCGCGCGGCGCGAAGCCACTGGCCGAAATCGTGGGATTTGGGATGTCGTCAGACGCCTGCCACGTTACCCAGCCTTCCGCCGAAGGAGCGGCCCGGGCTATCCGTTCCGCCCTTCGCGATGCCGGTTTAGCTCCGGAGCAGGTCGGCTATATCAATGCCCACGGAACCGCGACCGAGGCCAATGACCACATGGAAGCAGCGGCAATCCATGCGGTCTTCGGGTGTCATACCGCGGCGCTCCCCGTCAGTTCCACGAAGTCGATGCACGGGCACACGCTGGGCGCGGCGGGAGCGATCGAAGCCGTTGCCACGGTGTTGGCTCTGCGCAATGGCGTGTTGCCCCCCACCGCGAATTTCACGCAAGCGGATCCGCGATGTGAGCTGGACGTTATTCCCAACCATTCCCGCGCCGCCAAGGTGCAGGTTGCCCTGTCTCAATCCTTCGCGTTTGGCGGGTTGAATGCCGTGCTGGCATTTCGCGCGTGGCCGTGACGCATCGCTATAAGTCGTGGTGAGAATGCAGGCTGGAGCATTTTCACTTCTGGGGTGTACAGAGTTACCGGTCCCGTCGCGGCTTTTCCTCAAGAAAAGCCGCACTTCGCCACACTCGCCAGTACAGCGTAGAAGTGAAATGCTCTAGTTGCGGGCCATCTTTTCGAAGACGTCAAGCGCGTATTCCAGGTCGGTCTGGGTGTGCGCGGCGGTCACACAGAGCCGGAGCCGTGCTGAATCCTGAGGAACCGCTGGAAAGAGCACGGGAGTGGCCAGAATGCCGTGGTTGCGAAGCCGCCTGGCGAACAAGCCAGTCGTTGTTTCGTCGTTCAGAATCACTGGAATGACCGCGGTCTCCGACAGGCCGGTGTCATAGCCCAGAGAGCACAACCCGCTGCGCAGGAAGTCGGCGTTCTGCTTGATCTTGGCGACCCGCTCCGGCTCGCTCTTGAGAATCGCCAGACCCTCGCGGATCGCCGCCACCGCGGCCGGACTCAGTGCCGCCGAAAAGATGAACGGAGATGCCGCATGTTGAAGGAAGATAGCAAGTTCCTGCGAAACGGCCGCAAAGCCCCCGGTGGATGGAATCGACTTGGCCAGCGAGCCGGTCCAGATGTCGACCTCGTCGGTGGGTATGGCAAAGTGCTCGTCCGTGCCGCGGCCCGTGGCGCCGATCACCCCGGAAGCATGCGATTCGTCGACCAGCAGGAAGAAACCGAACTCCTTCTTAACCTCGAGAATCTCAGGCAGATGGCAAACGTCACCGTCCATGGAAAAAACCCCGTCTGAAATGACCAGGGTGCGGTTGGCCGGCGATCCATTTTCCAGCTCCTGGCGCAACGATGAGGCGTCATTATGACGGAATCGCTGCAACTGCACTCCAGCGAAGCGGCAGGCATCTGTCAGGCTGCGGTGGCAGAGCGAATCCATAATCACGCGATCGGCCGGCCCAAACAGCGCGCCCAGTACGGCAACATTCGCCATGTATCCCGAGCTGAACGTGATGGCCGCTTCGGTTCCCTTATAGGCGGCGAGGTCCCGTTCCATTTGAATGTGCTGGTCCGTGGTTCCGGTAAGCAGGCGTGCTCCGCCCGTACCGGTGCCATACTTCCTGATTGCTTCGATGGCAGCGGCATCGATCCGCGGGTCGCCAATCAGTCCTAGATAGTCGTAGGACGAAAGCATGAGCATGGAGTGGCCGTCCGCCTGCACCTGCGGGCCGGTTCTTCCTTCTAAGGGGATCTGAAAGGGGTAGGCATCGTTATCGCAGGCATAGGCCGTGGTCTCGAAGAGCCGCCGGGCGCGCGCGTCGATGAGGTCGTTTTTGCGGAAGTTCCAGCGCTTTTCCGCGCTGAAATATCCGTTAAAGGACTGGCCGGAAGAAGAAGGAAATCCTACTTTTCCGTTGTTAACTCGCAGTTTCGTCTCTGTCGGAGTATCCATTGATTTAACTGACTATAGTGCAGGATAGGGGGCTTGGGGAAGCCCGTAGTTGCTGTACCGGCAAGGTCTAGAGGATTTTCTTCTGCTGCCGTACCCATTTCAGGGGCGGTCAGGTGTAACTTTTTCCTGGTGCAAAGGCTGTAGAACTGGGTTTCCTCTACAGGAGAAATGCTCCGGTGTCCTTAGGATGGCTTTTGCCTTGGGTAAACAGCAAAGGCACAAAAATGCTCTAATTGGGATAAGGATACGTGCGTGTCACGGCGCAAGCCTCGCGGCATGAGCCGAACGCGAGTACACGCGCATCCAAAGTACCCGAAACGTACAGGGACCGTATGCTGGAGTTCAACATGTCTTCCACGAGCCTGCACATCCCGGCCGCAATCAAAAATGCGCAGGTGGGCGCCGTTGAGGCGCACGCGGCGCTGCCGGCTGGACGTCTGGAAGACAAGTTCGGGCGCACCATTACCGATTTGCGTGTCTCCATCACGGATCGCTGCAACTACAAGTGCGTGTATTGCCGAACCGGCACCGAGGGCGCTCAATTTGCGGAGTTGGCGATCAAGGATTACCTGCGCATGATTCGGGTTTTCGTTGCCCTGGGCATTCAAAAAGTGCGCCTGACCGGGGGCGAGCCGCTCCTGCGGAAGGAAATTGTTTCCCTGGTGGCGCAGCTTGCTGAGCTCCGCACCAGCTCCGGTAGCCAGGCGAGGCCGGATCAGCCGCTGGACCTTGCCGTCACCACCAACGGACATCTTCTGGCCGCGCTGGCCGCGCCTCTCGCGCTTGCCGGGCTTACTCGTATCACGGTCAGCATGGATGCCGTGGACTCCGCGACCTTTGCCCGCATCACCCGGGTTCCGGGCAGCTTTGAAAAGGTACTGGCTGGAGTGCGCGCCGCCCAGCGTGCGGGGTTAGGTCCGGTTAAGGTGAACTGCGTGCTGTTGCGCGGCTTTAACGACGACCAGGTCATCCCTTTTGCCCGCTTTTCGCGCGACGAGGGTGTGATCGTCCGCTTTATCGAGTTCATGCCACTGGAAGAAGATCGCTTGTGGACCCCTGATGTGGTGGTTCCCCTGGAGGAGGTTGTGGGCAAGCTCAACAGCTTTCGTCCGCTGGTTCCCCTCGCTGCAACCAATCCCAGTGAAACCGCCCGTCGATATACCTTCGACGATGGCGTGGGAGAAATCGGCATCATTGCCCCCGTGTCGCAGGCCTTCTGCGGAGCCTGCAGCCGCATCCGCCTCACCTCCGACGGCAAAATCCGCACCTGCCTCTTCTCCCACTTCGACCATGATCTCTACGGCGTGCTGGCGCGCGGCGGCTCGGATGAGGATCTCGCGGAGTTCATTCAGAAGACGGTCGAGGTTAAAGAAGCGCGCCACCATATCGGCGAGCCCGGCTTTCTGAAACCTTCACGCAGCATGGTCCATATCGGGGGGTAGAGCAGCCGGAATCGCGGCTCTCTCTTGCAATGGTCGATCGTTCCTTCCCAGAGCGTCAACCATTACCGAAAGACCTGATGGTCTTTCACGACGTAGCGCGCACGCTGACCTCCTCCCTGGATCTGGATTCCATTTTGGGCGCCATCATGCAGCAGATGGAGCAGTTTTTCGAGCCCGAATCATGGTCTCTGCTCATCGTGGACGAGGAGCAGAAGAATCTTTACTACGCGGTAGCCGCGGGTAAGTCCGCCGGCCATCGCGACCTGCGTGTCGCCATGGGCGACGGCATCGCCGGCTGGGTGGCCCAGCACGGCGAGCCGGTGATCGCGTCAGAACCTGGCAACGATGCCCGTTTCGCCGGGTATGCTGACGCTCCGCCGGACTCCTCGGTACGATCGGCCATTTGCATACCGTTGCGTTGGCGCGATCGCACCTTGGGAGTCATCGAGCTGCTTAACTATCGCGTGTCCAGTTTGACTGGCGAAACCATGGCCTTTCTCCAGGTGCTGTGCGATTACGCCGCGATCGCCATTCAGAATGTGCGCGCCGTGGAACGCATTCAGGAGCTGACCATTACCGATGACCTCACTGGACTGTTCAATTCGCGGCACTTGTTTTCTGTCACCGAGATCGAGCTCGAGCGCTCCCGCCGCTTCAATCTTCCCTTCAGCCTGATCTTCATCGACCTGGATCACTTCAAGCGCGTCAACGACGTGCACGGTCACCTGGCCGGCAGCCGGCTGCTGGCTGAGATTGCCAAGACCATCAAGCAAAATGTGCGGGGTATCGATTCGGCCTTTCGCTACGGCGGGGACGAGTTCATCGTTCTGCTGCCGCAGACGGGCAAAGATGCTGCTCTCGAGGTGACCCAGCGGCTCCTGCACTCATTGCGCGATACCCGTTATCTGTCGTCGGAGGGAATCGAGCTGCGGATCATGGCCAGCTTCGGAATTTCCAGCTACCCGGAGGACGGCAGCTCGACCCAGGCGATCATTGGCGCCGCCGACGAGATGATGTACCTGGTGAAGAACTCCTCGCGGGGCAACATCGCCGTCGCCCAGCGCGGCTTTATCAAGGCCTGATCCTCTAATTTGCTGCGGACAGTATCATCGGAATGGCTTTAGCATGGAGCGCGGCGGTCGATGGGGAGAAATGCTTTAAGAGCGGAAGGTAAAAGATGGAGCAGCAGGGTAGACGTCTTCGGATGGGAATGGTTGGTGGAGCGGCGGGCTCGTTCATTGGACCGGTACATCGCATGGCGGCCGAATTGGATGGCGTCATTGAGCTGGTGGCCGGAGCCTTCAGTCAGGATCCGGAACGATCGCGGCAGGCAGGCGCGTCCTACGGCATAAGCGCCGAGCGCGCCTATGCAAATTATGAAGAGATGATGGAACGGGAGCGCAAGCGGCAAGATGCCATCGACTTTGTTTGCATTGTCACTCCGAATCATCTCCACCTGCCGGTTGCGCTTGCCGCCCTGGAGCATGGTTTTCATGTGATGAGCGACAAGCCGGCCACAGCGACTCTGGAAGAGGCGTACGCGCTCCAGGAAGCGGTCCGGCGCACCAGCCTCCTCTATGCGTTGACCTTCACCTACACCGGATATCCCTTGGTGCGCGAGGCGCGGCAGATGGCCCGTGCGGGCGCGTTGGGGAAGATTCGTAAGGCAGTCGTGCAATACTCGCAAGGCTGGCTGAGCGGCTCCCTGGAGGCCACGGGGCACAAGCAGGCGGTGTGGCGATCCGATCCGGCGCAGGCGGGATTGGGAGGAGCGATTGGCGATATCGGAGTGCACGCATTCAATCTGCTCGAGTACGTCAGCGGTCATCGTGTGGCGGAGATCTGCGCCGACCTCAGCTCGGTGGTAGCAGGCCGGGCTCTGGACGATGACTGCAACGTACTGCTCAAGCTCGACAACGGTGCTCCAGGCGTGTTGTTTGTATCGCAGATTGCTGCCGGCGATCGCAACGACCTGCAGCTTCATCTCTACGGCGAAAAGGGCGGCCTCCACTGGTGGCAGGAGGATCCCAACCGGCTGGAGTTGAACTGGATAGGGAAGCCCAGTCAGACACTGCATGCGGCTGCGGATTATCTGGCGCCATCGACGCGGCTCGACTTTCGACTCCCCATGGGCCATCCTGAAGGGCTGGTAGAAGCATTTGCTAATATCTATCGCGACTTCGCGGTTGCCGTTCGCTCCCGCTTTAGCGATGCAGCTGCGCAACTAAGCGACATCGTCCCCGGCATCCGGGAAGGAGTGCGCAGCATGACCTTCGTGGAGCGAGCGGTGGTGAGCAGCCGGTCTCGCGCCGGGTGGGTGGGCTTGCCCCGATGAGCGCTGGGTGGTGGTGAGTTGTTAATTCCTATGATAAATTTGTNNCTTCGCTTCGGTCGGGATGACAAATTTGGGAAATAAATGAGTGCCAATTATGAAAACGCTTCAAGGGCCGGCCATCTTTCTGGCCCAGTTCGCCGCGGACCAGAAACCCTTTAATACGCTGGAAGGTATTGCTAAGTGGGCTGCGGACCTGGGCTTCAAGGGCATACAGATTCCCACCTGGGACCAACGGCTATTCGATCTCAAGCTGGCGGCTGAGAGCCAGGGCTATTGCGACGAGATCACCGGGATGCTGCACGGTCTTGGCCTTCAGGTGACGGAACTCTCGACTCATCTGCAGGGACAACTGGTCGCGGTACATCCGGCATACGACCTGCTGTTTGATGCCTTTGCACCGCCTGAATTGGCAGCTCACCCACAGGCCAGGCAGGAGTGGGCGACCAAGCAAGTGCTGATGGGAGCGAAGGCCAGCCGGAATCTGAAGCTCAAGGCACACGCTACCTTCTCCGGAGCGCTGGCCTGGCAATTTTTTTATCCGTGGCCCCAGCGGCCGCCTGGGTTGGTCGACGAGGCCTTCGCCGAGCTCGCGCGCCGTTGGCGTCCGATTCTCGACGCCTTTGAAGAGTCAGGAATTGACCTGTGCTTTGAACTTCATCCCGGAGAAGACCTGCATGATGGAGTCACCTTCGAGCGGTTCCTGGCGGCTGTCGGTGACCATCCGCGCGCGAATATTTTGTTCGATCCAAGCCACTTCCTGCTGCAACAGCTGGACTATCTGGCCTTCATCGACATCTACCATGAACGCATCCGCGCCTTCCATGTGAAAGATGCGGAGTTTCGTCCCAACGGCCGATCGGGCGTGTATGGCGGATATCAAGACTGGATCGACCGGCCTGGACGCTTTCGCTCGCTCGGCGATGGGCAGGTGGACTTCGGCGGCATCTTCAGCAAGCTGGCACAGTATGACTATCCTGGCTGGGCGGTGCTCGAATGGGAATGCGCTCTGAAGCACCCTGAAGATGGAGCACGAGAGGGTGCACCCTTCATCCGCGACCACATCATCCGGGTTACTGAGCGCGCCTTCGATGACTTCGCGGGCGGACGAGCCGACCGTGAAACGAATCGACGGCTGCTTGGCCTTTGATCCGGCGTGGTCTCCGAGGCTCAGCCTCATGCGAGGTAGCGCCATCTTCCGCCACGCCAGCGCTGCGGCGTTACTGCTCTCTTGTTTGTTGGTCTCTCCCTTGCCGGTCGCGGCCCAGGCGCAGCGCCGGCCTATGCGGTTTGAAGACCTGATGAAGATGCGGCGGCTTGGCGGCATCGACGTCTCTCCCGATGGGCGCTGGGTGCTCTTCACCGTCACCGACGTCGATCCGGAGCGCAACACTCGCACTCCGCACCTGTGGCTCATGCGGCTGGATGGCGGGAACGAAACGCCCATCACCGCCTCCTCGGCGGGCGAAAGCGGCGGGCGATTTTCACCCGACGGGAAGCAGATCCTCTTTGTCAGCGCTCGCGACGGTGTCTCGCAGATCTACCTCGCCGCCTTTGACTCCAGTGGCGGCACGATCTCCGAAGCGCACCGCCTCACCCATCTTTCGAGCGGAGCCGATGGCGCTATTTGGTCGCCCGACGGAACCAACATCCTCTTTACCTCCGCCGTCTATCCCGACTGCGCCGGAAAGGAGGAAGAAGCCGATGCCTGCAACCGGCAACGGGACCGGCAGCAGGCCGATTCCCTGGTGAAGGCGAAAGTTTTTACCCAGCTGCTCTTTCGCCACTGGAACCAGTACACCGGCGATAAGCGCAGCCATCTTTTCCTGGTTGCCGCCGCCGGGGGAGTGCCGCGTGATCTCAACCCCGGGGTTGACCATGACATTCCGCCCTTCTCCCTAAGCGAGCCCGATGCCTATGCCTTCTCCCCTGACAGCAAGGAGATCGCCTTTGAATGGAACACCGATCTAATTCCCGCTCTCAGCACCAACAGCGACATTTCCACGCTGAGCCTGAGCGATCCCAACGCCCGGCCCATCCGTATCTCAACCAGCCCCGGCGGCGATTTCACGCCTCGCTATTCGCCCGATGGCAAGTACATCGCCTTTCGTTCGCAAGCGCGCGCGGGGTATGAGAGCGACCGCTTCCGCCTCATGCTCTACGACCGCCAGAGTAAGCAGATCCGCGAAGTGCTTCCCGGCTTCGACCGCTGGGTCCAGGATCTGGCCTGGTCGCCGGATGCGAAGACCATCTACTTCACCAGCGGCGCCAGCGGAGAACAGCCAGTCTTGGCGGTGGAACCAGCTGGCAGGAATCTGCGTCAGATCACCGATCTGGGTACATACGGCGACCTGCATCCTATGGCCGACGGGGAGAGCCTGATCCTCGCTCGGGAGACCGTTCGCCAGCCTTCCGAGGTATATCTCCTACGGCAGGGTGGGGAATCGCCGGCGATCGCGGCCGGCAAAAACGTTGCCGCCCGCAGCCTTGCAACCGAGCATCAGATCAGCCACCTGAATCGCGGGCTGCTCTCGCAACTGGAATTGCCTGAACTGGTGCACTTCTGGTTCTATGGAGCGCAGCGTACCCGGGTCGAAGGTTTTCTCATCAAGCCGCCCAACTTCGACCCGCAGCAGAAATACCCGGTGAAATTCCTCATGCATGGAGGCCCGGAAGGGGAGTGGGGCGACTCCTGGAGCTATCGCTGGAACCCTGAGTTGTTCGCGGCCAGCGGTTACGTGGTCATCATGATCAATCCTCGAGGCTCTGTCGGTTACGGCCAGGCCTTCATCGATGGCGTGAACGGGGACTGGGGCGGCAAGCCTTACATCGACCTGATGCGCGGCTTGGATTATGCGGAGGCTACATATCCCTTCGTCGACAAGACGCGTGAATGCGCTCTGGGTGCTTCCTACGGCGGCTACATGGCCAACTGGATTCTTGGCCACACCGATCGCTTTCGCTGCATTGTCTCGCATGACGGGATGTTCGATACCGAGGGCGCTTATGGTTCGACCGAGGAACTCTGGTTTCCCGAGTGGGAATTTCGCGGAGTTCCTTGGGGCCGCACCGGGAACCGGTCCAATCGCGAGCTCTACCGCCGCTGGTCGCCCGCGCTTTTCGCTGCCAACTTCAAGACGCCCACCCTGGTCATCCACAGCCAGTTTGATTATCGTCTTGACCTTTCCCAGGGCATCGAGCTCTTCACCACGCTGCAGCGCAGGAATGTCCCATCGAAAATGCTTTATTTTCCCGATGAAGGCCATTGGGTACTGAAACCTCAGAACAGCCGCTTGTGGAACAAGACCATCAGCGACTGGTGTGATCTCTGGACCAAGCCCGCGGGATCGCAGCCGTAAAATGCTCCCATGCCGTTCCAGCCGAGGAAGAAGCCACAGCCGCTCGACGAGGGAGCGCTCTACCAGTACGCCGTCGGGGCGCTCGCCCGGCAGATGCGCACCGTGGCCGAGCTCATGCGGCTGATGAGCCGCCGGGTCGAGGAGGGAGAGGCGGGCGAGAGCAAGATGGCGGCGGTGATCGCGCGTCTTGCCGAGCAGCACTATCTCGACGATCGCGCCTTCGCCTCCACCTACACCCGTTTGCGCCAGGAGAATCAGAGCTTTGGCAAGCGCCGGGTGCAGCAGGAGCTTACCCGAAAGGGCGTCCAGGAGGAGCTGGTTGCCAGTACTCTCGAGACCGCCTACGAGCAGGTCAACGAAGAAGAGCTTGCACGGCGTTATCTTGCCCGCAAGCGCATCGTGAAGCCGCAAAACGACAAAGAGACGGCGCGCTTGATTCGACGGTTGGTGACGGCCGGCTTTTCTTTCGCCATCATCTCGACCCTTTTGAAGAACTGGGAGATCGATTGCACCGAAGCCGATCTGGCAATGCCGGAAGATGGCCACGGCGAATAATCCCACGCATCTGGCCTTAGAGAAGGGGCCGGGTGCCCCACGTTCGCCTTCCGCGGTGTACGTGGGAAGAAAAGACGGGCGAAGCCCCACCCTTGGTTTTGTCATAGTCATGAAAGCTGTTGGAGGCGGTAAGAACAGCAGAGCCGGGGAGGGAAGCAATGGAAAAAAATCGTTATCTTCCCACGTACGCCGGTGCGAACGTGGGGCACCCCTCGTTTTTGCGCAACCTATCAGTTCGTTGCCGGAACTGGCTTGCCATACATGCGAACGGCGCGATCCACGATTGCATACAGTAACTGATCATGGTCTGTTTTGGCTTGGGCTTTGATGTATTCGCCAAACTTGCGCCCAGCCGCTTCACTATCCGGCAGTGCAAGGCCGCGCTTCTGCTCGGAAAGCTCCGCCAGAGACTTAACGATGGCGAAAAATCCCTGCTCGTTTTTTTCGCCCAAAACCCAGGCATCGTGTACAGAACAAGTCACGGCCTGATCGATCGTCCAGGTCGGTGCGGGTAAAGTGGCTTCTGGCGCCTGCGGGCTGCTTGGAGTTTGAGCCTGGCATACAGGGAGGATGAGGACGGGACAGAGGGCTGTGATCCATAAGACTCGTGAACAAGACTTCTTCATGGGGTTCCTTTGTATTCGCTCTTCCGTGATGCCAATGACAAAGCCCTATCGGCGGTAATAGTTGTTTTGATCCCGATTGTCTTGTGCGGATTTGCCGATGATCGCGCCGATTCCCGCACCGGCTGCCCCCGTAATCAGAGAACCCTTGACGCCGCCGCCGAAGGCTGCGCCGAGCACGGCACCGGCTGCGCCGCCGATGAGTGCACCCTTACCGGGCCCGATGCCACCCTGGTTGTTTTGATAACGATTGTCGTTATAGTGGCGACGATCATTCCCGTAATTGCCGCCATGCACTCCGCGGCTTGCGCCGTTATAGAAGCGGGTATCGTTGCGCTGAGATTGGGCGGCGGCGGGAAGCGCAGTGCCGAGTCCTTCGCCAAACAAAAGGGCCGCTGCAAGCATAAGCGCAAATATTCTTGACATGATTTCTCCGTCCGACCGTTGGACGCCGTGGATCAGCCTAGAGTTGCCACCACTCGATCAGCCCAGCATCTCGAGCAGCTTGGCCTGCTCGATCACCGGAACCTTCAGGTTCCGTGCCTTGTCGAGCTTCGAGCCTGCGTCTTCACCCGCGACCACATAGCTCGTCTTCTTGCTTACCGAGCCGGAAACACGCCCCCCGGCTGCTTCGATCCTGGCCTTTGCCTCTTCGCGCGTCAGGTCGGCCATGGTGCCTGTCAGCACAAACGTCAGGCCCTCCAGTTGGGACGACTTCCGCTTCTTCTCTGCGGTGAAGGTCAGGCCGGCCTGGCGGAGCCGTTCCACCAGCTCGCGATTCTTCGCTTCGGCGAAAAACTCCTGGATAGCCTGGGCCACGCGCGGGCCCACTTCGTCGACCGCCTCCAGTTCCTCGGCACTGGCCGCCATCAGTGCATCCATGGAGCCAAACGCCTCGGCCAGCAATTGGGCCGTGCGCTCGCCAACGAATCGAATGCCTAATCCAAAGAGGACGCGGTTCAGCGGCGCCTTCTTCGAGCTTTCAATCTCGGCGATCAGGGATTGCGCCGTCTTCTCTCCAATCCGGTCCAGTTCCAAGAGCTGCGCTTCCGTGAGCGCATAGAGCCCGGCGACGCTGGTCAGCATTTGTCGCTCCAGCAGTTGCACAACCAGCGCTTCGCCCAGCCCGTCGATGTTCATCACTTTGCGCGAAGCAAAATGGAGAACGCTCTCTTTAAGGCGAGCCGGGCAGTCAGCATTCACACACCGGTAATCCGCTTCGCCTTCGGCGCGCGCTACCTCACTGCCGCATACCGGGCAGTGAGCGGGAAAAGCAAAGATCCTCTCTCCTCGAGGATGCTGCTGATCCTCAACCACCGCCACAACCTTCGGGATCACGTCACCGCCGCGCTCGACCAAGACCGAGTCGCCGATTTTCAGACCCAGGCGTTCGATTTCGTCCGCATTGTGCAGCGTAGCCCGGCTTACCGTCGTACCCCCAATGAACACCGGCTGCAGCACGGCTACCGGCGTCATCTTGCCTGTGCGCCCCACCTGTACGGCAATGTCTTCCACCCGCGTAATGCCGGAGCGAGCCGTGAATTTATAAGCCACGGCCCAGCGCGGTGCGCGACCGGTGTAGCCGAGCCGCCGTTGCTGCGCGATGGAATCCACCTTGATGACCACGCCATCGATCTCGTAGCCCAACGATTGGCGCTGTCCTTCAGCCCAGGCGACAAAGGCTAGCAGCTCGTCCAGGGTGTGCAATGCCTTGCGATGAGGATTCACGCGAAAGCGCGCTGCGCTCAACGCATCCAGGGCCATCAACTGCTCGGGAAAGATAGATTCCCCCTGTTGCAGGGCGAAGTAGGCGTAGAAGTCCAGCCGCCGCTGAGCCACGATATTGGGTTCCAAGGTCCGGATGGTCCCGGCGGCAGCATTCCTGGGGTTTACTGCCGGTGCCAGTCCCTGTTCTTCGCGCTCACGGTTCATTTTGAGAAAGGCCTCGTCCGGCATCACCACCTCACCCCGCACTTCAAAGCTCTGGGGCAATTTGGCCTGACGCAACCGCTCCTTTGAAACCGAGAGCGGCACGGACCGAATGGTGCGTACGTTGGTGGTCACATCCTCGCCTGTCACTCCATCGCCGCGCGTCAAGGCGCGCCGCAGCAGCGCACTGCCTCCAGGGCCGGCATCATAGTGCAGCGCCAGCGACACCCCATCCATCTTTAACTCGCATATGTAGCTCACTTCGGCGCCGCCCAGCAGCGATTGCACGCGCCGTTCCCAGTCGCTCAGTTCCTGCTCATCGTTCACGTTGTCGATCGAGAGCATGGGCCGCGAGTGTTGCACCTTGGCAAAGCCTTCCTTGGGTTTGCCACCTACGCGCTGGCTAGGTG
The DNA here is from genome assembly GCA_003152195.1 of Acidobacteriaceae bacterium. GTDB lineage: Bacteria > Acidobacteriota > Terriglobia > Terriglobales > Acidobacteriaceae > PALSA-350. The sequence continues at coordinate 25,307 of PLZN01000431.1, forward strand.
AGTCGGCAGTTACCAGCTCCGGATACTCGGTCTCGAGCCTGCGCAGCTCGCGCATCAGGGCGTCATAGGCAGCATCGGAGATCTCGGGGGAATCCAGTACGTGATATTGATATTCGTGGTGGCGGAGCTCGTCGCGCAGCTCGTCGATGCGCTTCCCGGCTTGCTTGAGGTGTGCCGCGCTGCTGGATTGGGTTTCAGACATAGCGTGCATTATAGAAACTTCAGCGAGGCTCAATCCGCTCATCGGATTTCCTACAGGTGTACACCGACTCCGCCGGCGTTAGCGCGGCTTTTCCTCAAGAAAAGACGCTCTGAGATACTCTCGTTGGCACATAGAAATAGGAAATCCGATCCATGGAACCCCTCACGCATTTCCTCACCGGTGCATGCCTCGCCCGCTCCGGCTTTAATCGCAGAACGGCCTACGCTACGCTGGCCATGACCTTGGCCGCCGAGGCGCCAGACCTGGATATGCTGTGGGGATTCCGCGGACCGGTGGCCGCCTTTCAGCATCACCGTGGCATTACGCACAGTTTTCTTGGCGCCCCACTGGTCGCACTTGCCGTTACCGGCGTCGTCTGGGTCGGGAGTCGCTTCCGGCGGAGGCAGCCGCCCATTCCGCCCCGCTGGGCGTTGTTGTGGCTCTTTTCGTGGTTGGCGGTGCTCAGCCACATCTTTCTCGACTGGACCAACGACTACGGTATTCGTCCGTTCTTTCCCTTCAACCCGAAATGGTACGAGCTGGACATCGTCTTCATCTTCGAGCCCGTCATCTTCGCCGCGTTGCTGCTTGGCCTGGTCATCCCCGGCATACTCGGGCTGGCAGATCGCGAGATAGGGGCACGGAAACCCCAGTTCCGTGGCCGCGGCTGGGCTATCGCTGCGCTCGTGCTGGCCGGGATCGACTGGGGCGTACGCGCTGTTGAACATCATCGGGCGCTGCACCTGGTGGCCAATACCAGCTGGGGCGACCAACCCATGCTTCGTGCAGGAATCGAGCCTTATCCCGGCAATCCCTTCCATTGGGCTGCCTTGGTCGAGACCGCCGGCTACTACCAGACCGGCTCAGTCAACACGTGGACCGAAACGGTCGACACCAGCGACCAGGATGACGTGATCTTTAAGCCGCCGGTCACCCCCGCGACCACGGCCGCGAAGCGCTCCTGGCTGGGCCGCGTGTATCTGGACTGGGCAAAGTTCCCCGTGGTCACGGATCGGGGACACGCCAACCTTGTTGCCTCCGATGAACTCGCTCCCCAGCCCCTTGATACGGCGGTCGAGTTCAGAGACCTGAGGTTTGCCTACCCGGTCTTGTTTCGTGGCAAAGGAACTGGAACCACCACGCCGTTGAGCGGCTGGGTCTACGTCACTCCAAGTGGGGCCACCGACGCCATGGTCATGGATAACCGCTTGCAGAAGTAAGCTTGGATGATCCGGTCTATTGGCGTCGCAAACATTAGCTTGTATCCTGTGAATATATTGGATTGACCACGCTGTGTGGCATCCGCAGAATGAGAACTGGACTGTTTGCGTTCGCGAGGTGATTGATGTTTGCTCTTTTCCTGATCCTGCTGGCAGTTGTCAGCCGGTTGGCTCCGCATCCCGCGTGGCTCAACTTTACGGCGGTCGGCGGTGGGCTGCTCTATTTCGGCGCCCGGCGTCCTCTGTTGCAAGCCGTGTTGCCGGTCGCCTTGCTCGCGGGCACGGATTACTACCTTACGACCTTTGTTTATCGCTATCCATTTCACGTGCAGAGCTATCTGCTTACATGGGCTTGGTATGCGGCCGTCATTCTGCTCGGAGCATTCATGCTGAAGTCCAGCGCCTCGGCTGGCCGGATCGTGGGCGCCTCTGCGATTTCGGCTACCTCGTTCTTCGCTGTCAGCAACTTCGCCGTCTGGGCCAGCTCCGGAATGTACCCGCATTCTGCCGGGGGACTAGCCACCTGCTACGCCGCCGCGCTGCCGTTCTATCGCAATGACCTTATCTCGACTGTGCTGGTCGCCGCCCTTGCCTTTGCGACGCCCCAACTGGCCAGCCGGCTGATTCACTTTCAGAGAAGCGCGGCTATTAGGACGGCATAGACGCATCATCTCGACCGGAGCACTCGAGCGCAAGATCGGTTGACTCGGGCGATGAACGCGAACCCACCCACCCCTTGGGATCAAAGCGCGTATCGCGAAGCTTCTTGCTCCCCTTTTCGCATGGCTCTCCTTGCTGGATGTTGGGCCACACGGATTAAGTTTTCCAGACGTCCCCGGGCATGATCCTCTTCATGAACTGATCGAACAAGGGCACAGTAAAGGCTGTATCGCCATGGGTTGGGCTCCAGATCATGCCCTTCAGGATGAGGTTGCTGCGGGCCGGACCAAAAGATTGAACGGGGCGTCCGAGCTGATCTGCTATGTCTCCCGATCGATGAGGTCCAGGTCCTAAATCGGCCATGGCGCGAAGATATCTCTTTTCTGCCGGCGTAAGCCGGTCGAAGCGGACTCGGAAGAAACTCTCATCCAGAGTCGCGATGGCTTCATTGGAAGCGTCTGCTACATCAGCCTCTGTGATTGGACTTTTGGGTGCGATATTCCAAGCGTGTTTCCCCCACTCTTGCAGGAAGTACGGATATCCTTGCGTTTCTGTGACGATGAGGTCGACTGCGGCGCTCAGTATCTCGACCCCTTCGTTTTCGGCTGGCTTGACGATCGCGTCCCTGGCGTCGGCGCCGTCCAAGGGCCCGATCTGGGGGAAATCGAAAAGGCGTTCCGCATAGGATTTAGCTTCACCCATCTGACCTCTAAGCTGGGGAAGTCCTGCACCTACGATCGTCACCGGAAGCTGGCTTTGTGAGCACCGGTGCAGGGCTGAGATCAGCGCTGCCATTTGTTCCTGAGCTCGTCAATAAAAATAACGAGAGCAGTTTCTGCTTCCCGCGCAGCCATCCCAACCTGCTCAAGTAATGCGGTCAGGTCTCCTTCGAGTTCGCCGTTGTCGGCTAGACCCGGCTCGGGCTCGTAATCTAGGCCAACCTCGATGTCGTTGTAGGAGACTTTTAGTTTGCTTGCAAAGCCTGCGAGAACTCGGAGGCCCCGGATTGCGTAATCCTTTGCGCCTGCAATTTTGCTCAAACGAATCAGGGCGAGTCGAAGTTGAGGAGCGAGTAGGGCTGGCAGTGAGCGATTCTCGGGAGCTTCGATCCGGACAGTATGTATCCCCATTCCCTCCGCATCTTTCCGCATGTGATCGAGTAGCACGGTCTTCCCGACGCCGCGTAGGCCCACCATCATGACGCTTTTGGCTGGTCTGCCGAGGCGCAATCGTTCGATGCACAGCCTTACGTCCGCTCTGACGGCGCCTCGGCCAGCTAATTCAGGGGGTGGGCAGCCCGCGCCCGGAGCATAAGGATTTAGGACAGGGTTCAAACATGTTTAGCGAATTTATGAAATTTATCCATCTTACATAAACCCACTAACTTTGCTATATAAATCCTCTCTTTCGGGGGCGTACCGTGCGGATCGGCACCCGCTAAAGGTTTGCGGCAGCTACTGTGGCTAGACCGTTCTGCATCGCAATGGCCGTCTGCGAATGGAGAGAGATTCTGCTCGGCGCTGGGCGCTTTTCTCTACTCGCGCCCCGTTGAGCCGGCCCGCCAAGCCACAGTTTTGTTACAAAATTGCTCTGATTACTTCGGAAGACTCGCGAGTTCCGCATCAACGCCCGGTTTGCCCCGCCGTTTCCGCATTGCCCGCCATGCCCAAAAACCCAGCAAGGCGAGGAGGCCCGCCAACCCGGCCAGCAGGGCAGTCCTGTGCCGGGTAGCCAGTCCGGCAGCTATATTCACAATCTCCGGCCCATACTCGATGGTCAGGATCGCGGTGATCATGTTGCGGATCACGCGGCCCACAAAGACTGACAGCAGGAAGGTGCTCACCTTCATCTCGAAGACGCCGGCCGCAAAAACGAAGAGCTTCCAGGGTGTGGGCGGCGGCAGGATAGAAGGAATCATCATGGCCAGAAATTCCTGTTTTTCGAAGCGGTCCCGCAGTTGCTCATAGCGGGCGCGGTTAATTTTCTTCATGAGGAAGAGTTCGCCGCCCGCCCGTCCCAGCAGGAAAGGAATCAGGCCACCCAGAGCCGATCCAGCGGCCGCGACGATCACGTACAGGTAAAAATGTTTTTTGTTGGCCCAGACGTAGCCGGCGATGATCAGATCCATCGGCACCGGCAAGGCCGCGGCGTCGAGAAAGGCAATGCCACCCGCTCCCCACAAGCCCAGGGGCTTCAATAGCGCCAGCAGCCAAATCTTGTATCGAACGAGGAGTTGGAGGATTTTCTTCAAGATCTGTCCCGATTCTCATGCTTCCCGGAGCTTTACTCAGGCTGGAGCGGCCCCTTCATTTTCGTCATGCTGCGTCGAGCTTCCCTCGAGTAAGGTTAAAGCATGCGGAATGATCGAGATAACCGCTTCCAGCGAGGCCTTCGCGCCGCCTGGGCTGCCGGGCAAATTCACGATCAGCGATCGGCCCCGCGTGCCCGACACGGAGCGGCTTAAGGGGGCAAATTGCGTCTGCTTCCTGCCCTCGGCGCGCATCAGTTCCGCAAACCCGTCCAGAAGCCGGTCGCATACTGCCTTCGTAGCCTCTGGCGTGACGTCTCGAGGTGCAATGCCGGTTCCCCCGGTTGTCACTACCAGGCTCGCCACCTCGCACTGATGCCGCAGCGCATCCTCAATCTCCGCCTGCTCGTCGGGCACCACCAGGTGGCTGATCACGTGGAAAGCATTCGCCTGTAGAAGCTCGGCAACCACCCGGCCGGAGACATCCACCCGCTGCCCCCGGAAGCAGGAGTCGCTCACGGTAATGACAGCGGCACGCATCATAAGGGGATTGTACGGTTCTTGCTCGAGCGCTATTGTGAAACCGCTCGCGGCGTACGAAATGATTGTAGTGGTTCGTTGTAAAAGCCAGATACGGCAGGATTCGAAAGGATGAGAGAATTAGGGGGGTCTGCGGAGTCCATCGCCGGTAGTCCGTTTGCGGTCTGGATTGCAGCCTTCACTGCCTGCCGATGCCTTCAACTGAAGTTCCAACCAGCCCTCCCGGCCGGCCGCCGGAGCCGTTCTTCAAACGTAAGCGGGCGCGCTACGAAGAGCTGGAACCTGATGAACTCCTGCACCTGATTGACAGGCTTGAGGACGAACGCTCTCGTGCGCGCCGCCGTGAAGGAATGTGGATCTCCTTCATCGCGCACCTGATCCTCTTCTGGTTCCTATTCTACGGGCCGAAATTTCGCAGTCATCAGCCTCACGTGGTCAACCCCAGCGATCAGCACAAAGACCTGACTTTTCTTAATCTTCCCCCCGATGCGCAGAGACACGTCAAGCCCCTGCGGCAGGCCCCGCCTTCGGACAAGAACCGCATCGCGCAATCGGCCCACCCGACGCTCGATCGCAAGACCTTGCAGCAGCTGGAGGCAATGAAGCGGGCTGGACCACCACAGCCGGCCGCCCCCCAACCGACGCCCCCGCAGGCGGCTCCGCAACCCCCAGCGCCGCAGCCACCCCAGCAGACGGAGGCCCGTCCAGCTACTCCTCCTCCGAACCAGCAGTCGCTGTTGAATGCTCCCAAGCCTGCCCCCAGTGCCCCTACCAAGCCCAGCTTTGATACCGGCCCACAGACCGCCGGCGACGCCATTCGCCAGGCAGAGCGGAATGCTGCCCAGAATGCCGGTGGGTCCTCCGGCGATTACGGACAGAATGCGCCCTCCCAGCACCAAGCCATGCAGATGGGTCCCGACATCCTCAGCGACACCATGGGCGTCGATTTCGGCCCTTACATGAGTCGGGTGATTGCAGCCACCAAGCGGAGCTGGTATCCCATCATTCCCGAGTCTGCGCGGCCGCCTCTCGACAAACAGGGCCGAGTCGGCATCCGTTTCAAGATATATCCGGACGGCAGCGTGAAGGAGATGATCCTCGAGTTTCCCTCCGGCGACGTCTCCCTGGACCGCGCGGCCTGGGGCGGTATTACCGGCGCTTCGCCTTATCCGCCGCTGCCCAAAGAGTTCAAAGGGCCGTTCCTGGAGCTACGCTTCGGCTTCTTCTACAACCTGGACCCGGACAAAGTTCGTTAAGCGAAAGAGTCTCTGTTGCCAGCAGATCCTGAGTTCCGCAAACGCCAGATTTACGGCCTGTTGGTCATTGCGGTCATTCTTCTGCTTGCGGGCCTGCATCGTTCCCCTTTGCGCGACCTGTTTCCGCCCGGGTGGTGGAGAGTTTGGTAGACCAGGCAGCGGAGCCCTTGCTGGTCGTCGTTCTGGGTCCGACCGGCAGCGGCAAGACTTCTCTCTCCGTTGCTCTCGGCCAGCGGTTTGACGGCGAGATTGTCAGTTGTGACTCCGTCGCGGTGTACTGCGGGCTGGAGATCGGCTCCGCCAAGCCTTCTGCCGAGCAACGAAAGCTGGTACGGCATCACCTGATTGATGTGGTCGCTCCGGACGCGTTCTATACCGCGGGCGACTACTCCCGTGCCGCGCGCGCCGCGATCGCCGCCATCTCCGGGCGGGGCAAATTACCCATCGTCACCGGGGGCACGGGGCTTTATCTTCGTGCTCTGCTGCAAGGACTTTTTCCCGGTCCTCAGCGGTCCGCGACACTGCGCGATCGCCTGCTCCGCAAGGCGGAAACCCGAGGCGCCCCCTCCTTGCACCGAATCCTCAACCGCCTTGACCCGGCTTCCGCCGCCCACATCCACGCCAACGATCTGTCCAAGGTCATCCGCGCCATCGAGGTTACGCTGGCCGCGTCCCGGCCCATGTCCGAGGCCTGGAAGGAAGGGCGAGAGGCACTTACCGGCTACCGCGTCCTGCGCCTCGGTCTCGATCCCGAGCGCCAGCAACTCTATGAGCGCATCAATGCCCGTGCCCGCGCCATGTTTGCCGATGGCTTGGTGGAAGAGACGCGGGAACTGCTTGCCCGCTATGGCCATCCGCCCGCGCTTGATGCGCTGGGTTACCGCCAGGCGGCGCAGTATCTTGACGGCATGCTCTCGTTCGAGCAAGCCATTGCCGCCGCCAGCCAGAGTCACCGCAACTATGCCAAGCGCCAGCTTACCTGGTTTCGCCGAGAGCCTGAAGTTACCTGGCTGAACGGCTTTGGTGACGATCTTTCCCTACGCACAGAGGCGGAGAGCCTGGTCGCCCAGGGCCTCGCTAAGCGCCCTATGTGATTCCACCCGCTTGCGACCAGGCAAAAGCGCAACGCGATGTTCGTTCCCCAGATACAATGAATTTTTAAGCCAAAAGCATGGCCCAGGGTTGTGTCTTCGCGACACGGACGGGCCTAGGAATAAAGTAAAGAACGCAAAGCAAAGATCGCAAAGCAAAGAGAGCAGAGACCCGAAGGATGAATGTGCGGTTGAGTGTGGGTAGGGTGTGGAACAAAGGGCTGGGAATGTGCACCGCCGGATGGTGCATGGTGTTTCTGGGCATGGCGGCCGGGGTAAGCTTCACGGGATCCGCGGCAGCAGCCGAAAACACGGCAGCGACCCGAACCGCTCTGGCTGTAGTCACAAATAATGGGGGTCCGCGAACCAACGTGACGTTGACGGCGCACGTCACTGCACCGGAGCAAAGCGGGGCTCCCGCCGGGGTGGTCAACTTTCGTTCCGGCGAATTGGACCTCGGATCAGCCTTTTTGGATCGCGAGGGCAATGCATCGCTGAAGACCGACATCCTCTCAGCGGGCAGCCACCAGGTGGTCGCAATGTACCAAGGGGGCGCCGGTTATCACACCTCGCTTTCAGATCCTGAGCAGGTTGTGGCCCACGTATCGACCGTGGCGGGGTATACCGTGACGGCGGCCCCCACGTCGCTATCCGCCGCGGTGGGCGGCTATGTGAACAGCATATTGACGGTGACGCCGGTCAATGGCTTCAGTGCCTATGTCAGCCTGTCTTGTAAGGGGCTGCCCGTGAACGCGACCTGCAATTTTTCGCCGGTGAATGTGCCGGTGAGTTGCACCACCAGTGCGAGCGGCGCCGAAAGCTGCAGTTCCGGAAGCAGCATCATGCAGATACAGACCCTGGCGCCCTCCCCGGCGATCTCGGCGCTCAACCGCGGCGAAGCCGGGATGCCGCGTTATGTCTTCGTCTTCCCCGCATTGTTTGGCCTCGCCGGCTTGGGCGCTTGCAAGCGCCGGGCCTGGCGCAATCTAGCTGTGGGGATGCTGGCATTTGCTGGAGCCATGGGGATCACGGCCTGCTCGCAGCGCTATAACTATCTCAATCACGGGCCGCCGGGTAACCCGGGAACTCCAACCGGCAGCTACATCATCACGGTGGAAGCGCAGTCATCCACCGGCTCCGCAATAACCACACCCCCGACTGAGCCGCAGATAACGCTTGTCATCACCACTGCAAGCAGCTAGCCGGTGGGAGAGGTCGTTGTCTGTGCAGATTCCCGGAGATTTATGAAACATACTTCAACGGAAAAGCTGCGTAAACATGCTTTCTCCGACACACCTACCGGAGAAATGCTCTAGCGGTAGACCTCGCGGCGGTGCTTGACGGTGAGGATCAGGATGGAATCGCCAAGGTCATTAAAGCGAACGCGGTAGTCACCCACACGCAGGCGAAACTCTGGAGGCTCTATATCCTGAAGGCGCTTGACATCGCCTTCCCCGGCGGCGATGAGACGGGCCAGAGCGTGCAGAATGCGGAGGGCCATGGATTGGTCGATAGCGCGGACGTCGGCTTTGGCCTGTTCAGTCCAGCTGATCTTCTTTGACATCGTTACCGGCCCGAACTGGGGGGGGCGGGTGGTAACGGGATCCTGCCCAAGCGCTCGAAATCCTCCGGCCTCAGACCGAGCTCTGCGAGCACATCCTCGTGGGGAATGCCTTGGCCCGGCTGCTCCTCCAGCCAAGCCTTCGAGGCAGCGACAGCCTTGCGTTCTCCTTCAGTCTCCGGTTCGTCGTCGAAAGGAGCGTTGGCCAAAGTGTGGGCTAGCGGATCGAGCATGATCTCCAGCAGACCGACGACAGCGGAGACTTGGCCTGGGGCCATGCGGTCGATCAGTTCATGTGCGTGCTGCCTGGTGCGAGCGTAAACCATCAGGAAATCCTTAACCGTATTTTATCCTGTTCGCGAATATGCACCCACCGACAGGCTGAACCAGCGGGAAAGAGCCCAGCTGAGATGGCGCCCTGAGCGCTCGCTGTCCAGCATTTTCATTTGCCTTGCGTCGTAGGGCGTGCCAGCGATTTGGTGTTCGCTCAGTACCTGGTCAATTTTGGTTAACTCCTGCGGGCTGAGCCTTACTGCCAGATCACCCAGCGCTTCGTCGAGTTGCCCTGACAAAACTCCGCAATATGAACTAGCATGGAGGAGCAGGTGGGCCGGGCGGTCGCTGCCGCAGTACTCGCGTACTCGGGAGAGGAAAGTCCGAACTCCGCAGGGCAGTGTGC
>PLZN01000131.1 GCA_003152195.1 Acidobacteriaceae bacterium
TGCTGCGCAACGAATTGAAGATCGCTATCCGCTTCACCCTCCTGACCACGGTGGTGCTCGGCATTCTCTATCCCCTGGCGGTCACCGCTATCGGACACATAGCATTGCGCCCCCAGGCAGACGGAGAGTTGATCGTCACCAACGGCCAAGTGACCGGCTCACCGCTCATCGGCCAGAACTTCACCTCGGATCTGTATTTTCATGGGCGTCCTTCGGCGGCCGGCAGCGGCTATGACGCCACTTCTTCCGGCGGCTCAAACTACGCCGCCTCGAACCAGAAGCTGATCAGTCGAATTGACGGTGATGTGGCGAGGTATGCGGCGGAGAACAAGGACCAAGCTGTGCCGATCGATCTGGTGACCGCATCTGGCTCCGGTCTCGATCCCGACATCTCCCCCGCCGCCGCGATGTTCCAGGCCGCCCGCGTCGCGAGTGCTCGGCACCTGCCGTTGGCGACCGTGCGCGCATTGGTCCAACGCCACATCCAGGGACGGCAATTCGGTTTTCTGGGAGAAGAGCGGGTGAACGTACTGCTACTCAATATGGATCTTGACCGGCTGACGCATTGAGGAAGCTCTGAATAAGCCCCTCAGCGGCTGAACAGGCTANNTAAAACCGAGTTTTTCCGCAGCCTGGGAAGGCCGTGCCCTTCAAAGGCGGGCGCCCCATCCTTGCGAGCGCAAAGATGGGGCGGCCACAGCCAGAAATGTTTGGGACGAATGCCGGGGTGCTGCCGGCGCATTAAACTGCCTGGCTGTACTGCTCGACGTCCTGCTCAACTTCTTCTGAGACTTCTTCCGCGACTTCCTCGGCTGGGGCTTGCTTCGCTTGGGCGACGGCTCCCTTTTTCGGCGGAGCAATCGCTTCGGTGAGATCAACGTAGCCTTGCAGAGTGGCGTTGTCTTCAATCGACAACCGCGCCGCGCAGATGTCTCCGATGAAGACTGCGGAGTGCTTCAATTCGGCACGTCCGGTCGCCTTGACGCTCCCCTCAACCCGCCCGAAGACCACCAGATCGCCCGTAATGATGTCTGCATGGATAACCCCGTTGGCGCCGACCGTCAGCCGCTTGCCACTAACGTCGATGTTGCCTTCCAATACGCCGTCGAGAAAGAAGTCTTCCTGTCCCGACACTTCCCCGCGAATGCAAATGCCTTTCCCGATCACCGTCCCTGAACTGTTCATACGTGGTGCCCTCCGATTTGCACCAACTCTATGGGGCAAAAGAGGGGCAAGCAATCACCGAAACGTCGCAGATGGAGGATTCATCTCTGGAAAAGGCAGGCCTACGCATCACTGCGGTAACTGTGTAAAATGCCTGGCGCCGATCAGTGACCATTCAAACGCGAAAGCGAGAGTTTTTGCTCACCGGCCGGGTCGAAGTTCGAGGGCGCCAGCCACTGCTCGAAGCTCGCCTGACGCAAGGGCCATTCCGAGTCCAGCATGGAATACCAGGCCGTGTCGCGATTGCGTCCCTTGACGATCATGTGTTGGCGAAAGACTCCCTCAAAGGTGAAGCCCAGGCGTAGTGCGGCACGACGAGAGGGCTCATTTAATGCATTGCACTTCCATTCATAGCGGCGGTAGCCGAGGTCGGCAAAGGCGTGGCGCGCCATGAGGTACATCGCCTCGGTCGCACCGCAACTGCGCTGCAAGGCCGGGGTGAAGAGAATGTGGCCAACCTCGATCGTGCGATGGGCAGGCTCTATCCGCAGGTAGGATGCCTGGCCGAGAGCCACGCCGGTGGCATTATCCACGATCGCCAGAAAGAGCGGATCGAGGGATTTCTCCTTGAGACCGAACCAGTCGTCGTAGGCGGCACGGCTGGCGAATGGGCCCTGGGGGAGGTAGCGCCACAGATCCTCTTTCTGCGCGCCGTGGGTACCGTCGTAGAGCGCCTGGGCGTGGGAAGGCCCGTGCAGCGGGCAAAGCGTGACCACGCGTCCCGGAAGGACGACCGGCTCCGGCCGCTGAGCGGGAGAAGGATCGACAGCGATGCCGATCGGGGGGGCGGTGGTACTGTCGGGCGGTGCCATCTTGTGCTCCCTTGAAACCGCAGGATACAGGAAGCGCGCACCGCGACGATGTTGTGGCGAGGAAGGGGGCACCCCAAGACGCTACGGTTGCAGACATTACGGTTTGTCGTGCCGACAGGGTGAGCCATCGGGGCCTGCGGGAGTCCCACCCTTCGCAAACTGCGCGAAGGATGGGGCACCCGGGCTCTCGGGAGGGGGAAAGAAACCGCAGGTCCCTCCACTTCGCTTCGCTCCGGTCCTAATGAACAAAAAATAAAGCCAATAGAATCAATATCGATTTTCAGCGTTCATTTCACTCTTAACTTGCCGCAGGCAAGTCGTTTGCTCGGGATGACAAATCTTACGTTGGTTGCGGACGTTAGGGTTTGTCGCACCGACAGGGTGAGCCATGGAAGCACGTTTGATCCCACCCTTCGCAAACTACGCGAAGAATGGGGCACCCGGCACGCGGGCTTTTGCTGCCCGGGCGATCTCAATGCTCCGTGGAGAAGTAACCCGCACGGGTCTGCACTGTCTGGTCCTTATTCTTGGTGGTCAGGTGAATGGAGTGATAGCCACTACTCTGGTCCTTGGGCGGTGTATAGCCCAACATAAACTGCGTGCGCAATTCCTCGGCGATACTGGCGTAGACATCGTCGACTGTGTCTTTCTTGCTGACTTGGAAGAATCGGCCGCCTGTCTCCTGGGAGATCCGCTGGAGGATCTTCTTGCCGTCGGGGCGGTTCTCCTGCTGCCTTGGATAGCGGCCTCCCCCGGGATAGCCTCCCCCGGGATAGCCTCCGCCCGGGTAGCCGCCCCCTGGATAGCGGCCTCCACCGCCCGGATACCCACCACCACCCCGGCCACCATTGTTTTGAAATCCGTTATCGTGATCCTCGTGCCCGCCGTAATAGATGGTGTAAACGACGGTCTCGGAACGCTGCGCCGACTCGATGGCGCTGTTCAGCGTTTCCTGGCTGCCCCGATCCTCTCCGTCGGTCAGGACAACGATGGCCTTGCGGCCGCTCTGCTTCTTCATCACTTCATCGCAGGCGAGAAAGATCGCATCGTAGAGCAGCGTGCCCCCCCCTCGCCTCGCCCTGGGCGCTCCGGAGCCTTGGTCGCTGCTTTGCGTGTTCTCAACGGCTGAGGTGGTGTCGATTTCTCCCACCGCCTTCTCCAGCTTGGCATGATCCCCCGTCAGGTCCTGCAGCAGCTCGACCTCGCGATCAAAGTGGATTACGAACGCCCGGTCTTTCGGGGTGGTAATCATCTGGTCGAGAAAGGTCCTGCTGGCGGCACGCTCCTTGTCCAGATTGTCGCGTTCGCTCATGCTGGTATCGACCAACAGGCCAACCGTCAAAGGAAGGTTCGTCTCCTGGTTGAAATAGCGGATCGACTGCGGCTTGCCGTCCTCCTCCAGCACAAAATCGTCTTTGGTGAGGCTGGTCACGATCTTGCCATGCTTATCCCGAACGGTCACCGGCAGAGTGACAACCTTCACATCGACCGAGAGAGTGGTTGGCGCTGAATTCTGTGCCGCGGGCGGGGTCGCGGGCAGGGGTGCACTCGAATTTTGGGAGTCAAGCGTCCGGGCCAGAAGAAGTACGCAAAGCAGCGGGAAAATTCGAATATAACCCATGCCAACGTTAGACCATGGAGCGGCCTCTCTTGTCACCTGCCCTGGACGGCTTTTGTCATGCCGGGAAGCGGCCAGCGGACCTTTACGTTGCAGGACTTAGCCGGGCACGATAACATCAAAACGACGGTACGTTACGTCTACCCTCAAATGACGCCGTCCACAAAATTGGTCAGTTGTTCCGTGCGGAAGTGGTGAAATTGGCAGANNAAGGCATAGGGGTTCAAGTCCCCTCTTCCGCACCAATCGATCGAGGTTAGCGTCTGATGATCTGGTTTGTCGGTACTATTCACGTTATCGTCTGCATAATCCTGATTGGCGTTGTTCTGCTCCAACAGGGTAAGAGTGCCGATCTGGCAGGCGCCTTTGGCGGCCAGGGCTCACAGACTGCATTCGGTCCCCGCGGAGCAGCCAACCTGCTGACCAAGGTGACTACCTGGGCTGCAATCCTCTTCATGTTTACCTCCATAGGGCTTACGGTTCTGATCCAACGGAGCAGCGGCTCGCATTCGGTGCTTTCGGGCATCAAGACCGTGCATACTACCCCCGCCAAGCCGGGGTCTCCCGCCAAATAAAGCCTGCTAGTATTCGGCCGGCTAGAAATTTCTGACTCCCAGGCCGGCCGGTCAACCCGTGCCGGGTGGCCCACGGCCAATCGCCCTACAATCGATCCCCTACAATCGATCGATGATCCTTGAGAGCTTTCCCGTCGGTCCGCTCCGTTGCAATTGCACCATCCTCGGAGACGAAGTCACGCACGAAGCCCTGGTTGTCGATCCCGGGGACAACATCCCCGAAATCCTCTCCCGGCTGCAAAAGCATGGCCTCACCCTGCGCCAGATCGTCATCACTCATGCCCATATCGACCACGTAGGCGGCGCGGCCCTGCTCAGAAAGGCCACTGGGGCACCGGTGTTTCTCAACCAGAAGGACCTGGGTCTGCTGGGCATGATGGAGATGCAGGCGGGCTGGCTCGGTGTTCCCACGCCCGAGGTAGCACCCCCGGATGCAAGCGCAGACGATGGCCTGTCTATCGGCCTCGCGACCCTGCCTGCCGAGGTGCTGCATACGCCAGGACATACGCCGGGCAGCATCTGCCTTCACTTCCCGGCGCAGCATTTGCTCCTAGCCGGCGATACGCTCTTTGCCGGATCGATCGGGCGAACCGATCTTCCCGGGGGCGATGGACGCCAGATCTTGCGCTCCTTGCGCGAACGCCTGGTGGTTCTGCCGGATGCGACGCGGGTGTTGCCAGGCCATGGCCCAGAAACAACGATCGGGGAAGAAAAGCAATCAAATCCTTTTCTTCAACCAGGATTCCGAATGTGAAACATTAAGTGGTGCAACACATCACACAAAATGACCATAAATGGTGCAGTTGCGATTATCGGTCCGGGATGTATATTCATCAGTAAGTCATATGCAATGAAAGTCTTTGTGGCAATTGTATAAAGTAAGAGATGAATGACACGAAAGTATTAGTAGCAAGTTTGATTCCTCCCTGCAAACCCTCATTTCTATTGGGCGGCTGAGAGGAGTCCCCGATGGGTGTATTTAAGGTTCGTCTGGTTAGCGTATAGCTATGGGGAGTCCGCCTTGAAGTGCCAGGCAATTGCCTCGATACCCCTTCTAAAGTCCGTCTCGGGCGCAAGCAGACTTATGACAAGCCATCCCTGCCCGGAAAAGCCAAAGAAACCGCCGGGGTGCACCACTACTCCCCGTTCCAGCAAGAGCTCGAGCGCTGTCTCCTCTTCCGGCTGCAGCCCAGGAACCCGCAACACGGCATACCAACCCGCCTCGACTTCAAGCCGCGTAACCAGCGTCTGATGTAGCAGGATCGCATCGAGCGCGGCCAGGTTCCGCTCCAGGCGCTCCCTGATTTGCCGTTGCGGCACTGCCCGGTCGCGCAGCCACGTGGGGATTGCGCACTGGATGGGTGCACTCATGGAGAGAAAGGTGTCGGAGATCACCTCCAGGCGCTGCAGGGCCTCAGCCAGATCCTCTTCCCCTGCGAAGCATGCGATCCAGGCCGCTTTCATTTGCGGTAGCGCGGCCACTTTGCTGAGGCCGCTGAGCACGAAGGTAGGCACCGCATGGCTACCCGAGGCAAAGCTCTCCTGGTCCTCTTGTCCAGCCATCCCGTAGTCGAGAAACACCTCGTCCACGATCAGCGCCAAGCCATGCTCGCGGCACAATCCTTCGATGGCGGCCCGCTCCGCCTTGCGGGTGAAGTGTCCGGTGGGATTGTTGGGGTGTACTACCGCAATGGCTCTGGTCCGGGAGTTGACGCGGCGGCGCAGCGCCTGCAGATCCAGATGCCAGCCGTGATCGTAGAAGAGTTCATAGGGAACCAGGTGCACGTCGTCGAGACGGGCCAGAAAATCAAACAGCGGATAGCCTGGCTGCCCGATCAGCACCTCGTCGCCGGGATCGCAGAGCAGCCGCAAGAGGAAGCTGTAGGCCTCGCTGGTACTGG
The DNA here is from genome assembly GCA_003152195.1 of Acidobacteriaceae bacterium. Classification (GTDB taxonomy): domain Bacteria; phylum Acidobacteriota; class Terriglobia; order Terriglobales; family Acidobacteriaceae; genus PALSA-350. The sequence goes on from PLZN01000131.1 coordinate 6,131, forward strand.
TGGTGAGGAAAATGTGCTCGGGATCGACCGTCGCGCCGTGATCGCTGTAGTACTGGCTTACCGCTTCGCGGGCTGGGCGCAGGCCCCTCGGATTCGGCTCGTAGTGCAGGGCAACCGGATCCTGGAGCGGAGCCAGAATCGACGCTGCATGGTAAGCGAAGCCGCAATGTGTCGGGTTGGAGGCGGTGAGATCCCAGAGCTGCGCTCCGGCGGCACGCAAGCGCGCGAGGTGACGCGCCCAGGGCGTCTCCGTGAAGTCCCACTGGGTGCGCGCAGACCAGGCGAATTTTTTTGAACCACCTTCCCTCACCGGGTTGCCTCCCCTTCACGCAGACCGCGGCGGCTATGGCGCCGGGTGCATGGTGTAATAGCCGTAGCATTCACTTTTGCCTGCCAGGGAGCCCACGCATGGATCTGCAAGCCGTGATCTTCGACTATGGTGAAGTTATCAGCGGACCGCCTGACATGCGGGCACATCGCAATCTGCTGACCATCGCCGGGGTAGAAGAGGAGCTTTTCGAGAAGGCCTATTGGGTTCACCGTCTGGATTACGATGCCGACATTTTGAATAGCCAGACTTACTGGCAGACCGTTGCCCACGACACCGGTGTGAGGTTCACGGCAAAGCAGATCGGCCAACTGATCGAACAGGACGCCATCATGTGGATGAACCTTAATCCGGCAATGCTCGCCTGGATCCCAAAGCTCAAACAAGCCGGCTTTCGCCTCGGCATTCTGTCCAATATGCCAGCTGGAGTGCTTGGGTATATGCGGCCGCGTTTCCCCTGGCTGGCCCAGTTTGACCAACTCACCTGGTCCTGTGACCTTGGCGTCGTCAAACCCGATCCCGCTATTTATCTGCACACAGTAAAAAAGTTGGCCGTCTCTCCTGACCGGGCCCTGTTCATCGACAACCTGGAAAAGAACATCGCCGGCGCAGAGGCAGTTGGGCTACATGCCGCCCTCTTTGAAAATTTAGAACAGCTGCGGAACGATCTGGGCCGGCGGGGTTTTCGCCTGCCCAGTCCCGAGCCGGCGTCCTAGGGACTGGCGATGCCTCAGCATGGCTGGATGCCCGGATGCGGCTTTACGTAGGGTCGAGAAAAGAAACCGCAGATCCCTCCGGTTTCTTTTCTTTACCCCCATAGAGCCAGGTCGGAGGACGCAACCGGTCTAGCGCGCGCCAGGCTTGGCGGGCAGCGGATTGGCCTTGATGGCTAGGCCTACCTGGTCCACAATTTCCAGGTCGAATCCCTGCAGCGCCGGCACATGCGTGCGGGTATTGGAGAGCAGCCGAATCTTACGGATGTTCAGATCGGAAAGTATCTGACCGCCCAGCCCAACCTGACGCAGGATCCGTTGATGCCGGTCCTCCCCATGCTCACCGCTGCGCTCTTCGCGGTGCAGAAAGAGACGGTGCGGCGTTATGCTGCGGTCGATCTCAAAGCCTTTGCTCGTATTGTGCAGGTAGACCAGAGCGCCCCGCCCGGCTTCCGCGATCATCTCCAGGGAACGCTGCACTACCTGATGGCAATCGCACAGCGTGGTGCCGAAGACATCTCCCGCCAAACAGTGTGAGTGCACCCGCACCAGTACCGGTTCAGGGTTGAGTTCCGAGCTCACATCGCCTCGAACCAGAGCCAAGTGGCTTTCTCCCCCGTCCACTTCGCTCTCATACGCGATCATGCGGAAGTCGCCGAAACGGGTGGGCACAATCGATTCCGCCACGCGGAAGATATAGCGCTCGTTCTGCAGACGGAAGCGGATCAACTCCGCCACGGTCAGCATCTTTAACTGGTGCTGATTGCAAAATTCGACCAGGTCGGGCACCCGCGCCATGGTGCCGTCGTCCTTCATGATTTCGCANNGGCACGCGCGCCATCGTGCCGTCCTCGTTCATGATCTCGCAGATCACTCCGGCCGGGATCAGGCCGGCCATGCGTGCCAGGTCGACGGAGGCTTCCGTTTGTCCGGCGCGCACCAGTACCCCGCCGCGCCGGGCGCGCAGAGGAAAAACATGCCCCGGCCGCGCCAGATCCGCCGCTGTCATGCCCGGGTTGATCGCGACCTGAATCGTGTGCGCGCGATCATGGGCTGAGATGCCGGTGGTTACCCCTTCCCGGGCCTCGATCGTTTCCGTAAATGCCGTGCCAAAACGGGACGAATTCTGTTGCGTCATGGGGCCCAAACGGAGGTAGTCGGCTCGCTCCTCGGTCAAGCTGAGGCAGATCAGCCCGCGCCCATGCTTGGCCATGAAGTTGATCGCTTCCGGGGTGACAAACTCCGCCGCCAGCGTCAGGTCACCCTCGTTCTCACGGTCCTCGTCGTCCACTACGACGATCATGCGCCCGGCCTTGAACTCCTCAAGCGCCCCCGGTACATCGGTAAACGGCAGCTTTGCCTGCATGACTGTATTGTCCGCCAGATACATTCCTGCTGTCACATCGCTTTCCGCGCTAGCTGTCGCCGGCAGACGCAAAAAACGCCGCTCAAGGCGGCGTTTTCTTTGGTGCGGTCCAAACTCGATTGGGGTTCCTGCTTCGGACCTGCTTCTCGTCTACAACGTGGATTCGATTTCAAATCCCCAAGCCTCGAGAAGCGCTTCCGGGATGTACTTCGAATTCTTGTTGCGCCGGGCCCACTCGCGCAACCGGGTGGAACGCACATACTGATCGGGAGTCAGTTTAAATTCTTTGACAACCTGCTCAAAAGAAGTGACAGTGGGGACTACCGGGCCTATCGGCTCCGGCTTGCCCCAGTTGGGATTACCGCGACGTTTTGCCATTTGATCCGTTATCCTCTAGGGGAGATAGACAGCAAACACTGCCCAGCGGCTTTTGAAGTCCTAATGCTCTGCTCGCCGGGACATGTCAAAGCTCTTATTTTAAGGATTTTTTCTCCAAAAATCAATAGCAAATTCGCTGTACTTAGTTAACCCTTCGCGTCGCGGCGGCCATAACCTGCGCAGCTACGGCGACCATTCTCAGCAACCTATCGGTTCTTCACGCACTCCAAGTGGATAACTTATTTGCGAATTTTCGATTTTGTGAAAGGTGGAAGGTTATGAACGTAGTCCGTTACTGGGCAGTTTTCTTTCTGGGGGTAGCCGCCGGTGCGGCTGTGGCTCTCATCTATGCGCCACAGAGTGGCGAGAAGACGCGCAAGCAACTCAAGCGCAATCTGGATGATGCGAGCGATTACCTCAAGGAAACGAGTGGAGATATTGGCAAGCACGCCGCTCGTGTTTACAAGAAAACAAAAGACGTCGCAGAAGACGTAGCCTCGCGCGTGAGCTCGGCAGCCGATAACGTAAGCTCGGCAGCCAGCAACATCGCCGATAAGGTAGGAGACCTGGTCTAACTGCTGTTGCTAAACCATTATCAGAGTTCCTGTGATGTGCTCATAGCGGTTATGTGCAGCCGTTCTTTGACGGAACGGCTGCCGGCCGGGAACTAAGCGTTCTACGCGCGTCTCCCCGGCCCACTCCGTTTCTGTCATCATGTCCCCACGGCAAAATTTGGGAAACCGATCTGTCACGGTGCTTGTGGCAGATAGACCAGGATTAATGCACCCGGGCCGCGAGCAGTTGTTCCGCTGCGCGATAGCCTGAGCGCAGCGCCCCGTGCACGGTACCCCAATGGCCGCTGGTGTCGGTATGCTCCCCGGCAAAGAAGAGAGTCGCTTCCACTGGAACGGAGAGGTCGTCAGAAGCATGGACCGCACCCCGCGGGACATAGGTGTAGGCGCCCAGGCTGTAAGGATCCATTTGCCAGTCATGCAGGTGCCAGCGCAGCAGGTGCTTACGCACCTCGCCAAGCGAGCTGCCAAGAACGCTTGCCAGCGTTGCCAGGCCGGTCTCGGGCAACGACGCCATCTCCAGCTTGCTTGCTTTGCGCCCAGCGATCCAGCCGGTCAACATCGGGCTTGATCTGGGACTCGTCGTCCACCATGTCGGAGGAGTGGCCTCCGGAGCGAACAGAAAGCTCAGGCCTTCCAGGCCGGCGGACTGCGGCCAAAAGCTGCGATCGAACTCGTAAACCACACGGCCAACCGGCCCCATGGCGAGCCGGTCGGCCGCCTCGAGAATCTCGACCGGTTGGGGGAGAAACACGACGCTTCTCGCCTGCAGAACGCCCAGAGGCAAGGTGAGGATCACCGAGCTCGCCTGCAAGACGCGATCGGCAGCGGTTGTCACTTCGACCCACCCCGGCTTCCAGTTGATGGATCGCACCGGCGTTGACGTGAACAACTCGCCACCGGCGTCGAGGAACGTGCGCAGCAGAAAGGCGGGGACCCGAGCGTAGCCTTCAACCACGCGGGACAGACGGTCTCCCGAGATCGCGTCTTCCGCCGCCTGCTGTTTCGCCAGCGAGCGGACGCTGATGCGATTTGCATCGGCCGCGTTGAAGCCTTCGACATAGTTCGTCGCCCAAGCCGCGGCCTCCGGTCCAACACCGCGTTGGGCAACGAATTCGCTGAAGCTGAGGTCCTGTGAATCCTGAGCGAGTCCCGACTGCCCAAGCTCGTCGAACAACCGGTTGACCTCGCGCTGATCGCCGCAGGGCTCCAGCCGGCCTACGCGGCGTTCCTCGCGCCAGCAGCGGTAATCGCCTTCCAGTTCAAAGCGGGTGAGACCCGCCTCTTCGACCAGGTGGATCAGCTCCGGAGGAAGACCGTGAATAAACTCCGCGCCAAGCTCCACCGACAGGTCGCCATGAGCGGCCGGGACGGTGTGGATCCGTCCTCCCACGCGGTCCCGTGCTTCGATCAGGGCCACCCGCCGCCCGGCTTCGGCCAATGTCCGGGCAGCGGCCAGTCCGGCAACTCCCGCGCCAATCACAATCGCGTCCAATGCTTCTGCTTTCCCCCGGGAGGCCGCCATTCAGCGCACCTCCCAAGTGAGCGTCTCGGCACGCGGGCCTTGCGCCGGCACGGGATGCTTGAGTGCCTGGATCGATAGCGTGCAGCCGGCGCGAGCCGCCGCCGGGGTGAAGTGAACGTGGCGGCCCTGGATACGCATCGTCACCCGCGGCGCCGTTTGCGCCCGGGGCGAGGTTGGATGGGCAAGCGGAAATTCCACTTCCCTGCTGAGCCCGCTTAAGAGATAGAGCGACACCAGGTCGCAGAAACCCAGGGCCGCAGTCCACCGGTCTAAATCCCCGTCCTTCGGCGTGTCCCCACCCTTTGCTGTGCTGCCTTCGAGCCTTTGCTGGCGCGACTTCTCCGCCTGGATAAATTGCTGGTGGTGAGCCTGATCATGCTGGGCAAGCAGGCTGAAATGGCGGCTGACGATGATCGCTCCCGTCTTGGTTAAGGCTTCGACACTATCGATCGAGTCCGTCCACGCCTCCATCGCTTCTCCGGGCGAAACCGCGACGAAGGAAATTGGAGCCGCATTGCCCGAGTAGGGCCCGCGCAACCGTTGAATCTGCTGCGCGTCGCTCGAGGCCCAACCCGTATCGTGCATCTGAATGGCCCGTTTGATCTCGGGCGGTAACTCGCCGAACCGGGCTGGCAACAGACACGCGGCCAGTTCTCCCGCCAGCACAGCATGTGCCGGCTGCGGCACCAGGAGGCAGGGCAGGTGCACGTCTCGCTGCGCCGCCTCCACTCGCGCCCAGGCTGAGGACGTGTGCGATTCCCCGCCTTCCCGTTCTCGCTGTAACCAACCGATCACCATCGACTCTCTCCTAGATCAGTGCTTGTCGATATTCAGATGCATCCATGTTCGTTCCCTCGAAGCGTCTCCGAGGATACAATCCTCCATGCGGCCGCTGGGCCATTACTAGAGCGGTTTCACGATTACTGTGTCCTATCCGGCCTCAGTGAAGTGGGGCTTTTCCTGGTGAAAAGCCCCGTGTGAGTCATTTTCACCGGGTACACCTATCGTGAAAGCACGCCAGAGTTCGCCGGCCGGGGAGAGTTTCCCAGAAAGTTTCTATGATCCTTCAAGAAGAGCTAGCGGTTGATCTTGCCACACCCACGGGTCCCATGCAGACCTATATGTTCCGGCCCGCGGCCAAGGGCAAGTACCCAGCGGTGATCCTCTTCTCTGAGATCTTCCAGGCTACCGGCCCTATTCGCCGCTTTGCCGCATTCATCGCCGGCCATGGCTACATCGTCGCTGTTCCGGAGGTGTATCACGAGCTCGAGCCGGCAGGAACGGTGCTGGCCTACGATCAGGCCGGTTCCGACAAAGGTAACGCCGACAAGTACGGCAAGGCGGTGTCGTCCTATGACAGCGATGCGCGCGCGCTGCTGGACTATCTCCGGGGTCTGGATGATTGCACCGGCCGCCTGGGCACAATCGGCATCTGCATGGGCGGCCATTTGGCCTTTCGCGCGGCCATGAACCCTGACGTGCTGGCATCCGTATGTTTTTATGCAACAGACCTTCACAGCCACAGCTTTGGCTTGGGCAAACAGGATGACTCGCTGCAGCGGGCGGGTGAAATCAAGGGCGAGCTGCTGCACATCTGGGGGCGCCAGGATCCGCATGTTCCCCTCGCCGGCCGCAACCTGATCAAGGCTCGGCTGGACGAAGTAGGCGCGAATTTCCAGTGGCTGGAAGTAAATGGCGCGCACGCATTTATGCGTGACGAGGGCTACCGCTATGACCCGGAGCTCGCAGCTCTCTGTCTTAGCATGGCATTGGCACTGCTGCACCGGAAGTTGGCAGCGTAGTAAAAGAGCGCAGCCAATTGCTGCGAGATAAAGCCCGCTCTGAGAAAATAGACTGGTGACCGACCAACAGCTGAAGGAATTGCCTGCGCAACGGAGGGTGGCCGATGATCCATCCAGCGATCTAGGGTTCGGCAGGGTCGTCTCGGAGCAGCGTCAGCTTCGCCTGCTCAATCGGGACGGCAGCTTCAATGTTCAGAGCAGAGGCCGCGGACTGCATGCGTTTCTGGCCTACTCCAATCTGGTCAGCACCACCTGGAACCGTTTTTTTCTCTTCGTCGCCATCCTCTATCTCACCCTCAATGGTTTTTTCGCACTGGGCTATGTCTTGTGCGGACAAGGCGGCCTGGTCAACACCCTTGATACCGGCATCTATTCTCCTTTCCTGAAGGCCTTCTTCTTCAGCATTCACACCTCGGCGACCATAGGCTACGGCAGCACAGTGCCCGTTGGGCTGCCTACCAATATTCTGGTCGCCTTAGAGTCCGTCGTAAGTCTCCTCGGTCTGGCCGTGGTCACGGGCCTCGTCTTCGCCCGGTTCTCACGTCCGGTCGCCGACATTCTCTTTAGCAAAAACGCGCTGATGACGTATCTCGGCGACCTTCGCTCCTTCCAGTTCCGCATCATCAACACACGCAACAACCAGATCATCGACCTGCGTGTCCGGCTCCTGGTGTCGCGCTTTGAGAACAATGCAAGCGGAACGGCCGTGCGCCGCTACTACCCGCTTCGCCTGGAGCGTGAGAGCGTAGTATTCTTTCCTCTTTCCTGGACGGTAGTTCACCCCATTGATCGGGACAGCCCGCTCTTCGGAGTGACCGAAGAGGAACTGTGCGCAAGCGGCGCTGAGTTTCTGATTCTGCTTACCGGGATGGACGAGACCTTTTCTCAGGTCGTCAACTCCCGGTCTTCCTATCGCGCCAACGAAGTTATCTGGGACGCAAAGTTTACCGACATCTTCGTCTATGACCCTGAAGGAAGAATGGCCGGAGTCGATATTAAACGCTTCCATGATACGGCGCGTGTAGCCAAGCAGCCGTAGTCTCCTGAGTTAAT
>PLZN01000351.1 GCA_003152195.1 Acidobacteriaceae bacterium
GATTTCCTACTGCGCGGCCCCAGCCGTGGCAGCGTGTGCGGTTTTCTATAAGGAAAGCCGCATGAAGTTTGTTGACCCACTAAGCCTTACAGGAAATCCGGGGGGATGGGGCACCCGCAGATTTGTTGCACTGCCGCCCCAGGAACATCGAGGCCTGCTTTTAATTGCTCTGATCTGGTGAGAAATGCAGACTAATCCCAAAGTAGCACTGGTGAGGCCGCAGTCACTCGTCGCGGAGGGCGACCATGGGATCCACTCTTGTGGCGCGGCGCGCAGGAAAATACGCGGCCAGTAGCGCCACGGTGGAGATTCCCAGAATGGCGGTCACAAACGTGAGCGGGTCTGAGGAGCTAAGGCCGAAGAGCTGTGCGCCGACCAGATGCGCGGCGGCTATCGTCGCGGGAACTCCTAGCATGATTCCGGCACCGAGGAGGAACAGAGACTCCTTGAGCACCATCCAGAGCACCTGGCGGTTCTGGGCGCCAAGCGCCATGCGGATGCCGATCTCATTGGTGCGGCGGGCGACGTTGTAAGTCATTACACCGTACAGGCCGACGGACGTGAGGAGCAAAGCCAGCATTGCAAACCAGGTGCAAAGCTGAGAAATCAACTGCTCCTGGTCCATCAAATGGTTTATCTGGTGGCTGATTGTTTCCGTCTTGAGGATGGCAAGATCGGGATCCACTTGCGCGAGAGCCCGCCGAACCTCCTCACTGACGTGGGCAGGATCACCAACGGTTTGAAGCTGCAACGAGTGAGCATACGTGTGGGGACCGGAGACCTGGACAAGGGGGAGGTAGATCATGCGCTGTGGCGCCTCACGGGGGCTGCTGTACTTCGCGTCCCGGACGACACCCACGATCTCCCACGTACCTGGAACCCTGGGATCGGCAATCGTGAAGCTGCGTCCAATAGCATTCCCGTTAGGGAAATAATCGTTGGCGAAGGTCTGGTTGACGACCACTACCTTAGACGAAGTAGCGGTATCGTGTGGCCCAATTGGACGGCCGAGCAGCACAGGTATCCCTACGGTCTCGAAGTACCGGGGAGCGACATAGTTGCCCCCGGTATCAACGGTTTCGTCTGGTTTGGCGGCGTACCCCACAATGGATATAGGTGAGCCCCACTGCCCCAGATTGATAACAGGTACGCCGGACAGCGTCGCGGACCGCACTCCGGGAAGAGCGTTGACCCGGTCCAGAATTTTGTCATAGAGGCTGCTGAGCTGCGGCGGCTGGTAACCTGCCGCCTCGGGTATGAATAGGACAACCAGCAGATTGCGGCTTTCAAAGCCCAAGTCCTGGTTCTCCAAGTTGCGCAACGTCCGCAGAAACAGGCCTGCACCCACCAGGAGCATCAGGGACAGGGTTACTTGAACGGCCACAAGAAGCTTTGGAATAAGACGGCCTCCCCCGCCATTCGCAGCGGTGCGGGCGTTTGCCTTAAGAACAGGAGAGACACTTGTGCGCGAGACGCGCACGGCAGGCGCGATCCCAAAAAGAAGTCCGGTCAGCAGGCAGATGCCGCAGGTGAAGGCCAGCACATGCATGTCGGGCATGGGATCGAACACGGTATACGTGCCCTCTCCCACGACAAAGCTAATGAGCGCACGCGTTCCCCAAAAAGCCAGCAGCAGCCCTAGAGCTCCTCCGCAAAACGAAAGCAGGAGCGTTTCAATGAGGATCTGGCCAATAATGCGCGCTCGAGTTGATCCTAACGCCAGCCGCGTTGATATCTCCCGCTCACGCGACACTGCCTTAGCAAGAAGAAAGTTCGCCAGATTGGCGCATGCGATCAGCAGAACGAGGACCACCACACCCATAAGAATCTGCAACGGTTCTTTGTATTGCCATCGAAGATCAGAACCCCCTCGGGCGCCGGGCATCAACTTTATCTCCTGAATCTGCCCCTGAATCTGCCGTATGTGGGCGGGCGTGAGGTGAGGTCCTTCCAGATCGCGCATGTAACGCCAAAGCTGGGCGCTGAACCACTGCTGCGCCTGATCCATATTCATTCCCGCATTCTGTCTGCCCATCAGATGAAGCCAGTACATGTTGCGGATATCCAGCAAAGAAGAGGACTGCATCAGTTCCTTCTGCATGGTGAGCGGTAGCCATAGGTCTGGCGGCGGCGCCTCCACCTTTACGCCAAAGAACCTCTTGGGCGCCACACCAATTACCGTGAAGGGCAGCTTATCGACTGTAATGGACTTACCGACCACAGATGGATCGCTGGCCAGGGTCGTTTGCCAATAGTGGTAACTGAGGACCGCAACGGGGTTGCGGCCGGGAGTATCTTCATCGCTGGGGAGAATCGGCCTGCCCAGCACCGGTTCAATGCCGAGGACGCTGAAGTAGTTTCCCGAGACCATCTGGAAGAAGGCCACGCCGGCTGGCCCTGCAGAACTCTCGCGGAGCCGCACACCGGCAGGGAGTGAGAAACTGGCAGAGGCACTGATGTCTTGGAAAAACTGTTGCTGCTTCCGGATTTGCCGGCAGAAGTCGTAAGAAAACAGTCCCCCTGTTCCCACTGATACTGTACCGGCAATGCCGCTACTAGAGGGTTCGCCGAAGGAAACCAACTGGTCTGGCTGGCGAACAGGAAGTTGCTTGATCATGAGGTCATTGATCAAAGTGAAGATGGCCGTGTTGGCGCCAACCCCGAGCGCCAGGGAAACAATCGCGACTGCAGTGAAGCCCGGGCTCTTCGCCAGCATGCGCAGGCTGTAGCGGAAATCCGAACAGAGAGAGTCCACGGTCGACTCCCAGCCCAACGACCGTATTTCTTGTTTCACGGCCTCCATGCTGCCCATCTCCACCTTTGCGGCGCGGAGAGCCTCCGGGTAGCTGATGCCGCTGCGCATCTTCTCTTCAACGGCGGCTGCCAGATAGGAGCGCAACTCTTCATCCATCTCCTTAGATCTTCGCTCCTTGTGGAAGAGCGATCCTAGGCCGGTCAGAAAACTCCGCAGGAATGCCAAGATATTTCCTCCGCTAGGCTTCAAGGATTCTGGCGATCGCCGCGATCTGCCTTCCCCACTGTTGGGTTTCAGCCTTAAGCGCTTTCCGTCCGAGATCGGTAAGGATGTAATACTTGGCGCGGCGATTATTTTCTGTGGTTCGCCACTCGGCCTTGATTCGTCCTGATCTTTCCAAGCGGCTGAATGCGGGAAATAGCGATCCCGGATTGACCTGAAACACCCCTTTGCTGATCTGCTCAATGCGCAGCGCAATGCCGAAGCCATGCATCGGTTCCAGGTCGAGCGTCTTCAGAATCAGCATTTCCAGGGTCCCCTGGATCAGATCACTGGATTTTTCAGGCACGATAATCTCCCCTGGACAGTCTAGAGGAATCATTATGCTTCTCCACTCGATTGTCAAGAGGAGCGGAACAAATTTCGCCAGTTACGTATTTTCTTCCAGGCAGGGCGTGCAGGACCCTTCTGCGCTGATCTAAGATTTGAAGGTCAGGTCAAGAAACGGAGCAGGCTTGTGAGCAATTTCTGGGACTACTTCAAGCATTCAGTGCGCATGTTCCGCCAGAATCCTGGATTCACTTTTGCCGCGATTGCTGCACTGGCACTCGGCATCGGAACCAATACCGCTATTTTCACTGTCGTGGACGCAGTCCTTCTCAAGCCGCTTACTTACCCTGACTCGGATCGCATGGTCGCGTTCCAGCTCACCTCCCCTCAGGGCAATGGTAACGCCGCCTCCATTCCCAAATTTCACCTGTGGGAGCAGCAGACAACTGTCTTTCAAGATGTTGCCGCCTACGACTTTGGCGGTCCCGGCTTCAACCTGACCGGCGCCCGGCCGGAGCAGGTACACGGCATCCACGTCACGCAAGCATACTTCCGCCTCTTCGGCGCACCGTTGGTGCTGGGGCGTACCTTCACTCCACAGGAAGACTCTCCCAACGGCGGCAAAGTAGTGGTGCTGAGTTACGGCCTGTGGCAGCGCAAGTTTGGGGGCAATCCAAACATTGTCGGCACCGCGCTCTCGCTGGGCAATGAGCCCTACACCATCGTCGGCGTCCTGGGAAAACCCTTTCTTTCCGACCCTGAGTCAGACATCTTCCTTCCCTTTCAGTTCGACCCCAACAGCAGCAATCAAGGCCACTACTTCCTAGCAGCCGGGCGCCTCAAACCCGGCGTCACACTGGCTCAGGCCAACGCGCTGCTCAAGGTTGCGGCCGGTCAGTTCCGCCGCCGTTACCCTGACGCGATTGGTCCGCAAGAGGGATTCGGGGTTGAGCCGCTGCGCGACACGATTGTCAGCGGTGTGCGTTCGTCGTTGCTGATCATGCTGGGCGCGGTCAGCCTGGTGCTTCTGATTGCCTGCGCCAACGTTGCCAACCTGCTGCTGGTCCACGCAACCGGCCGCAAACGTGAGTTCGCCATCCGTGCGGCGCTCGGAGCGGGGCGTGGCCGCATTATCCTGCAGTTGCTCACGGAAAGCGTGTTGCTCTCCGTCACCGGCGGCATCCTCGGCATGCTGCTCGGCTATCTTGGCGTGCGCGCTCTGCTGGCGATTAGCCCCGGAGATATTCCCCGCGTCGGCGAACATGGAGCCGCCGTTGGCATCGATTGGCGCGTGCTCGCCTTTACCTTAAGCGTTTCACTGCTCACCGGCATTCTCTTCGGACTCTTCCCAGCCATCGGGGCCTCGCGCCCAGACCTCAACTCTACCCTGAAGGAGAGCAGCAACCGCACCGGCACCGGATTCCACCAGAGCAAGGCCCGATCCCTGTTGGTGATCAGCGAGGTTTCCCTCGCGCTGGTGCTGCTGGTGGGGGCTGCACTCTTGATTCGGACATTTCTCGCTTTGCGCAACGTCAATCCCGGTTTCCGGACAAAAAACGTTCTCACCTTGGAAATGTCGCTCACCGGCGATCGCTTCCAAAAGACAGCCGGAGTCGCGCAACTAGTGCGTAATGGCCGCGAGCGGCTGAACGCCATCCCCGGCGTTGAATCCTCGGCATCCACTTGCTGCTTACCGCTGGAGGGCGGTTTTGGTCTGCCATTTATCGTTGTTGGGCGGCCGGTGGACAAAACCCAACAACCGGGCGCGGGCTGGATGAACGCCTCGCCCGGCTACCTCGATGTTTTCAAAATTCCCATTCTGCGCGGGCGCGACTTCACCGACAGCGATGTGGCCGGGGCGCCGGGCGTAGTCCTTATCAACGACAGCATGGCGAAGAAATTCTGGCCTAAAGAAAATCCCGTCGGCCAGCAGATCATCATCGGCAAGGGCGTTGGACCGGAGTTCGAGGAACCCGCCCGCCAGATCGTTGGCATCGTAGGCGACATTCACGACGGCGGACTGAATCGTGATCCACGTCCCCTGATGATCGTTCCCCAGGCCCAGGTTCCTGACGGTATGACTGCGCTCAATGCGCGCATTGGGCCGGTGGTGTGGCTGGTGCGCACCCACACCGAACCGCACCAGTTCATCTCCGCGGTAACTGAGCAGTTGCGCCAGGCGAGCGGCGGATTTCCGGTCGCCCGCGTGCGCTCGATGGATGAAGTAGTAGTCCGCTCCACCGCGCAGCAAAGCCTCAACATGCTGCTGCTCTCCATCTTCGGCGCCTCCGCGTTGGTTCTCGCTTCCATCGGCATTTACGGTCTCATGGCCTACTCGGTGCAGCAGCGCACGCAGGAAATGGGCATTCGCATGGCTTTAGGAGCGGACCGCGCCAGGATTCGCAACCTTGTCGTTTGGCAAGGCATGCAATTGGCAATCGCGGGGGTGATTCTGGGAGTTTGCGCAGCGTTTGGACTTACCCGCCTCCTCGCCAGCGTCCTCTTCGGGGTGAAATCCTGGGACCCGATCGTATTTGTAACTGTTCCGGTCATCCTGGGGGCAGTAGCGCTGCTGGCCGTGTGGCTGCCCGCCACCCGCGCCTCCAGGCTGGACCCCATGGGGGCCTTGCGTGTCGAGTGAAAAAAATACCTTAATGCCCGTTGTCACTGCATGATCTTCCGCAGATAGTTATAGCTGGCGCGAATGCTCTCGATGGCCGGCCCATCAATATGGTCCTGCTCGACAAAGTAATGTTCAATTTGGAGTTTCCTGGCTGCGGCCAGAATGGGAGGCCAATCGATGCTGCCGGCGCCGACCTCTGTGAAGTGCGCCGAACTCTGGCTCATATCGTTAGATGAGGGAAAGCCGGGCTTCCGGTCCTTGATGTGCAGCATGCGGACACGTCTGCCTAGCCGGTTGAGCATCTGAAGGGGATCAAGCCCAGCCTGTGTGATCCAATAGCAGTCCAATTCGAAGAAAACTAATTTTGGGTCGGTTTCCTTCAACAGGATGTCGTAACCCGTTGTCCCATCGAATTGGCGGAACTCATAATCGTGATTGTGAAAAGCGAAGCGCATGCCCATATCATGTGCGCGCTTGCCCCACTCGTTGAACTGGTGGGCGGCGGTATGGAAGCCGCCGGCCGAGGTCCACTGCGGCTTCGGAAGCATGGGACAAACGACCCACTTGATGCCGGAAGCTTTGGCGTAGTCCCATTGCCCGGAGAGGTCGGTGTATTCAAAGTGGCCGCTCGGAGCTTTCAATCCGCTAGCCGCAACAACCTTGCGTAGCTGGTCTACCGGAAGTGTGTAGGCCACGGGCGTGAGCTCAACCTCCTGGTAACCAATGGCATGGATTTGGCTAAGGGTGCCCGGAAGGTCCGCCTTGGCCATCTTCGTCAGGGTAGAGAGTTGAAGCCCAATGGGAAAATGCCTTTGCCCCCATAGCGGGTGCGCAAATGCCGGCAAGGCAGCCGCGGACAATTCCAGAAAGCTACGCCGAGTGAGCATGACTGCATCATCGTAATTTGCCGGGTGGCAGTTGGCAACGAACGCTCCGGGACTAGAACATTTTCACTTTAGATTTGACGGCTTCCTGCCACTCGCTGCAGGCAGCTTTCGAGAAGCTCGTCGAGTTCCCGAGGACGTATAGGTTTGGTGAGATAGTCGTCCGTGCCCGCTTCCATACATCTCTCCCGATCACCGGTCAATGCATGCGCAGTTAGGGCGACGATCTGTTGATGCAACGCGGTGCCCTTCTCCATCGCCCGGATAGTCCGGGTCGCCTCGAAGCCGTCCATCTCCGGCATCTGCATATCCATCAAAACGACATCGTAGGTGTCCTCCTCGAGTGCGGCAAGAGCCTCTCTGCCGTTCGCGGTGACTACCACCCGGTGCCCTCGTTTTTCAAGCAATCTCGTCGCCACCTTCTGGTTGACTGCATTGTCTTCTACCAGCAGCACGCGCAAAGAATCGGCGGGCTTGCGGGCCAGCTCAGGGGAGGGCCGCGTGATCGGAGCTGCTGCGGGCTCTCGTCCGCCGGTCACCCGGCGGATAGCGTCATGCAACTCCGACTGACGCACTGGCTTCAACAGGTGCGCCGATACGCCTAATTCGGTGCATCGCGCCGCTTCTCCACGCTGGCCTCCGGACGTGAGCATCATAATCGTCGCCAGAGCCGTGCCCGGCCCTTGGTGAATACGTTCGATCAGCTCAAAGCCGTCCATCCCCGGCATGTGCAGGTCGATGAGAATAAGTTTGTACGGATCTCCGGATTCGCGCGCCGCCCGCAGTTGCGAAAGCGCCTCTTCTCCGCCTTGAACCGAGGCTGGCGTCATCCCCCAGTTCTTGAGTAAGCCTTCAAGGATGCCACGATTGGTACGGTTGTCATCGACGATGAGGACCCTGGCCGCATCCGATATATCTGATGGGATCATAGGATGCATGACGGCTGCGCTGCCATCGGCGGCGCCGAGCCGCGCAGTAAAGTGAAATTGGGAGCCGCGGCCGAGTTCGCTCTCCACCCAGATTTCTCCGCCCATCATTTTGACCAGGCGAGCCGATATAGCCAGTCCCAGTCCAGTCCCTCCATAGGTCCGCGTAGTCGAGCTGTCCGCCTGGGTGAANNTGAACTTGATCGCGTTGCCAAGCAGGTTAACGAGGATCTGCCGAAGCCTGAAGGGATCCCCCCGCACAATCGCCGGTACGTGCTGGTCGATGTCACACAAAAGCTCCAGCTGCTTTTCGGATGCGCGCAGAGCGAAGGTCCTCAATGTGGTCTCCAGGCTATCGCGCAGATTGAAGTCACTGACTTCCAGGTCGGATTTACCCGCTTCAATCTTGGAGAAGTCCAGAACGTCATTGATCACGCTGAGCAGCGCGTCTCCCGACAACTTGACCGTCTCGAGATATTCCCGCTGCTCGCGGGTCAGGTCGGTTCCCAGTGCCAGCTCGGTCATTCCGATCACGCCGTTCAGGGGTGTGCGAATCTCGTGACTCATGTTCGCGAGAAATTCACTCTTGGCGCGGCTGCCTGCTTCGGCTGCTTCCTTGGCGTTGCGCATGGCTTCCTCCGCCTGCTTTCGCACGGTGACATCGACGAAGGTTACGACTACGCCGATCAAGCTGTTGTTCCGGTGGAGCAGATGCGACCAATATTCGACCGGGAAGCTGCTTCCGTCCTTGCGCCAGAGCACCTCGTCATCCCCATGAGCGCTGAGCCCCTTGGAGTAGGCTCCGTAGATGCCGCATTCTTCGATCGGGTAAGGGGCTCCGCCCGGTCTCGCATAATGGATGACTTGATGCATGTTCCTGCCCAGCAGTTCGGAAGCCTCCTGATAGCCTGTCATGCGCAGGCAGGCTGGGTTGCAGAAAGTACAGTTACCCTTTAGATCAATGCCGTAGATAGCTTCGGGTGCGGACTCGAGCAGGAGCGTGATCAGTTCGCTGCTCTCGCGAAGCGCGGCCTCGGCGCGCTCACGCTCGCCAATTTCTTTGGCAAGTCCTGCATTGGTGCGAGAAAGCATCTCGGTTCGTTCATGGACCCGGGCTTCCAGTGTCGCGCGCTGCTCGCAAACTTCGCTGGCCATGCTATTGAAGGTTCGCGTCAAATCGCCAAGCTCATCGTCGGATTGCACAGGCAGCGAACGAAAGGTTTCGCCCGCGTTTCCGGCAAGCAGTTGGGCCGCCTGCTTGAGGGAGCGAACGGGAGCGACGATGCGTCGGGTCACTACGCCGAAAATGAAGGACACGACCAGCATGACAAGAATGATCTGGGAGAGGATTGCGCGTTCCATGGCGTGGACCGAGGAGACCAGCTGTGCTTGGCTGAATCCGACCCAGACCGTGCCCACAATGCCCGCCAGCACTCTTTTCCGGATCACCAGTGTTGGGATTTGCTCGCCGTTCAGCCTGATCCAGGCATAGTCGTTCACCGTTGATATTGGCCGCTTCAGCTCGCCGGGAAATCCGGGGACAAAGGTATCGGCCAGCACCTCGCCATTGGGCGCTGTTATGTAGGCCCATTTCACATCCGGGATACTCCGCATCTGGTCGATTGCCGATTGTGTAGAGGTAATATCTCTTGCCACCAGGGAAGGTTCCACTGATTGCGCCAACCCGGCGGTGACAACCTGACACTGGGCTACGAAGCTCTGTGTTACGCGGGGCGAGAATTGCCAGTCCAATGACACGTAGAGGATGACGACGACCAGTGAGGCGCAGACCAGCTGCAGGAGTGCAAACTTCCATGAAATGCTCCTCATGGTGTCTCTACCGGCAGCCATCGCCCATTGACAGTTTGGCTAAGCCAGACTTTATGCAAGCCCTGGTGGCTCGCGGAGGAAAACTCCAGTTTGACACCCAGCCCCGGATCGAAATCGTGCAGCGACTCCATCGTGTGGATAAAATCTTCACGCGACGGGTTGGGTCCTGCCCGGCGCAGCGCCTCGGTTACGACCACGGCGTTGAGCCATCCTTCTAAAGCCACGCCGGAATAGCTCTCAGCTCGATTATGAGCTCGATAATCGACGACCAGGGGATAGCGGACATCCTCGGGCAAAGGAACCACCTGGCTGTTGATGAGGTTGGCCGTCAAGTCCACTCCAAGCTGCTTCGACGTTTGAGTAAGCTTCTGCAACAAGACAGCCGGATCCACAAAGCTGACATTGGCAACAGGAATATTCCAACCGGCCAGACGCGCATCGCGGACAAAAGCCGCACAGGGGCCATAAACTCCCACCGCGATGACCGCTTCGGCGCCCGCCTCGCGCAGAAGGTTCACCTGCACGGTCATGGGTGTTTCAAAGCCCTGGTTGCGCGGGTAGGTCACACTGCTCACGATCCTGAGACCATACTCGCCCAGAGCGGCCTTCACTCCGATCTGGCCACTCTTGCCGTAAGCATCGGCTTGGCCTAGAAACCCGATCCGTCGATAACCCTGGTGGTAAAGATAGCGAACCAAGGCACGTGTTTCCTCGCGATACGAAGCACGTATGTTAAAAACAAACCTGTCATAGGGCGGCGTGCGCTCCGGGTCGGCGCCGGTGAATGGCGCTACGTTCACGATTCCTTCCTTCTCGTAGTATTTCAACAAAGGAAGCACACGCGTGAGCGTTGGAGTGCCCACATAATCGAAGAGGAAGAACACCTTATCCCGTTCGATCAGTTCATTCGTATTCTGGACAGCAGGATCCGGTTCATACTTGTCGTCCTTGAGGAGGATTGAGATTTTCCGGCCGCGAATGCCGCCATTCTGATTGACCAGGTTGAAATACGCCGTTGATCCCAGAAGCAGGGTCTGCCCGAGAATGCTCGCGGGACCTGTCTGTACATTCGAAACCCCGATCAAGATAGGAGACAACTCCGCCGGCGCGCTCGATGGCGCAGCGCAGCAAAAGATTTCCCAGGGAAACGCGAGCAAAGAAGCTGCCACCAAAAGACTGCGCCAACCTGCGAAGTTCCTCTGTTCCTGATACCTTTTTCTATGCACAAGATCCTAGGCTGCGCCGAACTGAAAACGTGATAGGGCGTCCAAAGAGGCCGATTGCGCCCTTCAGGGCTCCTGATTTGCGCAGTGTCTCTTTTGACAATCGGCTAATCCGAAGATTTGTTTAGCACCGAGGCTTGATCCGTCGCTTTCCTGACCCAACTGGCACGGGGAGCACGATGCCGCCCCCCGTGCCAGTTTCAGTTGGGCCTTCATCGGAGAGGAGGCCGCAAAACCCTTTATGCATCCGATTCACTTCAGCGGGGTGAAGACCTTTTCCGGCACGGTACAATACTGTCGCCTGCAACTCTGACAAACAGGACCGCTGGTAGAATGGGGAGCAATGCCCGATTCCATCGACTGGCCGCTACCGCATCCGCCGCGGCGTCGCCGTCGCTTCCTTGTCATCCTCGCCGTCCTTGCCGTCATCGTCTTCGGTGGCCGGACCGCGTTGTCGTATTGCGTGGATCTGCTCTGGTTCCGGTCGCTCGGTTACGGGGACGTGTTCGTGAGGACACTGACCCTGCAGTGGGCAATCTTCGCGGCCTTCGCGGTGGCCACGTTCGTCATCCTCTACGGAGCGTTTGCCCTGCTAAAGCGAGCGCATCTCGACGATTTGCCAATCGACCGCACCATCACCATCGGCGGGCAACAGGTGAACTTCTCAGTAAAGCCTGTCCTGCGCGTCGTTGCGGTTGGCGTTTCGCTGCTCATCGCTCTCGCCACGGGGGGCGCCATGGCTGCCGAGTGGCCCACGCTGGCGCTTTTCTGGTTTGCCCCGACGACCGCTGCCAACGTTGCCGATCCCATCTTCGGATTGCCGCTCAACTTCTTCTTCTTCACACTGCCTGCATGGAACCTCATTGCCGGCTGGTTGCTGACCATCGCCGTGGTAATCTGCCTGGCCGCCTCCTTGTTCATCCTCATCAGTGGCGGGTCGCGCGTGCTCACAGAGCGGCGCGCCAACTATGTGCCGCTGCCCTGGCGCGGGCTCTCTCTCTGCGTTTCGTTTCTGCTGCTGGTTGTCGCCTTGCGAACTTATCTTGGCCGCTTCACGCAGTTGTTTGAGCATCACACCATCTTCGACGGCGTCACCTATACAGACGCGCATGTCACGTTGACCGGCATGCTGGTCGTATGTGCCGCACTGGTCTTCGGAGCCCTTGTGGCCGCTGTTGCCGGGCTGTGGTCGCCGCGCGGGCGCTGGCTCATCGCGGCCTTCGTTCCCGTCGTCGTCTGCTATGTTGCGGTCGGTGTGATCGGCTGGTATGTCAGCAGCTTTCTGGTGAAGCCGAATGAACTGGTTCGGGAACAACCGTACATTGCCGATAATATCCAGATGACCAGGCAGGCCTTTGGGCTCGACCGGTTCATGCAGCGCGAGTTCCCCGCCGAAACGACCGTCGATGCCACCGACCCCGCCAACAATCAGGTCACGCTAAAGAACATCCGCCTGTGGGACTGGCATGCGCTGCAAGATACTCTGCGCCAGATTCAGGAGATTCGCACTTACTACGACTTTCCCGACATAGATATCGATCGCTACAAGATCGACGGCGACACGCGCGAGGTGATGCTCGCAGCGCGCGAATTGAACGTCGAAAAGCTTCCTGAGAGCAGCCGCAACTGGATCAACGAAAAGCTGATTTACACCCATGGCTACGGGATCACGATGAACCCTGTGAATGGGTTCACATCCGAAGGCTTGCCGACGCTATTGTTGAGCAACATGCCTGTCCAAAGCACTGTGGCGAGTCTCAAAGTCACCCGTCCAGAGATATATTTCGGCGAATCGACCAATACCGACGTGTATGTGAAGACCAAGCAGCAGGAATTCAATTACCCGCAAGGTGACGCGAACAACCTTACTTCCTATCAGGGCAACGGCGGCATCCAGGTAGGCGGATTCCTTCGCCGCATCCTGCTGGCCTTTGATCGCGGCGATCTGGCCAAGTTGCCTTTCAGCGACGATGTCAATTCCGAGAGCCGTCTCTTGATGCGGCGAAACGTGCGCGAGCGTGTGGCGACGCTGGCGCCGTTTCTCACTTTCGAGCAGGACCCCTACATTGTTCTCGGCGACGACGGACGACTTTTCTGGATGATGGATGCGTTCACCACATCTGAAAACTATCCCTATGCCACGCATTATCGATTCGGCGGCCGTTC
The DNA here is from genome assembly GCA_003152195.1 of Acidobacteriaceae bacterium. GTDB lineage: Bacteria > Acidobacteriota > Terriglobia > Terriglobales > Acidobacteriaceae > PALSA-350. The sequence goes on from PLZN01000351.1 coordinate 12,957, forward strand.
CATCAACTACATGCGCAACAGCGTCAAAGCGGTCATTGACGCCTACGACGGCACGACGACCTTTTACGTCTTCGACACAACCGATCCCATCATAGCGGCGTACAGCCGCGTCTTTCCCAGCCTGTTCAAAGATGCCGCAGCCATGCCGGCGGACCTGCGCAATCACGTCCGCTACCCGGAGGCGCTGCTCAAGTTGCAGGCTGAAGTTTACGGCCTTTACCACATGACCAATCCCGAGGTCTTCTATAACCGCGAAGACTTGTGGACGGTGGCCAGCGAAGTGGGAATGGCCGAGGGCGGAGGACAAACCACGCAGGCGATGCAGCCGAACTTTGT